>NZ_SGXD01000002.1:300000-600000 GCF_004216915.1 Motilibacter rhizosphaerae
ACCGTGCTGCGCGACGGCGACATCGTCAACATCGACGTGACGGCGTACGTCGACGGGGTGCACGGCGACACCGACGCGACCTACCTCGTGGGCGACGTCGACGAGGAGTCCCGCCTGCTGGTCGAGCGGACCCGCGAGGCGCTGGACCGGGCCATCCGCGCGGTGCGCCCCGGTCGCCCCGTCAACGTCATCGGCCGGGTCATCGAGTCCTACGCGCGGCGCTTCGGCTACGGCACGGTGCGCGACTTCACCGGCCACGGCGTGGGCCTCGGCTTCCACACGGGGCTCGTGATCCCGCACTACGACGACCCGCGGGCCACCACGGTCATGGAGCCCGGCATGGTCTTCACGATCGAGCCGATGCTCACGCTCGGCACGATCGCCTGGGACATGTGGGCGGACGGCTGGACCGTCGTGACCCGCGACCGCCGGCGCACCGCGCAGTTCGAGCACACCCTCGTCGTCACGGACGACGGGGCGGACGTCCTCACGCTCCCCTCGCCGTGATCATGCAAATCCTGGCGTCACCCCCTCGCCGTGATCATGCACGTCCTGGGCGGGCCCCCTCGCCGCGACCATGCACGTCCGGCGCGGGCTCGGGGGCGGGGCCTTCTTCACTCCCCGTGATCATGCAGATCTTGGAGACCGCCACTTCGCCGTGATCATGCAGGTCTTGGGCCCAGGACGTGCATGATCACGGCACAGGGGGTGCGCGGGGTGCGGCCCCCAAGTCGTGCATGATCACGGCACAAGGGGGGCCTGCGCGGGCCCGCGACCGCCCAAGACCTGCATGATCACGCGCGGAGGCCGCGGAGGCTGCGCCCCGCCAAACGTGCATGATCACCGCGTGCGGAGGCTGCCCTGGGCGCCCAGGACGTGCATGATCACGGCAGGGCTGGGCCGCGCGGCGGGATCACCGCCACGCAGGGGTCAGCGGCGGGCGAGGCGCCGCGGGCCGCCGGTCTCGTACGCCAGGCCGTAGTGCGCGAACACCGCCGGCTCCTGGTCGGCAGGCAGCTCCCCGTCGACGTCGATCCCGGGCGCGCCCTTGACCAGGTCCTTGTCGAACCGGATCCGCACGTAGCCCGGACCGACCGTCGCTCCGGCCAGCGGGGTGAACACGATGCGGTGCCGCCCGATGATGCCGGTCTTCACCCCCGCGAACGACGGCTCGTCGCTGCCGGTGTCGACGTAGACCGACTCCAGGGTCCCGATCTTGCCGCCCTGCGGGTCGATGACGTCCTTGTCCCGCCACAGCCCGATGCTCTCGGCCTCGAACACGCGCGTCCCCTCCGTCGGTGGTCCTCGTCCGGGTCGTGCCCGCGGGCACACGGCGTCACTCCTCGCGGGCGGGGCGGACGTCCTCGGCCCACCGGGCCTGCTGGTAGCGCTCGCCGGGGGCGGTGGCGTAGCGCACGACCGCGCGCCACCGCCCGCCCGTGCGGTACGCGCGGAGCAGCGTCCCCGGGACCCACCGTCCCTCGTGGAGCACCTCGACGGGCCGGTGCTCGTCGCACGGCAGGGTGGACGGCGGGACGGGCGGGGTGGGCACGGTCGGACCTCCCGGGGCAGCGGGGACGTCTCGACCTGCACCCGATGGTGGCACGCGCCACCGACGCCGGGCCCGCCGCCCAGCGACCCGCGAGGAGCCGACCGGCCTGCCCCCGAGGGTGAACCACCCGGGTGGGCCACGGACGGCGGACGATCACCCGCGTACCCTGGGGGCCATGCCCAGACTCGGCTCGACGCGCCCCGCGGACGGCACCCCGGCCTTCACGGAGGTGGTGGTCCGCCAGGCCAACGCCCCGCAGCTCGGGTGGACCGAGGAGCAGGCGCTCGACCTGCTGCGGCAGGGCTACTCCGTGGAGCACACCGCGCGCCGCACGGGCTTCGACGCCCGCTGGCTCGCCGCGCAGCTGGCCCCGCTGGGCCGGACGTCCGGAGCATGAGCCGCGGACGAGGGGTGGTTGCCCCCGCGCCGCTCGCGGGTGTCCACTGGATGCCGCAGGGTCGTTGCGGGGGCGACGAGTCCACGCGCGCCGGCCACGACCGCGCCGAGCACGAGGAGGGGCGTTGCTGATCCTCGTCCGCCACGCCCACGCCGGCGACAAGCGGCTGTGGCCCTTCGGTGACGTCGACCGCCCGCTGAGCAGCCGCGGCCAGCAGCAGGCCGAGGGGCTCGCCCGCCAGCTCGGCGGCCTGCCGGTGACGCGCCTGGTCACCAGCCCGTACCGCCGCTGCCGGCAGACCCTGGCACCGCTCTCGGAGGTCCTCGACCTCGAGCCCGAGCTCAGCGCCCTGCTCGCGCCGGACGCCGGCCTCGACGAGGCTGAGGAGATGCTGCTCGACACGGGCGCCGACGGGTCGCTCTTCTGCACCCACGGCGAGCTGCTCAACGGGCTGCTGCGCCGCTGGCGCGCCGACGCGCGGGTCGAGGTGCCGGCCGCGCCGGACACGACCGCCAAGGGCGGCAGCTGGATCGTCGAGCGCAGCGGCGGCCGCGCGGTGGCGCACTACCTCAAGCCCCTGCGGGTCGTCGACCTGCGCGGCGCCGAGGGCGCGCAGGCCGCCGCGCAGTAGGACCCGCCGGCGCTCTCAGGCGTCGGGGACCGGGTCCAGCCCGCGCGGACCGCCCGGGCGGCAGCGCAGCAGGCGCCGGGCCGCCAGAACGGTGCCGCGCCGCGTGCCGTGGCGCAGCAGGGCCTCCTCCGCGTACGCCGAGCACGACGGCTCCATCCGGCAGCAGGGCCGGGCGCGGCGCGGGCTGACCTGCGTGCGGTACGCCCGGACCAGCCGCAGCGCCCACGTCCCCTCGCGGGAGGCGCGCTGGGCACGCAGCAGGCGGGGCGCCACCAGCAGCAGGTTGCCGCCGCAGCCGAGGGACTCGGCGAGGCAGCAGCCGGCGTCGAGCAGCAGCAGGTCGCGCAGGCACCCGCCGCCCCCGCCGCCCCCGCCGCGGCGGCCGTAGTAGCCGCCACCACCTCCGCCGAACGGCCCGCCGCCGAAGGGGCCCTGGCCGTAGCCCCCACCGCCCCAGCCCTGTCCGTAGCCGCCCTGCCCGTAGCGACCGGAGCGGCGCCGACCTCCGTTGCTCCACACCATGGCGGTCTGGTGCCCCACGAGCCGGCTCCTACTCCCCGTCGTCGTGGGCGGGCGTCGCGCGGCGGCGGGCGAGCTCGCGCACGGTCCCCGGCACGGGCGTCCAGCTGGAAGCCCGTTGCCCGCCCGAACGGCGGGCTGGGAGGATGGTGCACCGTGTGCGCTGCCTGCGGAGTCCCGACCCACGTCCCCACCCTGACTCCCCCGGAGCCCGCCCCTGTCGCGCTGGGAGCGCAGCCGGGACCGCGCACCGCCGGCGAGCAGCGCACCGGGCCAGCGAAGTTCGCGGCCCTGCGCAACAAGGACTGCCGCACGTACCTCGTCGGCGGGATGCTCTCGATGATGGCCGACAACATCGAGCACGTCATCACGTACTGGGTGCTGTGGCAGAGGTTCCACGCCCCCGCGCTCGCCGGCTTCGCCGTCATCGCCCACTGGGTGCCGTTCCTCCTGCTGTCCGTGACGTTCGGCGGCCTCGCCGACCGCTACGACTGCCGGCGCGTCATCCAGGTCGCCCAACTGCTCTTCATGGCGGTGTCCGTCGGCTGGGGGCTGTTCTTCCTCACCGACAGCCTGACCGTGCCCGCCGCCTGCGTCCTGCTCGTCGTGCACGGGTTGGCCGGCGCGCTCTGGGGTCCCGCAGAGCAGCTGATGCTGCACGACTTCGTCGGTGACGAGGCCCTGCCGAGCGCCGTACGCCTCAACGCCACCGCGCGCAGCCTCGGCGTGCTCTTCGGACCCGTCGTCGGTGCAGCACTGCTCCAGGGCCTGCACCCGACCGCGGGCATCTTCACCAACGTGCTGATCTACCTGCCACTGACGATCTTCCTGGCGCGTACGCGGTTCACGGGTCACAGCCGCGCCGGCGAGGCGGCGCGCCCGCGGCTGACGGTGGCCGGCGCCCTGCGCGTGCTGCGCGAGGTCGGTGACGACCCCGTCATCGTCAGCCAGATCATCCTGGGAGGACTGGGGTCCTTCTTCGTCGGCGCCTCCCTGCAGTCGGCGATGCCGATCTTCGCGGCGGACGACCACGGGTGGTTCTCGGCGGACACCGCGTACTCGGTCCTGCTGTTCGCCACCGGCGCGGGCGGTGTCGTCGGCGGGCTGCTGCTCGAGGTCACCGGGCGGCTCCGCCCGACCGTACGGACCGCCGTCGCGAGCACCGCGGTCTACGGCGCGGCGATGCTCGGCTTCGCCGTCACCCGCAACCTGCTGCTCTCCGTGGTGCTGCTCCTCGTCGGCGGCGTCGCGAACCTCGCGAGCATGTCGATCGGGCAGACGATCGTGCAGCTGCGCGCCCCCGAGGGCAAGCGCGGCCAGGTCATCGGCGTCTACGGCATGTCGGCCAACGGGCTGCGAGCCGGCAGCGGCTTCACGGTCGGACTGCTCGGCAGCGCGATCGGCGTCCACTGGTCGCTGGGGCTCTCGGCGGCGGCCCTGCTGGTCGGCACCGGGCTGACCCTCCTCTACGTCCTGCGCAGTGCAGGGAGCGAGCAGGTCGGCTAGCGCGCGAGCAGGAGCACGAGCACCTGCACGACGAGGACCGCGCCGGCGACCACGACGTACGCCGCGGTGCCCAGCCGCACGAGGCGCAGCCGCTCCGGCTCGGGGACCCCTGCCCGTGCCAGCAGCGCCGCGAGGGCGGGCAGGACGAGCACCGCGTGCAGCGTGACGGCGTGGAAGAGCTTGAGGAAGCCCGCCGTGTCGTACGCCGCCTGGCGGTGCCCGCTCTGCACCAGCACGGTGCCGCGCACGATCATCGCGACGCCGGCGCCCAGCCCGGCGAGCAGCAACGCGAAGCCCGCCCGGAGGGCGAGCCGCATGCTCGGCGGCCCATCGACCCGGCCGCAGAAGGCCGTGACGGCGAGGGCGCCCAGCACCACGACGAGCACGCCTCCGCCGGCGGCGAGCAGCATCGCCACGGAGCGGTCGAACGGCGTCTCCGTGTCGAAGTGCGACGGACGGTCGCGCCAGGCCTGCACGGTGATGCCGCTGACCTCGACGACGCAGTCGACGGCGAGCACGCCGAGCAGCAGCGAGCGGGTGCGCGGGGCGAGCACGAGCAGGCCGGCGACCCAGGTGACCGCCGCCAGCGTGGTGCCGAACGAGAGGCCGAAGGTCGCGGGCTTGCGGAACGACAGCGGGCCGCCGAAGGGCCGGTCCGCGAGCAGGGCGACGACCAGGTGGAGCAGGCCGGAGGCGACGAGGGCGCCGGAGACGACCCAGCAGGCGCGGACGACGGGCGACCCGGGAGCCCGGCGTGGAGCAGCGGTCAGCGTGGCGGCCACAGGCCCTCCTCCGTGTCGGTGCAGAACGATTCTGCTCCTGAACGGTTCACCTCGTCTAGCATCTTCCCGTGCCTTCCTCCTCCCGCCGCCCCGGGATCGCGTTCCTGCTCGCCCAGCTCGGGGCGGACGCCACGGGCCGGTTCGCGGACGCGCTCGCCCCCGCCGGCATCACCCCGCCGGTCGCCGGCGTCCTCCGGCTGCTCCGGGTCGAGGCCGGGATGAGCCAGCAGGATCTCGCCCGGCGGCTCGGCGTGGCGCCGAGCCGGGTGGTCGCGGTGGTCGACGAGCTCGAGGAGCGGGGGTGGGTGGCGCGTACCCGCGGCAGCGACCGGCGGACCAACGCCCTCGCGCTCACCCCCGCCGGCGAGGAGGCGTTCGGCCGGGTGGCCGCCGTCGCCGCCGGGCACGAGCGCGCCGTGACCGAGGGGCTCGCGGCCGCGGAGCGCGAGCAGCTGCTGGCGCTGCTCGAGCGGCTCGCCGCGCTGCGCGGCCTGGTCCCCGGCGTGCACCCCGGCTACCGGAGGCCCTGACCCGCTCACGCGCCGGGCCCCGCGTGCCTACGATGCCGCCGACAGGAGGGACGACGTTGCAGTACAGCGTGCTGGGACCGCTCGAGGTCCGCGAGGGCGGGCGGGTCCTCGACCTCGGCACGCCCAAGCAGCGGGCGGTGCTCGCCGCGCTGCTGCTCGAGCGCGGCCGCGTCGTGTCGACCGACCGGCTGGTCGCGGTCGCGTGGGGCGACGAGGCGCCCCCCAGCGCGGTCGGCAGCCTGCAGGTCTACGTCTCGAACCTGCGCCGCATCCTGCGGGGCGGCGGTGCGCGCCTCGAGCGGCGCAACCCCGGCTACGTCCTGCTCGTCGACGACGCCGACGTCGACGTCGCGCAGTTCCTCGCCGCGGCGGCAGCGGCGTACGACGCGGCAGCCGCAGCGGAGTGGCCGGGGGCGCAGGAGAGCGCGGAGCGGGCGCTGGCGCTGTGGCGCGGCCCGCTGCTGCCCGAGCTCGCCGACGAGGACTGGGTCCGCGCCGCCGCGCTCGCCCTCGAGGAGCGCCGCGCGGAGTGCCTCGAGACGCTGGTGACCGCGCTGCTCGCCGGCGGTCGCGTCGGTGAGGCGCTCGAGCGCACCCAGCAGCTGGTGTCGGAGGACCCGTACCGCGAGCGCGGGCGCTGGCTCCACCTCGTGGCGCTGCACCGCGCGGGGCGCACCCCCGAGGCGCTCGAGGGCTACCGCGCGCACGCGCGGCTGCTCGACGAGGAGCTCGGGCTGGTCCCCGGCGCGGACCTCCGCGAGCTGCACGCCGCCCTGCTGCGCGACGACGACGCGCTCCGCGAGTGGCCCGGCGCCGCTCCTGCTCCTGCGGGCCCTCCCGCCGACGGCGGGGAGCCCGCGCCGGCGCTCCCGGCGGCGAGCGGCCCAGCGCCCGTCAGCGGCCTCGTCGGGCGCGAGGACGAGTGCGCGCGGATGTCCGCCGTGCTCGACGACGTGCTGGCGGGGCGCACCCGGTGGGTGCTGCTCTCCGGGCCCGCCGGCATCGGCAAGACCCGCCTGGCCGAGGAGGCGCTGCGCGCCGCGGTCGCCGCGGGGGCGCGCGAGGCGTGGGTGCGCTGCCCCGAGGAGGAGGGCGTGCCCTCGTGGTGGCCGCTGCGCCAGCTCGTCCGCGCGCTCGGGGCGGAGCCCGACGACGTGCTGGTGCCGAGCCCTGACATCGACGCCGACACCGCGCGGTTCGTCGTCTACGAGCGCGTGACGGCCCTGCTGCAGAGCGCGGCCGCCGACGGCCCGGTCGTCGTCGTGGTCGACGACGTGCAGTGGGCCGACCGCAGCTCGCTGCGCTGCCTGGCGTACCTCTGCGGCGTGCTGCGCGACCTGCCCCTCGGGCTGGTGCTCACCCTGCGCGAGGGCGAGGGCGCGCGGGACGTGGACCACCTGCTGGCCACGCTGGTCCGATCCGGGGTGGCCGACCGCGTCGCGGTGCCGCCGCTCAGCGAGTGCGCGGTCGCCACGCTCGCGGCGCAGGTAGGTGGCACCGACCTCGCCCCGGACGACGCCGCGGTGCTCGCGTCGCGCACCGGCGGCAACCCGCTGTTCGTCACGGAGTACGCACGACTGCCCGCCGACGAGCGGGGCAGCGGCATCCCGCTCGCCGTCCGCTCGATCCTGGGTCGGCGCCTCGCCCGGCTCGCCCCGTCCGTGGTCGAGGTGCTCCGGGCGGCTGCGGTGATCGGCGACCCGTTCCCGCTCGACCTGCTCGAGGCGGTCGCCGGGCTGCCGCTCGACGGGGTCGCGGAGGCGCTCGAGCTCGCCGCCGAGGACCAGATCGTCGCGCCCGCCCGCAGCGGCACCGGCTGGGCGTTCTCCCACGCGCTGCTGCGCGACGAGGTCCTCCAGGGCCTGCCCGTCCTGCGCCGATCGCGGCTGCACGTCCGCGCGGCCACGGCCCTCGAGTCCGCTGCGGGGAGCGACGCCCTCGCCCGCCGGGCCGGTCACCTGCTGGCGGCGCTGCCGCTCGTGCCCGCCGCGACGGTCCTCGCGGCCTGCCGGGAGGCGGCGCAGGACGCCGAGGCGCGCTGGGACGCCGACGCCGCGGCCCAGTGGTGGGAGGCCGCGCTCAGCGCCTCCGCGGCGCTCGGCCCGGCGGAGCGGGAGGCGGCGGAGCGCGAGTCCGCGGGGCCCGACGACCTGCTCGTCGCGCGCGTCGACGCGCTCGCCCGTGCGGGGCGCGACCAGACCGTGCTCGAGGTCGTCGACTCGGCGATCGTCGAGGCGGCGCGCGAGGGGCGGACCGGGACGATCGGCCGGCTCGCCGCGGCCCTGCTGCGGACGAGCGGGGCGTGGCCGTGGGCGGCGTACGGCACCGCCCCCGGCGTGCTGCTCGACCGCCTGGTCGAGGTCACCCCCCTGGTCGGCGGGGACCCGGCGGCGCACGTGCGCGTGCTCGCCGCGCGCGCCGTCGGCAGCTGCTACTCCCCCGACGCCGCCCTGCCCGAGGGGCTCAGCCGCCGCGCGCTCGAGCTGGCCGAGGAGCTCGGCGACCCCGCGGTCGTCGCCGACGCCATCGTCGGACGCGTGCTCACGTACACCGGGACCGCCGCCCACGCCGAGGAGGCGGTGGCGCTGCTCGACCGGCTCGTCCGGCTGCGCACCCCGCACGCGCGGACCGACGCCGTCCTCCGGCACAACGTGCTGACGATGGCGTGCAGCACGCTCGGCCGGACCGACGAGGCCGAGGAGCACCTGCGCCGCGGCGTCGCCGGCTGCGACCTGCTGGGCCTGCCCGTCCCCCGGGTCCAGCTGCGCTGGGCCGAGGCGACCCTCGTCCACTGGAGCGGGCGGCTGGAGGAGGCCGAGGCGCTGCTCAGCCGCGCCGACGTCATGCACCGGCGCACCGAGCTGTACGAGTCCGGCGTCCTCCACCTCGCCATGCTCACACTGCGCTGGGAGCAGGGCCGGCTCGCAGACGCCGGCGAGCACGTCGACGGCGCGCCCGAGCCGCTGCCCTGGCAGGCGGCCGCCGCCGCCGAGCGCGGGGACGTCGAGGCCGCGCTGGTCCTGCTCGAGCGCTTCGTCCCCGAGGAGACGCCGTTCTTCTGGAGCACGCTGGGCGTCACCGTCGTCGTCGCCCTCGCCCTCGCCGAGGTCGCCGACCTGGGCGCTCCCGACGACCGGGTGCTCCCGCTCGCGCGCACGCTGCTCGCGCGGCTGGAGCCGTACGCCGGCTTCGTCGCGATCCTCGGGCAGATCGGGATCATCGCCCCGGTCGAGCTGGCGCTGTCCCGGATGCGCGCGCTGCTGGGCGACGAGCCCGGCGCGCGGAGCTCCGCGCTCGCCGCGCTGGAGCTGGCGCAGCGGGCGGGCGGGCCCTGCTCGGTGCTGCGGGCGCGGCTCCAGCTGGCGCTGCTCGACCCCGCCTCACCGCAGCGCACCCGGATGCTCGCCGAGCTCGCCCGGGAGGCCGACGAGCGCAGCATGCGCTCGGTGGCGCGGCAGGCGCGGGCCGCCGATGAGGTCCTGCGCGCGGCGGCGCCGGCCTGAGCGGCCGCCAGGGGCGCTGCTGAGGTAGGGGGACGAGCCGGCCTGTAGGCCGGATCCTGTGCACCGCCGCTCGCGCGGCGGCCGGCGGTCATCCATCTCGGGCTGCCGTTGCCGACAGCCTCCAGCGGCCTACCCGGGAGCTCGGGCGGGCAGCCCTCGGACGCTCCCTGTTCGGCCTTGCTCCAGGTGGGGTTTGCCGAGCCGCCCGGGTCACCCCGGGCGCTGGTGGTCTCTTACACCACCGTTTCACCCTTACCGCTCGCCCCGGAGGGCGAGAGGCGGTCTGCTCTCTGTGGCACTGTCCCGCGGGTCACCCCGGGTGGCTGTTGGCCACCACCCTGCCCTGTGGAGTCCGGACCTTCCTCGGCACCGGGTCGCCCCGGTGACGCGACCGCCCGGCCGACTCGTCCGGCACCAAGGGTAGTGCCTCCCTAGGATCGTCGGGACATGCCGATCCTCGCCGCCCTCGCGGGCCTCCTCGTCGTGCTCACCGGACTGGTGCCCTGGGACGCGGCGCAGGACGTGGGGAGCCGCACGGCGCCCGTCCTCGGCTTCCTCGTCGCCATCACGCTCGTCGCGGAGCTGGCCGACGAGGCGGGGCTCTTCGACGTGGCGGCCCGGCGCGCGGCGCTGCTCGGGGGCGGCAGCACGCGCCGGCTCTTCCTGCTCGTCTGCGCCCTCGCCACCGTGCTCACCACCGTGCTGAGCCTCGACACGACCGCGGTGCTGCTGACGCCGGTCGTGCTCGCGCTCGCGGCGGCGGCCGAGGTCGACCCGCTGCCCTTCGCGTACGCGACGGTGTGGCTCGCCGGCACCGCGAGCATGCTGCTCCCGGTCTCCAACCTCACCAACCTGCTCGCCGGCAGCGAGCTGCACCTCAGCGCGCTCGGCTTCGCGGCGCGCACCTGGCCCGCGCAGGTGGTGCTGCTCGTCGTCACCGTCGGCCTGCTCCTCGTCCGCCACCGGGCGCGGCTGCGCGGGACGTACGCGCTGCCCGGCGAGGTCGTCGTCGAGGACCGCGTGCTGCTCTGGACCGCAGGGCTGGTCTGCGTGCTCACCGGACCGGCCGTGGTCGCGGGCGCGCCGGCCTGGACCGTCGCGCTGGCGGGCGCGGTCGTCCTGCTCGCGGCGTACGCGGTGCGCCGTCCCGGCGCCCTCGCCCCGCGCCGGCTCGCCGGGCTGCTGCCGTGGCGGCTCGTGCTGCTGACGGTCGGGCTCTTCCTCGTCGTCGAGGCGCTGCACCGGCACGGGCTGACGACGGCGCTGCGCACGGTCGCGGGCGGCTCGGGGGACGGCGCTCTCGCGCTGCTCCGGCTCTCCGGCACCTCGGTGGTGGCGGCGAACCTCGTCAACAACCTCCCGGCGTACCTCGCCGTCGAGCCGCTCGCCCACAGCACCACCCGGCTGCTCGCGGTCCTCGTCGGGGTCGACGCGGGCCCGCTCGTGCTCCTCTGGGGCTCGCTCGCGACCCTGCTGTGGCGCGAGCGGTGCGCCGCGCGGGGGCTGCGGGTCGGCGCCGGCGAGTTCGCCCGCGAGGGGCTGCTGCTCGTCGTGCCCGCGGTCGGGCTCGGGACGCTCGCGCTGCTGCTGACCCGCTAGTCGTCGCTCCCGCCGACCGCCCCCGTCAGGGGGTCGGTGACGAACGGCGCGATGTCCTGCGAGCAGCGGGAGGGCAGCCCCGCGACCGACCCGCCGACGAGGTACGCCGTCACCGCCCGGTCGACGCACACGCTGGAGCCGCCGGAGGTGTGACCGAACCCGGAGAACGTGATGAGGTGCGCGTGCAGCAGGTGCGCCACCTGCACCCCGCCGGCGTAGCGGGTCGCGGGGTCGTTGAGCGAGGAGACGACCAGCGGCCGGTTGGCCAGCGCGGCGCCGAACGGCCCGGCGTAGCGGTCCGCGCCGGTGCTCGGCCAGTAGGCGCAGGGCGCCGAGCTCCAGCTCCACGCCTCGCCGACGCCGCCGTTGCGCCGCTCGGCCCAGCGCGCGCTGGTGGCGAAGGCGGCCGGACCGGGCTGGTGGGTGTCGGCGCAGATGACCGCGTTGCCGCCGTCGTCGTCGTAGACCGCCTTGGGGAGCGCGGCGCCGAAGACGTCGGGCGCACGCCGGTCGAGCAGGGACGGGACGAGCGCACCGGCCGCCCAGCGGCGGCGGAGCACCTCGACGCCGGCGATGTCGCCGGGGTCGATGCTCCCGCCCTTCGACTGCAGCAGGTCGACCTGGGCGATGAGCTGGCCGAGCGGCGCGATGCCCTCGCGCGAGTACAGCGCCTCGAGCACGATGCCGGAGAACTCCGCGTAGGTGAGCGCGTCCTCGGTCGAGCCGCTGGGCCCGCTGGACGCCGAGGGCGTGGGCGAGGGCGTGGGCGTCGGCGCCGGGACCGCCGTGCTCGTCGGCTCAGCGACGGGCAGGGCGGCGGAGGCCGAGGGCACCGGGGAGGCGCTGGGGCCGGGCGCGCCCGGGACCTGCAGCGGGTGCACCCGGAGGCGCGCCACGACGCGGCGGTACGTCGCCCGCGCCGCCCCCGAGACCGGGCAGGCCCGGGTCGTCGTCGCGTCGCACGCGCGGAAGAACGCGTCGAGCGCGGTGCGCGCACCGTCGCCGCTCCTCACCTGCTGCTCGAGGGTGCGGCTGCCGTCGCCCGCCCACTCGCGCGGGTCGAGCACGCCGTCGAGGACGAGGCTGCGCACGTGCCCGGGGAACATCGCGGCGTACGTCGCGCCGAGCTCGGTGCCGTAGGAGTAGCCGAGGTAGCTGATCCGGTCCTCGTGCATGGCCTGGCGCAGCAGGTCCATGTCGCGGGCCACGTCAGCGGTCGACATGTGCGAGAGCAGCGGCCCCGCCTGGCGCTGGCAGGTCCGCGCGTAGGCGCGCACCGCGGAGAGGTACGCCGCCGTCTGCGCCCCACCCTGCGGGAACGCCGGCAGGTCCTGGACCGGCGACTCCTCCGGGTCGGCGTAGCACTGCAGCGGGGTGCTGCGGGCGATGCCGCGCGGGTCCATCCCGACGATGTCGAAGCGCGAGAGCACCTCCGCCGGGAGGAAGGTCGTCGCGGCGCGGTAGACGAGGTCCACCGCCGAGCCGCCCGGCCCGCCGGGGTTGACCCACAGCGTGCCGAGCCGGCGGGCCGGGTCCTCCGCCGGGCGCTCCAGCACCGCGACATCGATGCGCGGGCCGCCGGGCCGGTCGTAGTCGAGCGGGACCTTCGCGACCGCGCACTTGAAGCGCCCCGCGCAGGTGCGCCAGCGCAGGACCGGTGGCCGGGCGCCGTTGGTGCCGGCGCTGCGGGACACGCCGGTGGAGCTGGCGCTCGCGGCTCCGGCTGCCGCGGGCTGCGCGGCCCGGGCTGCCGGGACGAGCAGCAGGCTGCCCGCGACCGCCGCCGTGCCGAGCGTCGCGACTCCCGCTCGGGCGCGCTGCGTCCAGCCCATGCTGTCTCCGATCCGTGGGGCGTGTGGCGACACTCTGTCACGCACCGGCGACAGCGGGCGTCAGGACCCGGCGGGTGCGGCGAGCCCCTCCCGGCCGGGGCCGACGAGGTGGGTGGCGACGCCGAAGGCCTGCAGCGACGAGCCGCCGTCCGGCCACCACCGCACGAGCGCCAGCGAGCCCGGGGAGAGCTCCATGCGGAAGACGCTGCTCGCGGGCGCGTCCAGCGCGAGCCGGACGAGCTGCTTGATCGGCGTGACGTGCGAGACGAGCACGACGGTCCGGCCCGGGTAGCGCGCGAGCAGGCGGTCCCGGCCCGTACGCACGCGGGCGGCGACGTCGTCGAGGCTCTCGCCGCCCGGAGGGGCGACGGCCGGTGAGTCGAGCCACGCCTGCAGCTGCTGGGGGAAGCGCTCGCGGACCTGGCCGAAGTCCAGCCCGTCCCACTCGCCGAACGCCGCCTCCGCGAAGGCCGGGTCGCTGCGCGTCTGCAGGCCCAGCACCGCGGCCACCTCGGCCGCGGTCTCGGCCGCGCGGCGCAGCGGGGAGTGGACGACGGCGACGGGCTCCTCGGCGGCGTACGCGTCGCGGAGCAGCTCCCCCGCTGCGCGCGCCTGCGCCCGACCGCGCTCGGTGAGGCCGGGGTCGGCGCCGTCGCGGCCGCAGAACAGCTTGGCGACGGTGTTGGGCGTCTCGCCGTGCCGGACGAGCAGGAACGTCGTGGGGGCGGGCAGCTCCTCCCAGCCGACGAGCCGGTTGCCGGTGGCGGGCTCGAGCTCCGCCTCGTCGACCGCGACCGCGGTGGGGACGCGGGGTGCCCACTGCTGCCCGCGCGCCGCGGCGTCCATCGCCTCGTTGGCGAGCCGGTCGGCGTGCTTGTTGCGCTCGCGCGGGATCCAGCCGTAGCTCACCTGGTCGGGGCGCAGCACGCCGCGCGCCTCCTGGGCCAGCGGCTTCATCGACGGGTGCTTGACCTGCCAGCGCCCGCTCATCTGCTCCACGACGAGCTTGGAGTCCATGCGGACCTCGACCGAGGCGTCGGGGTCGATCTCCGCGGCGGCGCGCAGGCCGGCGATGAGCCCGCGGTACTCCGCGACGTTGTTGGTGGCGGTGCCGATGCCCTCGGCACGCTCGGCGAGGACCTCGCCGGTGGCGGCGTCCTTCACGACGGCGCCGTAGCCGGCCGGTCCGGGGTTGCCGCGGGAGCCCCCGTCGGCCTCGACGACCAGGCGCCGCACTACAGGCCCGACTCCTCGGTGCGCACGAGGATGCGCCCGCACTCCTCGCAGCGCAGCACCTCGTCGGGGGCCGCCGCGCGGATGGTGCCGAGGTCGACGACGTTCATCTCCAGCCGGCAGCCCTCGCAGCGGCGCTGGCGCAGCTCCGCCGCGCCCATCCCCCCGGAGCTCGCCCGGATCCGCTCGTAGAGCGCGAGCAGCGCCGCCTCCACGTCGCGCGCCACGGCGTCCCGCGCGGAGGTGGTCAGCCCGCCCTCGCCCTCGATGGCGGCGTACGCCTCGTCGCGGGCGGCGGTGGCGGACGCGAGGTGCTCCTCGATCCCGTGCAGCTCGCGCTGGAGGTGCGTGCGCTCGGCCTCAGCGGTCTCGATGCGCTCCATCACCTCGAGCTCGACGTCCTCGAGGTCGGCCTGCCGGCGCCCGAGCGACTGGAGCTCGGACTGCAGGTCCATGAGCTCCTTCGAGTTGGTGATCCGCCCCGAGTCCAGCCGCTCCTGGTCGCGCCGGGCGCGGGTGCGGACCTGCTCGACGTCGGTGTCGACGCGCTTGCGCTCCCGCTCGAGGTCGTCGAGGCGGGTGGTCGCCGCGAGCACGAGGTCGCGCAGGCGCTGCTGCTCGCCCTCGAGCCGGGTGATGTCCGCGAGCTCGGGCAGCGTGCGCCGGCGGTGCGCGAGCTGGTCCAGCCTGGTGTCGAGCTTCTGCAGGTCGAGCAGGCGGAGCTGCTCGGCGGGCGCGGCCTTCATGCGGGAGTCTCCCCGGGGTCTCGAGGCGGGACGTGCAGGGTCCAAGGGTCCGTGCGCACCGTCGAGACGGCGGTGCCCACCGTATCCCCGCGCTGCTCGAGGGCCGCGCGGACCCGGGCGGCGGCGTCCGCCAGCCAGGGCCACTCCGTCGCCCAGTGCGCCGCGTCGAGCAGGGCCGGACCGCTGTGCACGTCGTGCTCGGAGGCCGGGTGGTGGCGCAGGTCCGCCGTGAGGTACGCGTCAGCGCCCACCGCCGTGGCCCGCCCCAGCAGGGAGTCGCCCGACCCGCCGCACACGGCGACCCGGCGGACGGGGCGCTCGGGGTCGCCCGCGACGCGCAGCCCCCAGCTCGTCGCCGGCAGCCCGCGGGCGACCCGGGCGGCGAGCGCGCGCAGGGGCTCGGGGCGGTCGAGCTCGCCGACGCGCCCGGTGCCGCGCCGCCCGGGCGGCTGCGCGGTCTCGTGCAGGTCGAAGGAGGGCTGCTCGTACGGGTGCGCCGCGTGCAGGGCGGCCAGGACCGCCCGCCGGTGCGCGCGCGGGACGGCGAGCTCGAGGCGGGCCTCGTCGACCCGCTCGACCCGTCCGACCTCACCGACAGCGGGCCGGGCGCCCTCCAGCGGGCGGAAGGTCCCGGTGCCGGTCGAGACGAACGCCGCCCGGTCGTACGCGCCGAGCCGTCCCGCACCAGCGTCGGCCAGCGCGTCGAGCAGCCGGTCGGCGTCGGGGCGCGGCACGTGGACGACGAGGACGTCGAGCGGGTCGGCCGGGAGCGGGTCGAGCGGCTCGAGCGGACCGGTCAGCCCGACCGCGCGGGCGAGCGCGTCGGACACCCCGGGGCTCGCGGCGTCGGCATTGGTGTGGGCGACGAGGAGCCCGGCGCCCGCGCGGACGAGGCGGGCGACCACCCGGCCCTTGGGGCCGGTCTCCGCGACGGACGTCGTGCCGCGCAGGTAGAGCGGGTGGTGCGTGACCAGCAGGTCGTAGCCGCCGGCGACGACCTCGTCGACGACCTCCTCCACGGGGTCGACGGCGAACAGCACCCGGCGGACGGGCGCCCCCGGGTCCCCGACGACGAGGCCCACGGCGTCCCAGGAGGCGGCGGTGGCCGGGTCGTACAGCTCCTCGACGACGCTGACGACCTCGGCCAGCGTCGCGGTCACTCGGCCTCCTCCAGCACGTCCTCGCTGGGCGAGGGGCTGCCGCCGGAGTTGGGGTTCCCGGTGACCTCGAGCAGGCAGACCGGGCAGGTCGGGACCGCACCGCTCTCGGGGTCGGCCTCGCTCGGCCAGGTGGCCCCGCAGCGCGTGCAGTGCAGTCGGTGCAGGGCCACTCCTCTGCCGTCGTGGGTGGGCCCGGACGGGTTCGAACCGCCGACCCTCTCGGTGTAAGCGAGATGCTCTACCGCTGAGCTACAGGCCCCTCGAGCAGGACTCAGGGTAGGGGGTGCGGCGCGCCGCCCGCACCAGCGCCCGCGAGCGCGGCGAGCGCGTCGGCGTACGCCGTGACGTCGCGGGTGTCCCCCGGCCCGTTGACCACCGACCAGCGCACCACGCCGTCGGCGTCGAGCAGGAAGCTCGCGCGCGTCGCGAAGCCGCGGGGCTCGAACAGCACGCCGTACGCCGTGGCGACAGCGCCGTGCGGCCAGAAGTCCGAGAGCAGCGGGAACACGTAGCCCTGCTGGTCGGCGAAGGCGCGCAGCGACTCCGCGGGGTCGCAGCAGATGCCGAGCACCTGGACGCCCTCGAGGTCCGCCGCGTCGCGCAGGTCGTCGAGCTCGCCCGTGCACAGCGGCGTGAAGGCGTGCGGGAAGAAGACGAGGAGCACGGGGCGGCCGCGCAGGGAGGCCAGCTCCACCGGCGTGCCGTGGGTGTCCTCGAGCGTGAAGGCCGGCGCCGCGGTGCCTACCTGCGGCGGGCTGCCCGCGGGCGTCACTTGCGGGCGGCCTTCGGCGCGACGAGCCGCGTGCCCTGCCACTCGCGGGAGGCGCTGATGCTGCTCGTCGAGGAGAGCCCGGCCGTCGGGGCGGCGTCGCCGATGTCGCTCGGCTCGACGTGGCCCTCGCGGCCCTTCTTCGGGGTGAGCAGCCACACGACGCCGCCGTCGGCGAGGTCGGTGAGGGCGTCGACGAGCGCGTCCACGAGGTCGCCGTCCTCGTCGCGCCACCAGAGCAGGACGACGTCGACGACGTCCTCGGGCTCCTCGACCAGCGCGTGACCGGTGAGCGCCGCGATGCTGCCGCGCAGCTCCTCGTCGCAGTCCTCGTCGTAGCCGAGCTCCTGGACGACCTGGCCCTCGCGCAGGCCGAGGCGTGCCGCGAGGGTGCGCGCCTCCTCGGCCGGACCCGCCGTCGCGCCCACCGTGCTCCTCCCGCGCTGGCCAGCAGCGCCGGCGGCTGCCGGCGTCGTGAGCGGTAGTCAACGCCGGGTGCGCGTCCGCGCGCAAGCGGGGCGCCCTGATCGGTGCCGGTTCGAGACCTCGACCGGCGCGTGTCGGGCGCCGTCCTGCGGGCACCACTCCCCCGTGGCAGCAGCGCACCGCAGGTCGGGGACGGGTCGCGTCGTCCGCTGGGACGCCCACGGGCGCACCGGCGCGGTGGTCGTGGACGGGGTGCCGGCCGAGGTCGAGGTGCCCGGGTCCGCGGTCGACGCGCCCGGCGGCCGCGCCCTCGAGGTGGGCGAGCTCGTCGAGGTGGTCTTCGAGCCGTCGGAGGACGGCCCGGCGTACGTCGCGGTGCGCGCCTGCCCGACCGACGAGGGTCCGGACTGAGGGCTCAGCCGCGCAGCAGGCTGAGGTGCACCTGGCGCACGGGGTTGTCGACGTTGGTGTCGACGAGGACCACGGACTGCCAGGTGCCGAGGGCGAGCTCGCCCGCGAAGACCGGCACGACCACGCTCGGGGAGACGAGCGCGGGCAGCACGTGGTCGCGCCCGTGCCCCGGCGAGCCGTGGCGGTGGCGGTAGCGCCCGTCGGGCGGCAGCAGGTCGCGCAGCACGTCGAGCAGGTCCTCGTCGCTGCCCGCTCCCGTCTCCAGCACGGCGACGCCCGCGGTCGCGTGCGGCACGAACGCGTTCAGCCAGCCGTCACCGCCGCCCGCCTGCGCGACGAACGCGCGGACCCGCGCCGTGATGTCGAGGACGACCTCGCTGCCGCCCGTACGGACCTCCAGCGTCGTGCGCTCCACAGCCCCTCCTCGCTCGTGCCCCGCCAGCGCCGCCATCCTGCCCACCAGGCGACCCCAGCGTGACGAGCACCCCGCCGAGGGGGGACACTGTGCCCGTGGCAGACAAGCAGACCCCGGTGGGCGTACCCAGCGCACCGGCCCAGACCGTCGCGGTGTCCCACCCGGACGCCGACCCGGCCGAGACCCAGGAGTGGCTCGACTCGCTCGAGGCCCTCGTCTCCCATGCCGGTCCCCGTCGCGCGCGCTGGGTCGTCCAGCGCCTGCTGCAGCGGGCGGGGGCCGACGACATCGGCGTCGCCGCGCTCACACGCACGGACTACGTCAACACCATCCCCGTCGAGGCCGAGCCGGAGCACCCCGGCGACGTCGAGCTCGAGGCGCGCATCGAGGCGGTCAACCGCTGGAACGCCGCTGTGCTCGTCAGCCGGGCCAACCGCCCGGGCGTCGGCGTCGGCGGGCACATCGCGTCCTACGCGTCGTCCGCGCTGCTCTACGAGCTGGGCTTCAACCAGTTCTTCCGCGGCCCCGACGCCCCCGGCGGCGGCGACCAGGTCTTCTTCCAGGGCCACGCCTCCCCCGGCGTCTACGCCCGGGCCTACCTCGAGGGGCGGCTCTCCGAGGACGACCTCGACTCGTTCCGCCAGGAGCTCACCGGCCCCGGCCGCGGCCTGCCGTCCTACCCGCACCCGCGGCTCATGCCGGACTTCTGGCAGTTCCCGACGGTCTCGATGGGCCTCGGCCCGATCGACTCGATCTACCAGGCGCGCTTCAACCGCTACCTCGCCGGTCGGGGGATCAAGGACACCTCGCAGCAGCGGGTGTGGGCCTTCCTCGGCGACGGCGAGATGGACGAGGTCGAGTCGCTCGGCGCGATCGGCGTCGCCGCCCGCGAGGGCCTCGACAACCTCACCTGGGTCATCAACTGCAACCTGCAGCGCCTCGACGGCCCGGTGCGCGGCAACGGGCACATCATCCAGGAGCTCGAGGGCTACTTCCGCGGCGCCGGCTGGAACGTCATCAAGGTCGTCTGGGGCAGCGCTTGGGACGAGCTCATCGCCAAGGACGTCGACGGCGTCCTCGTCGAGGCGCTCGAGGAGACGCCCGACGGGCAGTGGCAGACCTACTCGGTCGAGACCGGCGCGTACTTCCGCGAGCACTTCTGGGCCCGCAGCCCCGAGCTCGCGGCGTTCGTCGAGGGCTGGAGCGACGAGCAGCTCAAGGACCTCGCGATGCGCCGCGGTGGGCACGACCCGCGCAAGGTGCACGCCGCGTACGCCGCCGCGACGACCCACCAGGGCCGCCCGAGCGTCGTCATCGTGCAGACGGTCAAGGGCTGGGGCCTGCAGTCGTTCGAGGCCCGCAACGCCACGCACCAGATGAAGAAGCTCACCAAGGCCGACGTCAAGGCGTTCCGCGACCGGCTGGGCCTCCCCATCAGCGACGAGGCCCTCGAGGCCGACATCCCGCCGTACTACAAGCCGGCGGAGGACTCCCCGGAGATGCAGTACGTCCGGGCCCGCCGCGCGGCGCTCGGCGGCGCGATCCCCACCCGCAACCCGGTCTCGAAGCCGCTGGCGCTCCCGGGCGACGCGGCGTACGCCGACCTGGCGAAGGGCTCGGGCAAGCAGCCGGTCGCGACGACCATGGCGATCGTCCGGCTCATCAAGGACCTGGTGAAGGACAAGGAGATCGGCCCGCGCTTCGTGCCGATCATCCCCGACGAGGCCCGCACATTCGGCATGGACGCGCTGTTCCCGACGGCGAAGATCTACTCGCCGCACGGCCAGCGCTACGAGGCCGTCGACCGCGCGCTGCTGCTCTCCTACAAGGAGGCGCAGAACGGCCAGATCCTCCACGAGGGCATCAGCGAGGCCGGCTCGATGGCGTCGTTCATCGCCGCGTCGACGTCGTACTCCACGCACGGCGAGCCGATGATCCCCGTCTACATCTTCTACTCGATGTTCGGGTTCCAGCGGACCGGCGACCAGCTCTGGAAGCTCGGTGACCAGCTCGGCCGCGGCTTCGTGCTCGGCGCGACCGCCGGGCGCACGACGCTCAACGGCGAGGGCCTGCAGCACGAGGACGGCCACTCGCCGCTGATCGCGTCGACCAACCCGGCCTGCGTCTGGTACGACCCGGCCTGGGCGTTCGAGGTCGGCCACCTCTTCCGCGACGGCCTGCGCCGGATGTACGGCGAGCAGTCCGAGGACGTCTTCTACTACTTCACGATCTACAACGAGCCCTACCTCCAGCCGGCGCAGCCGGAGGGGCTCGACGTGGACGGGCTGCTCAAGGGCCTCTACCGCTACGCCCCGGCGCCCGAGCTCGGGGCGGACGCCGCCCGCGCACAGATCCTCGCCTCGGGCGTGGCGATGACGTGGGCGATCGAGGCGCAGCAGCTGCTCGCCGACGACTGGGGCGTCGCGGCCGACGTGTGGTCGGCGACGTCGTGGACCGAGCTGCGCCGCGAGGCGCTCGCCTGCGACGAGGCCAACCTGCTCTCCCCCGACGGCGAGCAGCGCGTCCCGTACGTCACGCGGAAGCTCGCCGACACCCCCGGCCCGGTGGTCGCGGTCTCGGACTACATGCGCGCGGTCCAGGACCAGATCCGGCCCTGGGTGCAGCACGACTTCGTCTCGCTCGGCACCGACGGGTTCGGCCTGTCCGACACCCGCGGGGCGCTGCGCCGGCACTTCAAGGTGGACGCGGCGTCGATCGTCGTCGCCACCCTGCAGCAGCTGGCCAAGCAGGGCGGGGTCAAGCCGGAGGCGCCGCGCGAGGCGGTCGAGAAGTACCAGCTCGGCGACATCCGCGCCGCAGGCGCCGGCAACACGCTCGGCGAGAGCTGAGCCCCGCCCCGCTCTCGTTGCGAACAAGGGCACCCAGTGGCGTTCCGACGCCTCCTGGGTGCCCTTGTTCGTTCGCGGGGCCGGGCCCCGGTCCTGAACGGGGGCACCCAGTGGCGTCCTGACGCCCACTGGGTGCCCTTGTTCGGTCTAGGGGCGGGGCTCGCGGTCCCGGCCGACCTCGCGCACCACGCGGTCCATCGCAGCCGAGGCGAGCGAGATGACCACTGCGGCGGCCACCGCCGACCAGAAGCCCGAGACGTCGAGGTGCTCGGTCAGCCGAGCGGTGATCCCGAGCAGGGCCGCGTTGACCACCAGCGCGAACAGCCCGAGCGTGAGGACCGTGAACGGCAGCGCGAGCAGCCGCAGGACCGGGCCGACCACGGCGTTGACCAGCCCGAACAGCAGCGCCACCCAGAGGTAGGTCCCGGCGCCCCCTCGTACCTCGATGCCGGGGATGAGCGCGGTCGCCAGCCAGATCGCGACGGCGAGGACGAGCCAGCGGACGAGCAGCCTCACTGCGTCGCCCCGCGCAGCACCTCGCGCAGCACGGCCACGCCCTCCTCACCGACCACGTCGAAACCAGCGCTCCCCGCGCGGCCCCACGCCCAGAGCAGCAGGGCGTCGGCGGGCCCGGAGACGCGGTCGACGGCCCCGCTCGGTCCGGCCGCCACGACGGCGGACAGCCCCTCGACCCGGACGTCCCACTCGCGTCCCGCCGCCGCGACCGCGACGTGCGCCCGCAGGTCGTCGCGTACGCCCGCGGCAGCCCCGTCGGCCGGCAGCCAGACCGGCAGGAACGCCACGAGCACCTCGTCGACGCCGTCGGCGGCGAGCGCCTCGTCGACGTCCGGGGCCAGCCCGAGCGCCTGCTCGACGTCGACGCGGTGGACCAGCGTCTCCTGCGCCATCCGCCGCGCCCAGAAGCCGACGGTCTGGTCCGCCGCCCACCACGAGTAGGCCGCCCGCTCCGGGTCGCCCCCGACGACGGAGCGGATGTCGGCGAGCGCCTCGGCGAACCAGGCGAGCAGCGCCTCGTCGCCGGCCGGCCCCTGGTCGACCTCGTCGTCCGGGGCGCGGCGGCCGAGCCGCACGGACTCGGCCTTGTGCAGGTAGACCCCGCCCAGGTGGCGGACGAGGTCGGCGACGGTCCAGCCGGGGCAGGCGGGCACCGCGGCGGCGAGGGCACCGGGCGTACGGGTGAGGTCGAGGATGCGGCCGGCGTCGGCGTCGAGCGCGGCGAGGTAGCGCTCGGAGGGCAGGCGGGTCATGCGGGCAGCCTGCCGGAAGCAGCGCGTACGGTCACCCGCTTTCCGTCCCCGCGCAGCAGCGAGGCCACGGCCCCGAGGACGCAGAGCGCGGCGAGCACGACGAACGCCGTGCGGTAGCCGTCGACGAAGGCGCCGAGCTCGTGCCCGGGGAGCGAGGAGAGCGTCCCGGCGTACGCCGCCCGCTTCTCCCCCGGTGTCAGCGGGCTCGTCACGATCGCGAGCGACATGGCCGTGCTCACGACGAAGCCGGTGTTCTGCAGCATCGAGCGCAGCCCGTTGGCGATGCCGCGGCGCGCCGGCGGGACGCTCGCCATGATCGCGCTGGTGTTGGGCGTCATGAACAGCCCCGTGCCGATCCCCACGGCGAGCAGCGCGGGGGCGACCACGCTGCCCGGGAGGCTGGGGCGCACGGCGACGGCCAGCACGAGCAGGCCGGCCGCCGAGAGCAGCAGCCCGGCCGTCCCGAGCAGCCGGGGCGGGACCCGCTGCGCGAGCCGTCCGGCGACCGGCGAGACGAGCATCATGCCGAGCGCCACGGGGAGCACCCGGACCCCGGCCTGGAGCGCGTCGAGCCCCTGCGCCGCCTGGAGGAAGAGCGACACGAGCAGCACCACGGCGAAGCGGCTGACGGCCAGCAGGAACACCGCGAGGTACGCCATGGCGCGCTCGCGGTCGGCGAACAGCCGCAGGTCGACCAGCGGGTCCTGGCCCCGCCTCGGCCGGGACACCTGCAGGGCGAGGAAGGCCGGGAGGGCGACGAGCGCGACGAGCGCTCCCCCGACCACTGCGGGGCTCGCCCAGCCGGTGGCTCCGCCCTGGGAGAGCGCGACGACGAGGCCGCCGAGGGCGAGGGCGGACAGCACCGCGCCGAGCACGTCGAACGACTCGCCCTGCGCCGTCGCCGGGGACGACCGCAGCGTCAGCAGCGCCCACACGACGCCGGCCACGCCGAACGGGACGTTGAACAGGAAGACCGCCCGCCAGCCGAAGGCCTCCACCATCCCGCCACCGACGACGGGACCGGCCACCTGGGCCGCCGAGATGATGGTGATGTTGAGCCCGAGCGCCGTGCTGAGCAGCCGGCGCGGGAAGGCGTCGGTGAGCAGGGCGGTGGTGTTGGTGATGATCGCCGCCGCCCCCACCGCCTGCACGGCGCGGAAGGCGATGAGCGCGCCCGCGGTGGGAGCGGCCCCGCACGCGAGGCTCGCCAGCGTGAAGCCGGCGAGCCCCGTGACGTAGAGCCGGCGGCGCCCCACGAGGTCGGCCACGCGACCGAACACGAGGATCATCGTCGTGTTGACCAGCATGTAGGCCAGCAGGAACCAGCTCGCCTGCGCGGGGCTGGCGCCGAAGTGCCGGGAGACGGCCGGCAGCCCGACGTCCAGCGTGCTGGTGTTGAGCCCGGTGAGGATGACCCCCAGGCTGGTCACCGAGAGCACGCGCCACGCGTACGCCGCCTCCTCGCGCTCGGCGGCCGAGGCGGAGGTGGCGGTCACCCGCCGCTCCTACCCGGCCGCCGAGCACGGGACCCGCAGCTAGAGCGTGACGAGCAGCATCCGGGTCGTCCGCTTCCCCGACGCCGTGGCCGTCACGACCAGCTGGTACCGGCCGTGGGCGGCGGGCCTGCCGCGCAGCTTGCGGTTCCAGTGCAGGGCCACCGTGCCCTTGCGCGCGCGCAGGCTGGCGACGCGTACGGGCGTGGCGGCCTTCCTGCCCCGCACCGGCGCGGGGCGGACGGCGAGCGTCAGGCTCGCGGCGCGGTCGAGCCGGGCGGTGACGGTCACCGTGCGGGAGGAGACCGCGCTGCGGCACCTGCCCCTGGTCCCCACCGCGCAGAGGGTCAGGGCGGGCGCCTCCACCACCGGAGCCGGCTGGCCCGGCGTCGTCTGCGCAGGGGGGTCCTGGGCCGGCGGCTGCTGCGCCGGCGGGCCCTGCACGGGAGGCTGCGGCGCGGGCGGCTGGGGAGCCGGCGGCTGGGGCGCGGGCGGCTGGGGAGCCGGCGGCTGCGGCGCAGTCGGCACGGGCAGGGCACCGAACGCCCCGCCGTCGAGCACGATGCGCCCGACGGAGTTCGCGCCGCGGTCGACGAACCACAGGTTGTGGTCCGAGCCGAAGGTGAAGTCCGACGGGCGATAGCCGTTGAAGGTCGCGGCGGAGACGCCCGTCAGGGAGCCGTCGGCCTCGATGCGCGCCAGCGTCGTGCCTCCCGCCAGGTCGAGCAGGAAGTAGAGCCGGCCGTCCGGCCCGAGCCGCAGCTCGCGGGGCAGCGTGTCGGCCGGGAGGCCGAGGGTCATCAGGTCGGTGACGTGGGGCACGCCCTGCGCGTCGACGTAGCCGATCTCCCCGCCGTGCGCCGGGGTGAAGGTCGCCCCCGGGTCGAACAGGAGGAACCACAGCCGCTGCTGCCCGTCGTACGCCATCGAGACGACGTCGTCGCCGCGCGGGTTGACGATCGGCACGTTGACCTGGTGGCCGGTGCCGTCGATGTGCTTGAGGTAGTGGCCGCCGTCGGCGTACCAGACGGTGCCGTCGGGCGCGAGGGCCAGCGGCGCGGGCAGGAGGTAGTCCGCCGAGTAGTCGGCGAAGCTCCCGCCGGGCCCGACGTGGTCGACGTCGCTGCCGCCGAGGGAGGTCGCCCAGACGCCGCCGTCCGCGGCCGGCGCCAGGCTCGCCACCTGCTCGTTGACGTACGCCCGGTGCCCGCCGCCCTGCCCCGGCACGTAGCGCCAGACGTCGACGCCGAAGTCCTTCACGAACCAGACGGAGTCGCCCGAGGCCACCAGCTCGTCCGGCCCGCTCCCCGCCACCTGGCCGTCGTCCGGCACCTCGAGCTCGGAGACCTCCCCCGCGGTCGTGATGCGCCCGATCCGGTAGCCGAACGGCTCGGTCCAGTAGAGCGCGCCGTCCGGTCCGGACACGATGTGCGCGGCCCTGGAGTCCGCCGTGGGGATGCTCCACACCGTCACGGCTGCCGCCGCGCTCGCCGGAGGCGCCGCAGCCGTGCCGAGCCCGGCGAGGACGGGCAGGGCGATCGCTACGCTGAGCAACTTCTGCCGCGCTGCACGCTTGATCATCGTCACGGTCCGCCACCCTAGGGGAGGGCGTACCGGACAGGAACCCCTACACCCGGCGCGGGCTCCAGACCAGCGCCGCGGCTCCGGCGGCGAGCGCGGCGAGCAGCGCGAAGCCCGTCATCCCCGCCGCGACCGAGTGCCGCTCGAGCCGGTAGCCGACCTGGCTGCCGATGTCGGCGTAGACCGAGCGCAGCTCGCTGCCGCTGCGGGCCTGGTACGCGTGGCCGCTCGTCGTGCTGGCGAGCTCGGCGAGCGCGGCGGCGTCCACGGGGACGCGGATGAGGCCCTCCGGGACGCGCACGACGCCGTCCGGGGTGCCGTACGCGATGGTGGAGACCGGGACCTTCGCGGACTGGGCCTCCCCCTCCGCCTGGGCGAGCGAGCGGCCCTGCGTGTTGCCACCGTCGGAGAGCAGGACGACCCGGGCCGGCGGAGCCGCGCTCCCCTTCGCCCCGGGCACCGCCGCGATGGCGGTGAGCGCGGTGTCGACGGCGTCCCCGATGGCCGTGCCGTTGGCGAGCTGGAGGTCGTCGATCGCCCGCGCCACCGCCTCGTGGTCCTGCGTCGGCGCCACGACCGAGGACGCCGTCCCCGCGAAGGCGACGAGGCCGACGTTGAAGCGCGCGGGCAGCTGGCCGACGAACTGGCGGGCGGCGTCCTTGGCCGCGCTCAGGCGGTCGGGCGACACGTCGGTCGCCGACATGGAGAGCGAGACGTCGAGGGCGACGATGACCGTCGCGCGCTCGCGCGGCACCCGCACCTCGGCCGTCGGGGCGGCGAACGCCAGCGTCCCGAGACCGAGCGCGAGCAGCAGCGCGGCCGCCGGGAGGTGCCGGCGCCAGCCGAGCCGGGGCAGGGAGGCGGCGAGGAGGTCGAGGCCCGGCAGCGGCACGGCCTCGACCGAGCGCCGCCGTCGGCGGCCGGCCAGCACGTACGCGACGGCGAGGACCGCGACCAGCGCCAGCAGCGCGAGCCGGCCGGGCGAGGAGAAGGCGAGGCCGTGCATCACAGGCCCGCCGTCCGGTCGCCGGCGCGCGCGGCCCCCGAGCGCACCCGGCGGCGGCGGACGAGGAAGCGGGCGAGCTGCGGGAGCCAGTCGTCCTCGGTGCGCACGAGCAGGTGCCCGGCGTGCGCTCCGCGCACGGCCGCGGCCTGCTGGCGCAGCCGCTCCTCGACGAGCTCGGCGTAGCGCGCCCGGGTCTTCGCCGTCGTGGCGACGTCGACCTCGCGGCCGGAGTCGGGGTCGACGAGGCGGAGCACACCGGCCGCGGGCAGCTCGCGCTCCCGGCGGTCGACGACCTGCGCGACGACGACGTCCTGGCGGGCGCCGAGGCGGCGCAGCGCGGGCGCCCACTCGTCGACGGGCTCGAGCAGGTCGCTGACGACGACGACGAGCCCGCGGCGCCGCTGCCGGGCGGCGGCCTGGGCGAGCGCGGCGGCCAGGCGCGGCTCGTCCCCCGCGCCCGTCGCGCGGGGCTGGCGGAGCAGCGCGGACAGCGTCGCGTACGCCCCCGCGGAGCCCCCGCGCGGCGGGAGGGCGCGCAGCCCGTCCTGCGTCACGAGCAGGGCGCCGACGCGGTCCCCGGGGCCCTTCGCGAGGTGGAGGAACGCCGCCGCGACGGCGATGCCGACCTCGCGCTTCTCCGCGGTGCGGGTGCCGAACGACATCGAGGCCCCGAGGTCGACGACGAGCAGCGTCTCGAGCTCGCGCTCGGCGGTGGTCGTGCGCACCGCGGTCTCGCCGGTCCGCGCGGTGACGGCCCAGTCGATGCGGCGCGGGTCGTCCCCCGGCTCGTAGGTCCGTACGTCCGCGGCCTCGCTGCCGAGGCCCGGGAGGTGGCCGAGGTGCTCGCCCTGCAGGATGCCGTCGAGACGGCGGCTGACCTGCAGGGTGAGCCTCCGCACCGTCGCCGCGGGGACCAGCGGCGGCGGTGGGAGCTCGAGGGAGCGGCTGCTCACGACGGCCTCACGCCGCCGGGGTGCTCTGCGCGGGCGCAGTGCTGGTGTACGCAGGGGCGCCGCTGCTCTGCGCCGGCGCGACGACCGGCTGGCCCACGACGGCGAGGACGCGCTCGACGATCGCGCGCGGCGGGACGGCGTCGGCGAGCGCGTCGTAGGTCAGCACCAGCCGGTGCGCCAGCACGTCGACCGCGAGGTCGGCGATGTCACCGGGCAGGACGTAGGTGCGCCCGCGCAGCAGCGCCAGCGCGCGGGCGGCCTGGACCAGCCCGATCGAGCCGCGCGGGGACGCGCCGTTGGCGATGTGCGGCACGAGCTCCGGCGCGCCCCAGGCGGCCGGGTCGCGGGTGACCATGACGAGGCGGACCGCGTACTCCGCGATGGCGTGGTGGACGAAGACGCGGTCGGCCTCGGCCTGCGCGGCCATGAGCCGCTCCGGGTCGAGGATCTGCGCGGCGCTCGGCTTGCCCACCGACATGCGGCGCACGATCTCGAGCTCCTCCGCCATCGAGGGGTGCGGCACCTCGATCTTGAGCAGGAAGCGGTCGCGCTGGGCCTCGGGCAGGGCGTAGACGCCCTCGCTCTCGATGGGGTTCTGCGTCGCCAGCACGAGGAACGGCTCGGGCAGCGGGAAGGTCTGCCCGCCGATCGTGACCTGGTGCTCGGCCATGACCTCGAGCAGCGCCGACTGCACCTTGGCGGGGGCGCGGTTGATCTCGTCGGCGAGCACGAGGTTCGCGAAGACCGGGCCCAGCTCGACGTCGAAGCGCTCCTGGCTCGGCCGGTAGACCCGGGTGCCGAGGATGTCGGAGGGGACGAGGTCGGGCGTGAACTGCAGGCGCGTCGCCGTGCCGCCCACGACGTTGCCGAGCGTCTCCACCGCGAGGGTCTTGGCCACGCCGGGGACGCCCTCGAGCAGGACGTGGCCGCGGGACAGCAGCGCGACGAGCATCCGCTCGACCATGCGGTCCTGCCCGACGATGACCTTCTTGACCTCCATGAGGACCTGCTCCAGCAGGCGCCCGGTCTCGGTGGTCGCCGGGGGGACGTGCTCGGCGTAGTGGCTCATCGGCGCTGCTCCTGCGGGGTCGGAGTGGTACGGGTCAGGGGAGGTCGTCACAACAGCCGCCCGCGGAGGAGCAGCGAGGGGACCGCGGCGAGGGCCAGCAGGGCGACACCGGCTCCCGCGAACAGGTCGGAGACGTCGTGGCGCTGCAGGCGCTTGACGATCTGCGAGCCGATGTCCGCGTAGATCGCCTTGAGCTGGGCCTCGCCGGCCGCGTGGTACTCCTTGCCGCCGGTGCCCGAGGCGACCGAGGCGAGCGCGGTGTAGTCGACCGGGGCGGTGACCGACCGGCCGTCGAAGACCTTGCCGACGCCGCTCTCGGTGCCCAGCGCGATGGTGCTCACCGGCACCTGGTCGTCGGCGGCGGCGGCGATGGCGTCGTCCAGGGGGCTGCCCGTCGTGTTGCCCCCGTCGGAGAGCAGCACGATGCGCGCGGGAGGCGGCGAGGGCAGCGTGCCGTCGCTGTCGCGCAGGTCGTCGAGCGCCGCCTTCAGCGACAGCTGCAGCGCGTCCCCCATCGCGGTGCCGCCCTTGAGGGTGAGCGTGTCGACCGCCGCAGCCGCCTGCTCGTGGTCGGAGGTGGGCGCGGCGACGAGGCTCACGCTCGCGTCGTAGCCCACCAGGCCGACGTCGATGCCGGCCGGCAGCCCGCGGATGAAGGCCTTCGCCGTCTCCTTCGCCGCGGTGAAGCGGTTGGGCTTGACGTCGTCGACCTCCATGGAGGTCGAGGTGTCGAGCGCGATGACGACGACCGCGTGGCGCTCGCCCACCTCGCTCTTCACGCTGGGCCGCGCGAAGCCGGTCGTCAGCACGAGGACACCGAGCGCGAAGGCGAGCGCCGAGAGGGTCCGCACCCAGTCCCGGCCACCGCGGCGCACCGACGGGCGGAGGGCCGCGTCGGCGTACGCCTCGGAGCGGCGGTGCCGCACCGCCAGGACGACCGCCACCACGGCGAGCGCGAGCAGGCCGAGCAGCGCCCAGGAGCGGGCGGGGGCCTCGAGCGTCAGGTCCAGCGGCACCCCTCCACCTTGCCCGACGGCGGAGGGGTGCGGCTGGGGAGGGACTGGAGGTTGGCTGTGAGGTTGCTGGACGCGACAGCGTCGATCGGGCGTGGACGCCGTCAGGGGCGGCAGGGCTCGCTGTCCTGCACGGGGATGGCGCCGTGGTCGGTCGCCTTGGCGGTCCCCACGGTCGGGAGGCTCGGGCTGGCCCACGCGCGCAGCGCCGTCGTGGGCCGCGGGTACGCGCTCGAGGTGTAGAGCTGGGCGCGCACGCGGATCGTGATGTCGCGGGCGGTGGTCCCGCCGAAGCAGGCGCGGCCCGTGCGCGCGGCGGCCGCGGTGCTGCTCGACACGGTGCGGTGGGCGCGGGCCGTGCCGTAGCGGAAGCTGACCGCGGAGAGACCCTCGCCGGCCTGGTGCCCGGCCCGGTCGGTGACGAGGAGGAGGAGCCCGCGCGTCGCGGAGGTCGGGAGCGTACGGGTCGCCCGGCCGGCACGGACCCGGGTGGTGCCGTACTCCCGGCCGGTGACGCCGTTCGCGAAGGTGACCGCAGCCGGCCGGGCAGCCGGTGATCTCGACGCGGACGGTCGTGGTGCCGGCCGCCGAGGCGGGAGCGGCGGGGGCCAGCGCGGCGACGGCGAGGGCGGCCAGGGACAGGGGGAGGGAGCGCTTCATGCCCCTCCTACGCGCCGGGCCCGCGGAAGGGTTGCTCCCCCGGTCGGCGGGAACCGTCAGCACGGACCACCCCCACCGAGGAGGACGCGCATGCCCCGCATCGGCTACTTCCTGTCCTGCGAGGAGTACTCGCCCGCCCAGCTGCTCGAGCAGGCGAAGCTCGCCGAGGACGCGGGGTTCGAGGCGCTCTGGATCTCGGACCACTACCACCCGTGGAACGACGAGCAGGGCAACAGCGCCTACGTCTGGTCGATGATCGGCGCCATCAGCCAGGTGTCGAGCCTGCCGATCACGACGGCGGTGACCTGCCCGATCATCCGGCAGCACCCGGCGATCGTCGCGCAGGCCGCGGCGACCGCGAAGGTGCTGACCGGGGGCAAGTTCACGCTCGGCATCGGGACCGGCGAGGCGCTCAACGAGCACATCCTGGGCGACCAGTGGCCCAACACGGAGGTCCGCCTCGAGATGCTCGAGGAGGCCGTCGAGGTCATGCGCAAGCTCTGGGCGGGCGGCTTCGTGACCCACCACGGCAAGCACTACACGGTTGAGCACGCGCAGGTCTACACGCTGCCCGAGGAGCCCGTGCAGGTCTACGTCTCGGCGTTCGGGCCGAAGGCGCTCGACGTCGCCGCGCGGATCGGGGACGGCTACTGCTCGACCATGCCGGACAAGGAGGTCGTCGACACCTTCAAGCAGAAGGCCGGCCCCGGCAAGCCGACGCAGGTGGGCTACAAGGTCTGCTACGGCGAGGACGAGGAGGCCGCGGTCAAGACCGCGCACCGGCTCTGGGCCAACGAGAAGATCCCGGGCGAGGCGGCCCAGGTCCTCTACTCCCCCAAGCAGTTCGAGCAGGTGAGCGAGCTCGTCACCGAGGACATGGTCCGCGAGGGCACGGTCTGCGGCAACGACGTCGACGAGCACGTGCAGCAGTTCCGCGAGTACGCCGACGCGGGCTACGACGAGGTCTTCATCGCGACGATGGGGCCGGAGTACCCGGGCTTCTTCGAGTTCTACAAGTCCCAGGTGCTGCCGCGGATCCGCTGATCACCCGAGGGTCGCGCGCTCCTGCACCTGCCGACGCACGGTGCGGGAGTGCCGGCCCTGGTTGACCGCGACCGCGGCCACCACGCGCCCCTCCTCCAGCCAGTACGCCGTGAACCTGCCGTCCGTCGCGGAGCCGTCGAGCACGGGAGTGTGCGCCGCGGGCACGCGACCGGTGACCTCGACGTGGTCGCCGTGCCGGTCGGTCCACCACCACGGCGGCGGCAGGTCCGGCACCTGCTGACCCAGGATCGCTGCAGCAGCAGCACGTCCGGACACCTGCGCGAACTCCCAGTGCTCGACGCGCTCGCGCCCGCGGATCTGCGCGACGTCACCCACGGCGAGGATCCCCGGCACCTCGGTCCGGAAGTCGGGGTGGACGAGGATGCCCTGCGCCACACCGACTCCAGCTGCTCGAGCCAGGGCGAGCTCGGGGGTGATGCCGACGCCGGCGACGACGAGATCGCCAGACAGGGCACTCCCGTCCGTCAGCAGGACGCGCAGGCCGTCCGCCGCCTCCTCTACCGCCGCGACGCCCGCCGTCACGAGCCGCACCCCCGCGGAGCGCTGCCGCTCGCGGAGGAACTCCGCCACCAGGGTACCCACCGCGCCGGCCAGCGGCAGGTCGAGCGGGTCGACGAGGACGACGTCGCAGCCGAGGTCCTTCGCGCTGGACGCGACTTCCGCCCCCACGAGCCCGGCCCCCACGACGACGAGGCGGACGCCGGGCGCGAGCAGCACCGCGATGCGCTCGGCGTCCGCGCGGGTCCGCAGCACGTGGCACAGCTGACCGCCGGGGACGGGCAGCGGTCGGGCCCGACCACCCGTCGCCAGCACGACGGCACTCGCCGGCACGACCCGACCGCCGGCGAGCAGGACGCTCTCGGGGCCCACCTCCCGGACCGCGGTCCCGGTGACGAGCTCGATGGCGTTGTCGGTGTAGAACTCCTTTGCTCGCAGTATGTTCTCGGTCGACGGGTCCGCCAGGACCTCCTTCGACAGCGGCGGCCGGTCGTACGGGTCGCCCGGCTCGTCGCCCACGAGCGTGACGGGCTCGGCGTACCCGCCGGCGCGGAGCGCCTCGGCCACGCTCACCCCGGCCAGTCCGGCTCCCACGACGACCACTCCCGCTCTGCGCACGGTGCCATCCTGCCGTGACATCTGTCATGGGGCAGACGTGACGAGCCGCACGAGTCGGGGCCCGCCGCCGGCGCCATGCTCATCGGCATGAAGACCGAGACCATCCCCGCGCAGGCCGTGGCCACCGCCGCGCCGGTGCCCGCCGTCGAGCTCACGGGGGTCCGCAAGACCTTCGGCGAGGTCGTCGCGGTCGACGGCATCTCCCTCAGCGTCGCTCCCGGGGAGGTCGTGGCCTTCCTCGGGCCCAACGGCGCCGGCAAGACGACGACCATCGACATGGTCCTCGGGCTCACCCAGCCGACCGCCGGGTCCGTCCGCGTCTGCGGGGGCACCGCCGAGGACGCCATCGCCCGCGGCCGCGTCGCCGCCGTCCTGCAGACCGGGGGCCTGCTCAAGGACATCTCCGTCCTCGAGACGGTCCGCCTCACCGCGAGCTTCTTCCCCCACGCGCGACCGGTCGAGGAGGTGCTCGACCGAGCGGGCATCTCGGAGATCGCCGGCCGCCGCGTCGGCCTCTGCTCCGGGGGCCAGCAGCAGCGGCTGCGCTTCGCGCTCGCCCTGCTCCCCGACCCCGACCTGCTCATCCTCGACGAGCCCACCACCGGCATGGACGTCGAGGGCCGCCGCGAGTTCTGGGCGGCGATCCGGCAGGACGCCGAGCGCGGCCGCACGGTCCTGTTCGCGACGCACTACCTCGAGGAGGCCGACGCGTACGCCGACCGCATCGTGCTCGTCTCCCAGGGCCGGGTCGTCGCCGACGGGACGGCGGCCGAGGTGAAGAGCCGGGCGTCGGGACGCGTCGTCCGCGCGACCCTCCCCGGCGCCGACCAGGTCGCCCTCGCGACGCTGCCCGGCGTCGAGGGGGTCGAGGTGCGCGGGGACACGGTCCTGCTGCGGACGAGTGACTCCGACGCCGTCGCCCGCCACCTGCTCACCGCCACCGGCGCGCACGACCTGGAGATCACCGCGCGCGGGCTCGAGGACGCGTTCCTCACCCTGACCACCCCCACCGCCAGCTCGAGCACCAGCAGGAGCACCCGATGAGCCTCGCCCTCGCCGACCGCGCCACCGAGCGCCCGCTCCCCCGCCTCGGCGGCCTGAGCACCACCCTCGTCTCGCTCGAGGTCCGCCGCGCGCTGCGCAACCGCCGCGTCCTCATCTTCACGCTCGTCATGCCGCCGCTGCTGTTCCTCCTCATCGGCGCGCAGCAGAAGGGTGATCAGATCAAGGGCACCGGCGCGGACGGGGCGGCGTACTCCCTCGTCAGCCTCGCGGTCTACGGCGCGATGGTCGCGGCCACCAGCTCCGGCGCGGCCGTGGGCGCGGAGCGCGCCCAGGGCTGGAGCCGCCAGCTGAGGCTGACTCCGCTGCGGCCGTGGGCGTACATCGTGGCGAAGGTCTGCGTCGGCATGGTCCTGGCGCTGGCGTCGGTCCTGGCCGAGGTCGTCACCGGTGCCGTGCTCGGCGTCTCGATGGGCGCTCGGCAGTGGCTGCTCTGCTTCACCGTCGCGTGGCTCGGCGCCCTCGTCTTCGCCGCGTTCGGGCTCGCCGTGGGCTACCTGCTGCCGACCGACAACGCCATGCAGGTCATCGGCCCGCTGCTCGCCGTGATGTCGACGTTCGGCGGGCTGTTCGTGCCGCTCGAGCTGCTGCCGCACACGGTCCGCATGGTGGCGCACTGGACGCCGGTCTACGGCGTCAGCTCCATCGCCCGTGCCCCGCTGACGCACGGCGACGTGACGATCGGCATGATCGGCAACGTGGTGCTCTGGGGAGTGGTGTTCGCGGGCGTGGCCAGTCGCGCCTTCCGCCGCGACACCCGCCGAGTGTGAGCCTCGCCGTGTCCGCGACGGTGCCGAAGGGCCCGAGCGAGCTCCACGAGGAGCGCCGGGTCCTCGGCGTCGTCATGGCGGCGGTGTGGCTGGTCTACCTGCAGTCGGCGTACGTCGCCGCGTGGCACGCGCACTCCACGATCGACAAGTGGGTCTCGCTCGTCGCGCTCACCCTGTTCGCCGCGGGCTACGTCACCGCGTTCACCTTTCTGCGCCAGGCGTTCCTCAGCAGCGGGGCACGCTCGGCGGTGCGCGGGTGGACGGCGTTCGGGGTCCTCGCGGTCCTCGCCCTGCTGACGCTCCCCGGCGCGGGCCAGCAGGGGCTCAGCACCACCGTCTACCTCGCCGCCGTCGGCGTCGCGTGGCTCCCGGGCCGGCAGCGCCTCTGGGCCGTGGCCGGGACGCTCGGAGCCGTGCTCGTGGCGCAGGGGCTCGAGCCGGGCTGGACCGACGAGGGCGGCGACATCGGGGGCATCCTGCTCGCCTCCGTCGCGGTGTTCGGGATCACCAAGGTGATCGAGCGCAATGCCCAGCTGCGCGAGGCGTACGAGGAGATCGCGCGGCTGGCCGTCACGGAGGAACGTGCGCGGATGTCCCGCGACCTGCACGACATCCTGGGACACTCGCTGACCGTGATCACCGTCAAGGCCGAGCTGGCGGGCAAGCTGCTGCCCGTGGCGCCCGAGCGGGCCGTCAGCGAGGTCGCCGACATCGAGCGGCTGGCGCGCGAGGCCCTCGCCGACGTCCGCACGACGATCTCCGGCCAGCGCTCCGTCACGCTGGTCACCGAGCTCGGTGGCGCCCGCAACGCCCTCGCGGGCGCGGGCATCGATGCCGAGGTGCCCACCGCGGTCGACGAGGTCCCGGGAGAGCACCGGGAGGTCTTCGGCTGGGTCGTGCGCGAGGGCGTGACCAACGTCGTGCGCCACAGCGGGGCGCGTACGTGCACCATCCTGCTCACCGCGCACTCGGTCGAGGTCGTCGACGACGGGCGCGGGCCGGAGGACACCGGGGGCGGCGGTCAGGGGCTCCGCGGGCTGCGCGAGCGGGTGCAGCAGGCCGGTGGTCGGCTCGAGGTCGGCCGCGCTGGGCCCGACGGCGGCTTCCGGCTCAAGGTGGACATGCTGCCGTGACGGTGCTCCTGTGACGACGATCCGCCTGCTCCTGGCCGACGACCAGGCGCTCGTCCGTGGCGCGCTCGCGGCCCTGCTCGACCTCGAGCCCGACCTCGAGGTGGTGGCCCAGGTCGGGCGCGGTGACGAGGTGGTGGCACGGGCCCTGGAGTCCGCGCCCGACGTGGCCCTGCTCGACATCGAGATGCCCGGGCTCGACGGCATCGCCGCGACAGCCGCGCTGCGCGCCCGGGTCCCCCGGTGCGAGGTCCTCGTGGTGACGACCTTCGGCCGCCCGGGCTACCTGCGCCGGGCGATGGAGGCCGGCGCCAAGGGCTTCGTCGTCAAGGACACCCCGGCCGCGCAGCTCGCCGACGCCGTACGCCGCGTGCACTCCGGGCTGCGCGTCGTCGACCCGGCCCTCGCGGCGGAGACGCTCGTCGCCGGGGCGAGTCCCCTGACGGCGCGGGAGTCCGACGTGCTGCGGGCGGCGCGGGAGGGCGGGACCGTCGCCGACCTGGCGCGTGGACTGCACCTGTCCGAGGGGACCGTGCGCAACCACCTCTCGTCCGCCATCGGGAAGACCGGTGCGCGCACCCGAGCGGAGGCGGTCCGCATCGCCGACGAGAACGGCTGGCTGCTCTAGCCGAAGACCCACGCGACGAGGTGGGCCCCGGCCGACTGCGCCTCGCCGGCCGAGGACTCGTGGCGCCGCAGGGAGTCTCCCGAGGTGAGCTCGTCCCCGGCGAGCTGGAGGGCTCCGGACACGACGAGCAGCAGGCAGACCGGCGGCAGCGGGACCGGCTCGCCCGCGGCGAACCGGCCCACGAGCAGCCGCGCCCCCCGCGTACGCAGCGGCAGGCCGCCATCGCCTGCTGCCGTGGCCCAGCCCCGGCCCTCGGGCACGGCAGCCACCGCGTACTCGCCCACGGGCTCGTCGTCCGGCTGGGGCACGAGCCACGACTGCAGGAACCGCAGCGGTTCCTCGCCGGCGGCCTCGGAGTGCGTCACTCCCCCGACGGCGTCGAGCCGCTGCAGGTGACCCGCCGGGACCATGACCCCGGAGTGGCCGTGCCGGTGGTGCAGGGTCCCGCTGAGCACGAGCGTGACGATCTCGACCCCCGCGTGCGGGTGCGGGGCGAACCCGCTGCCGGGCAGCAGGTCCTCCTCGTTGAGGGCGATCAGCGGCCCGAAGGCGACGTTCGCCGGGTCGTAGTGCGCGCCGAAGGAGAACGCGTGCAGGCTCGTGATGCCCGGCTGCTCGGTGCGGTAGCGCTGGCCCGCGCGGCACAGCTCACTCAAGCTGGTCGAGCGCCGCGGTCGGGTCGAGCAGGTGCAGCAGCGCGAGCGCGTACGCCTCCCCCGCGTCGTCGGCCGCGACCCGCGTGCCGTTGCGCAGGCGCACGGAGTACCGCCCGCCCTCGAGCCCGAGGCTCATGAACTCCGCCCCCAGCCGTTCGCGCAGCTGGTGCTCCGCGGGCAGCCAGACGGCGTCCTCCTTGCCGACGCTGTCGAGGGCCCACTCGGTCGTGCCGTTGAACCCGATGACCGCCCCGTCGGGGAACTGGTGGACGTCGGCGACCATGTTGCTCAGCACGAAGACCTCGTCGATCATCTCCGGGCCGTGCAGCGAGAACCGGTCACCGAGCGTGGGCTCCCAGCGCAGCCCGGCATCGCGGAGACGGACGGCCAGCTCGAAGGAGACCATGCGCGCACTCTAGCCACGGGCGCGTCGTCGTCGCGCTCAGTCGTGGCGCCGCGTCCAGGCGAGCAGCTGCTCCAGCGGCCAGGTGTTGACGATCCGCTCCGGCGGCACCCCGCACTCGACGGCGCGCTCGCAGCCGAACGGCTGCCAGTCGAGCTGGCCGGGGGCGTGGGCGTCGGTGTCGACCGAGAAGAGGCAGCCGGCGTCGATCGCCTTGCGCAGCAGCGCCTTCGGCGGGTCGAGCCGCTCCGGGCGGCAGTTGATCTCGACGGCGACCCCGTGCTCGGCGCAGGCGGCGAAGACGGCGTCGGCGTCGAACTCCGACGGCGGCCGGACGCGGCCGCCGCGGCCCTGCGGGGTGACGTTGCGGCCGGTGCAGTGGCCGAGCACGTCGGTGTGGCGGTCCCTGACCGCGCCGAGCATCCGCGGGGTCATCTCGCTCGAGGGCGCGCGCAGCTTCGAGTGCACGGAGGCGACGACGACGTCGAGCCGCCCGAGCAGCTCGTCGGTCTGGTCGAGCCCGCCCTCCTCGGTGATGTCGACCTCGATGCCGGTGAGCAGGCGGAAGTCGTCGTAGCCCGCGTTGATCTCGGCGACGACGTCGAGCTGGCGGCGCAGCCGCTCCGGCGACAGCCCGTTGGCGACGGTGAGCCGTGGCGAGTGGTCGGTCAGCGCGGCGTACGCGTGACCCAGCGAGCGGGCAGCGGCGGCCATCTCGGCCGGCGGAGAACCCCCGTCGCTCCAGTCGCTGTGCGTGTGCAGGTCGCCGCGGAGCAGCCGCCGCAGCTCGTCGCCACCGGCGACCGACGGCGGGGCCTCCGCCTCGAGCCGGGCGAGGTACGCCGGCACCTCCCCGCGCAGCGCCTCCTCCACGACGCCGGCGGTCGCCTTGCCGATGCCCTTGAGCGCCTGCAGCGAGCCGGCCTGCACCCGGCGCTCGAGCTCCCCGGGCGGCAGGGCCTGCAGCGTCTCCGCCGCCGTGCGGAAGGCGCGGACGCGGTACGTCGGCTCGTGGGCGCGCTCGAGCAGGAACGCGATGCGCCCCAGCGCCTCCACGGGGTCCCACTGCCGGTCAGCCACAGGCTCCTCCTCGGTCGACTGTCTACCCTGCCCCCGTGCCCGCCGCCGACGTGACCCGCCTGCAGGCCGCGCTCGGCGCCCTGACGACGACCGCGACGGGCCGCATGGAGCAGAGCCTGCCCTGGTACGCCGCCATGCCCCCCTCGGAGCGGTCCTGGGTCGGCCTCGTGGTGCAGGCGGGCATCGCCGCGCTCGTCGACTGGGTGCGGGACCCGGCAGCGCCCCGCGCGGTGAGCGCCGACGTGTTCGGGACGGCGCCGCGCGAGCTCGCCCGGGCCGTCTCGCTGCAGCAGACGGTCGAGCTCGTGCGGCTCACCATCGCCGTCGTCGAGGAGGCCATCCCCGACCTCGCGGCACCCGGCGAGGAGTCGCTGCTGCGCGAAGCCGTGCTCCGCTACAGCCGGGAGGTGGCCTTCGCCGCCGCGCAGGTCTACGCGCAGGCGGCGGAGCGGCGCGGGTCCTGGGACATGCGGCTCGAGGCGCTGGTCGTCGACGCGCTGTTCCGCGGCGAGGTCGACGAGGGCACCCGCTCGCGGGCCGCCGCGCTCGGGTGGGCGCTCGACACCCCCTGCGTCGCCGTCGTCGGCGCGGCCCCGACCGTCGAGGGCGACGCGGCGGTGGAGGGTGCGGCCCGGCTGGCGCGCACGGCCGGGTGCGAGGCGCTCGCCGCCGTCCAGGGCGACCGGCTCGTGGTCCTGCTCGCCGTCCCCGCGGGGACCGACGGGCTGGCGCAGGCGCGGGCGCTGCTCGCGGCGTACGGGCCGGGGCCGGTCGTCGTCGGCCCGCTCGCCGGTGACCTCGTCTCGGCCGCGCGCTCCGCCCGCGCCGCCGCCTCCGGGGTCCGGGCGGCCGCGGCCTGGCCGGCCGCACCACGGCCCGTGACGTCCGCGGACCTGCTGCCCGAGCGCGCGCTGCTCGGCGAGGAGGAGGCGCGGGCGGCCCTCGTCACCGCGGTCTGCGCGCCGCTGGCCGCCGCGGGCTCCGGCCTGCTGGAGACCCTCGAGGCGTACCTCGAGCAGGCCGGCTCGCTCGAGGGGGCGGCACGGATGCTGTTCGTCCACACCAACACCGTGCGCTACCGGCTCCGCCGCGTCACCGACCTCACGGGGTACGCCCCGGCCGACCCCCGCGACGCCTTCACGCTCCGGCTCGCCCTCGTGCTCGGGCGGCTCCAGGGGTAGCGGCTTGTAGGGTTCCTCCAACAGCCGGCGGGTGCTCCTTGTGCGCGCCGCGACCGCGTCTGGCGCTCGCCGACAGGAAGGGTGGACCCGTGCTCGCCGTCGTCGCCCCCGGACAGGGCTCCCAGACCCCCGGCTTCCTCGCCCCCTGGGCCGAGCTGCCCGGCGTCGCGGAGCGGCTCGCTGCGCTCTCCGCCGCCACCGGCCTCGACCTGCGCGAGCTCGGCACGTCCGCCGGCGCGGACACGATCCGCGACACCGCCGTGGCCCAGCCGCTGCTCGTCGGCGCCGGGCTCGCCGCCCTGCCCGAGGTCCTGCCCGACGTCGAGGCCGCCGCGGTCGTCGCCGGCCACAGCGTCGGCGAGGTCACCGCGCTCGCCGCGACCGGCGTGCTCAGCGCCGACGAGGCCGGCCGGCTGGTCGCCGTCCGCGCCACCGCGATGGCCCGGGCCGCGGCGCGGACCGCGACCGGCATGACCGCCGTGCTCGGGGGCGACCCCGACGAGGTGGTCGCCGCAGCCGCGGCCGCCGGCGTCGTCGTCGCCAACGCGAACGGCGCGGGCCAGGTCGTCGTCGCCGGCACCACCGAGCAGCTCGCCGCCTTCGCCGCGGCCCCGCCCGCGAAGGCCCGCGTGGTCCCCCTCGCGGTCGCCGGCGCGTTCCACACCGAGCACATGGCCCCCGCCGTCGCCGCGCTCGCGGAGCACGCGGCCGCGCTGCAGCCCGGGCGACCGCGTACCGCGCTGCTCTCGAACCGCGACGGCGAGGTCGTCGAGGACGGCCGCGACGCGCTCGACCGGCTCGTCGCGCAGGTCGCGCGGCCCGTCCGCTGGGACCTCTGCCTGGAGCGGATGGCCGCCCTCGGCGTCACCGGCCTGCTCGAGCTGCCGCCGGCCGGCACGCTCGCCGGCATCGCCAAGCGCGCGCTCCCCGGCGTCGAGGTGGTGGCGCTGAAGTCGCCCGACGACCTGGACCGCGCACGGGCGCTCGTCGCCGCGCACGCCGGGGTCGCGCAGTGAGCACGCAGCCGGAGATCCGGGTCGCCCCCGTCGCCGCCGGCTCGCGGCTGCTGTCCCTGGGGGCCTACCGCCCGCAGCGGGTGGTCCCGAACGCCGAGATCGTCACGCTGATCGAGTCGAGCGACGAGTGGATCCAGCAGCGCAGCGGGATCCGGGAGCGCCGCTGGGCCGGCCCGGAGGAGACCGTCCTCGCCATGGCGACCGCCGCGTCCCAGCAGGCGCTGGCGGGCGCGGGGCTCACCGGCGCCGACATCGACCTCGTGCTGCTCACGACGATGACGAGCTTCTCCACGACCCCGACCGCGGCCAACCTGCTGCAGGCGGCGATCGGGTCGCGCGGCGGCGCGCTGGAGATGAACTCCGCCTGCGCCGGGTTCCCCTACGCGCTCGCGGTCGCCGACCAGGCGGTCCGCACCGGAGCCGCGCGGCACGTGCTCGTCGTCGGGGTCGAGCGGATGACCGACCTGCTCGACATGGCCGACCGCGGCACGATGTTCCTCTTCGGCGACGGCGCGGGCGCGGTCGTCGTCGGCGCGGCGGACTCGCCCGGCATCGGCCCCGTCGCGTGGGGGTCGTGGGGCGAGCAGGCGGAGGCGCTCGACGCCGCGCCGCTGCTCGCCGACGTCGTCCGCGGGGAGGCCGAGGGCCCCACCGTCCTGCGGATGAAGGGCCAGAGCGTCTTCCGCTGGGCCGTCACGGAGATGCCGAAGGTCGGGCTCGAGGCGCTGGAGGCCGCCGGGGTCAAGGCCGAGCAGCTCGCCGCCTTCGTCCCGCACCAGGCCAACACCCGGATCATCGACGCCATGGTCAAGGGCATGGGCCTGCCCGAGCACGTCGCGGTCGCCGACGACGTGCGCTGGACGGGCAACACGAGCGCGGCGTCGATCCCGCTCGCCATGGAGCGCGTGCTGCGCGAGGGCCGCGCCCAGCCCGGTGACCTCGCCCTGCTCGTCGGGTTCGGCGGCGGGCTGAGCCACGCTGCGCAGGTCGTCGCGCTCCCGGCACTAGCATCCTGAAGCCGTCGCCGCTCCGGCGGCGCCGCTGCCCCCGCGGGCAGCACCACCCATCCACCGACGCGAGGAGCACACCCGCATGGCGAACAGCGAGCAGGAGGTCCTGCAGGGCCTGGCCGAGCTGATCCACGAGGAGACCGGCCTCCCCCAGGACCAGGTCGAGCTCGACAAGTCCTTCACCGACGACCTCGACATCGACTCCCTCTCGATGATGACCATCGTCGTCAACGCCGAGGAGCGCTTCGGCGTCAAGATCCCGGACGACTCCGTCAAGGACCTGCGCACCGTCCGCGACGCCGTGGACTACATCGTCAAGCAGGGCTGACCCCGCTCGGGCCCGTCCCGAGCGACGCCCGCCGGCAGGACCGGCGGGCCCGTACCCCGCACCACGAGCTGGAGAGAGCAGATGAGCGAGAAGACCTCCGTCGTCGTCACCGGCGTCGGGGCGACCACGCCCCTGGGCGGCGACGTCCCGAGCACGTGGGACGCCCTGGTCCGGGGCGTCTCGGGGGCGCGCCTGCTGCCCTACGAGTGGGTCGAGCGCTTCGACCTCCCGGTCAAGATCGGCGCGACCCTCGCGGTCGAGCCGGACCAGGTGCTCACGCGCCAGGAGGTCAAGCGCAACGACCGCTCCAGCCAGATGTCGCTCGTCGCGGCGCGGGAGGCGTGGGCCGACGCCTCCCGCGACGCGGCGCTCGAGGTCGACCGCGAGCGCCTCGGCGTCGTGGTCGCCTCGGGCATCGGCGGCGTGACGACGCTGCTCGACGCGTACGACACGCTGCTGGAGAAGGGCGCGCGCCGCGTGCTCCCGCTCACCGTCCCCATGCTCATGCCCAACGGCCCGGCGGCCTCCGTCGGGCTCGAGCTCGGCGCGCGGGCGGGCGTCCACACCACGGTCAGCGCCTGCGCGTCCGGCGCGGAGGCCATCGGCTACGCCGTCGAGATGATCCGTACGGGTCGGGCCGACGTCGTCGTCGCCGGCGGCACCGAGGCGGCGATCCACCCGCTGCCCGTCTCCGGCTTCGCCGCGATGCGCGCGATGTCGACGCGCAACGACGAGCCCGAGCGCGCCTCGCGCCCCTACGACAAGGCCCGCGACGGCTTCGTGCTCGGCGAGGGCGCGGGCATCGTCGTGCTCGAGTCCGAGGAGCACGCGCGGGCGCGCGGCGCCCAGGCGTACGCCCGGATCGCCGGCGTCGGGCTGACCTCCGACGGCTACCACATCACCGCGCCGGAGCCCGAGGGCGCGCACGTCGCCAGGGCCATCGGCTTCGCGCTGCAGGACGCCGGGCTCACCGCCTCGGACATCGTCCACATCAACGCGCACGCCACCTCGACCCCGGTGGGCGACATGGCGGAGATCGCGGCGCTCCAGGCCGCGCTCGGCTCGGCGGCCAGCGGGGTCGCCGTCTCGGCGACCAAGTCGATGACGGGGCACACCCTCGGCGCCGCCGGCGCGATCGAGTCGATCGCGACCATCCTCGCGCTGAAGCACCGCCTCGCCCCGCCGACCATCAACCTCGACGACCCCGACGACGGCCTCACCCTCGACGTCGTCCGCGTCGACGCCCGGCCGCTGCCGCAGGGGCAGATCGCGGCGCTGAACAACTCGTTCGGCTTCGGCGGCCACAACGTCGTCCTCGCGCTGACCTCGGTCTGAGGCGTGCCGCCGGTCGTCTCGCGGCTGCAGGTCGCACCGGTCAAGGCGCTGGCGCCGGTCGAGGCGGCCGAGCTCCGGCTCGACCGCGACGGCGTCGCGGAGGACCGGCGGCTGTTCCTCCTCGACGCGGCCGGCAAGGTCCTCACGATCCGGCAGGCGCCGGCGCTCGGCTCCGTCGTGCCCGTGCTCGACCTCGCCGCAGGGGCGCTGGAGCTCCTCCTGCCCGACGGCGGGCGCGTCGCGGGCGCGCTGGACGACCTCGGCGAGGAGGTCACCGCCACGCTGTACGGCCGGGAGCGTCCCGGCCGCGTCGTCCGCGGCCCCTTCGCCGCCGCGCTCTCCGCGGTCGCCGAGCGACCGGTCCGGCTCGTGCTCGCGCCGCGGACCGGCGTCGGCTGGGACGAGGGCCCGGTCTCGCTCGTCTCGCGCGCGTCGACCCTCGCGGTCGAGCCGCCGAGCGCCCCCGCCCGCCGCTTCCGGATGCTGGTCGAGGTCGACGGGCCGGCCGCGTACGCCGAGGACGGGTGGGTGGGCCAGGAGCTCGCGCTCGGCGCGGCGGTCGTGCGCGTCACCCACCCGCTGGAGCGCTGCGTCGTCATCGAGCACGACCCGACCAGCGGCTCGCAGGACTGGCGCGGGCTGAAGCGGCTCGTCGCCGACCGCGGCGCGGTGACGCTCGGCGTCATCGCCGAGGTCGTGGAGCCGGGCACGGTGCGGCTCGGGGACGCGGTCGCCCCGCGCTGACGCGCTGGTCGGACCACCTGCCGGTCAGACCACCTGCCGGTCAGACCACCTGGTGCAGCCAGCGGACCGGAGCGCCCTCGCCCGCCGCGCGGAACGTCTCCAGCTCGTCGTCCCAGGGCACGCCGAGCAGGCCGGCCACGAGGTCCTCCAGCGCGCCCTCGCCGAGCGAGGCGCGGGCCACGGCGGAGCGCAGCCGCTCCTCGGGCACGAGCACGTCGCCGTGCACGCTCATGACGGCGCTGAAGAGCCCGAGGTGCGGGGTGAAGGCGTAGCGCTCGCCCTCGGCGCCCGGGGAGGGCTCCTCGGTGACCTCGAAGCGCACCGCGGTGCAGTCCCGCAGGGCGGTCGCGAGCCGGGCGCCGGTGCCCGCGGCCCCCTGCCAGGAGAGCTCCGCGCGCAGGGCGCCGGGCGCGGCCGGCTGCGCGGTCCAGTCCAGGTTGACGCGCACGCCGAGGACCGCGCCGACGGCCCACTCGATGTGGGGGCACATCGCCGGCACGGCGGAGTGCACGAGGACGACGCCCCGCGTGACGGCAGGCGTCGCCGGACGTGTCGATCGGACGCTCACAGTGCCTCCCTGACGGCTCGAGGTGCGCCTTCCCCAGCGACCTCGTCCTCAGCGGTGGTGCCGTGGTGGCTCCCGACGCGGACGTCCCGGCCATTGTGCCCCGGGAGCCGGGCTCGACGCCACCCCCTCGGGAAGGCTCACGTCGCACCCGCTGCCGGCCGATAGGACGGCGCAGCACGACGGCAGCAGTCGGCAGCACGACGGTGGAAGGGCGGGGACCAGGTGAGCGGACCGGGCCAGGCGGCGACGGTGCCCGTCGAGGACGCCTTCGACGACGGCTACGTCACGGAGGTCATCCGGCCCGCGGCGATTCTCCCCGAGGAGGCGGCGCGCGCGGTCCTCGTCGAGCTCTCGGCGCGCGACGTCAGCAACGGCGGCCTCTGGCAGTCCGACCCGCGCCTCTGGACCCGGTTCGACCGCCCCTGGGAGGACGGCCAGCGCGGCCGCTCGCAGCTCGTCGGGTCGATCCAGGTCGCCTACGGCACGCCCACGCGCTACGAGATCACCGTCTACCGCGTCACCGTGACCCGCCACGGCACCGACCTCGGCTGGACCGTGCAGACCCTGTGCGACGAGGCGCTCGGCTTCGGCGGCATCGAGCTCGCCACCTGCCCCCGCGCCGCGCTGCTCGCCCCGCCGAAGCCCTTCCGCTACTAGTCGGGCCCCACCTCTCGTACCGTCTCCCCATGCGCGTGCTCGTGGTGGAGGACGAGGAGGACCTGGCCGACGCCCTGCGCTTCGGGCTGCAGAGCGGCGGGTTCGCCGTCGACGTGGCGCTCACCTGCGCCGAGGCCGGCGAGCGGCTGGCGCTCAACGCGTACGACGTGGTGGTGCTCGACCTCAACCTGCCCGACGGCGACGGCGTCGACGTGCTGCGCGGCATCCGCTCCGGGGAGCTCGAGGTCGCGGGCGGCGCGGACACCCGCGTGCTGCTGCTGACCGCCCGCTCCTCCCTCGACCACCGCGTACGCGGCCTGGACGCCGGCGCCGACGACTACCTCGTGAAGCCGTTCGCCTTCCAGGAACTGCAGGCGCGCCTCCGCGCGTTGCTGCGGCGTGAGGTCTCGGGCGGCGACGTCGTCCTGCGGGCGGGTCCGGTGACGCTGGACACCGCGCGGCGCGCGGCGCAGCGCGACGGGCGCGACCTCCGGCTGACCAACAAGGAGCTGGGCGTCCTGGAGTACCTCGTGCGCCACCCGGGCCACGTCGTGTCGAGCGAGGAGCTGCTCGAGCACGTGTGGGACGAGAACGCCGACCCCTTCACGCAGACGGTCCGCGTGACCGTCGGCACGCTGCGCCGCAAGCTCACGCTGGACGACGAGCCGCAGCTGCTCGAGACCGTGGTGGGCCAGGGCTACCGGCTGCTGGTGGACGCCCCGTGAACCACCTCTGGGGCGGGCTGTCCCGCTACGGCCCGCAGTGGGCGCAGACCATCCGCTTCCGGCTGACGGTGACGTACTCCGCGATCCTGTTCGGGCTGGGCGGCTTCGCGGTCGGCGTCATCTACGTCGCCGTGCGCGAGCGGCTGCTGTCGCGGAGCTCGTCGAAGGCGGCACCGGCGCTGATGATCCGGCTGGACGACGGCGAGCTGCACCCGCTCGACATCCTCACCCGGGCGCAGTTCCGCCACGCGGTCAACGCGCAGACCCTCGACACGCTGCGGCAGTACTCCCTGACCGCGCTGCTGGCCCTGCTCGTGGCGAGCCTCGTCATCGGGTGGTGGCTCAGCGGGCGGCTGCTCGCTCCGGTCGCCCGCATCACCGCGGAGGCGCGGGTCATCACGGCGACCGACCTCTCCCGGCGCATCCGGCTCGACGGTCCCGACGACGAGCTCAAGCGGCTCTCGGACACGATCGATGCGATGCTCGACCGGCTGGACGAGGCCTTCACCGCGCAGCGGCAGATGATGGACGACGCCTCGCACGAGCTGCGCAACCCGCTGGCGATCATCCGCGCCAACGTCGACGCCGTCCTCGCCCGCCCGGACGTCTCGGCCGAGGACCGGGCGCGCGCCGCCGCCGTGGTCGACCGGGCCGCAGACCGGATGGCGCGCCTGGTCGACGACCTGCTCGCGACCTCGCGGCGGGCGGCACCGGCGTTCGTCGAGGGGGACCTCGACCTCGCCGCCCTGGGCCGCGAGGCGCTGGAGGAGCAGGCGGTCGTCGCCGAGGCCGCCGGGGTCTCGCTCACGGCGGCGCTCTCGGACGGCGTCCCGGTGGTGGGCGACCGGGACGCGCTGCGCCGGGCCGTGGGCAACCTGCTCAGCAACGCCGTGCGCTTCTCCCCCGCCGGGAGCGACGTGCTGCTCGCCGGCGGGCGGCAGGGGCCGTGGGCCTGGCTCGCCGTACGCGACCGCGGGCCGGGCATCGACCCCCAGGACCACCGGCGGATCTTCGACCGCTTCTCCCGCGTGGTCGCGCGCCGCGCCCGGCACGACGGGCACGCCGGGCACGCCGGGCTCGGCCTCGCCATCGTGCGGCAGATCGTCGAGAGCCACGGGGGCGCCGTCGCCGTGCACTCGGTCCCCGGGGAGGGCAGCACCTTCGTGCTGTGGCTGCCGGTGCGCGACGCAGCGGGCGCGTCGGGCGCGCTGCCGGCCCCGACGGCCGTGGACCCGCTCGAGGTCAGGACGCCAGCAGCATCGCGCTGAGGGCGCGTACGGAGGCCTTCTCCGCCGCCCGGGGGTTGCTCAGCAGCACGAGGTCGACGGAGCCCAGCTCGGGCAGGCGGTGCTCCTTGCCGAGCTCCACGAGGCCGGCCGGGACGAGGCTCTCGGCCATGGTGGAGATGCCGATGCCGGCGGCCACGGCAGCGATGAGCCCGTTGACGCCGCGGCAGAGGCAGACGCTGCGCCAGGGCAGCGCCGCGCGCTCGAGCGCCTGCTCCATCTGGCTGCGGCTGATCGAGGGCGGCGGGTAGACGACGAGGGGCAGCGGCCGCGACCGGTCGATGCGCGTGCTCGGCAGCCCCACCCAGACGAGCCGGTCGCGGCGGATGAGCGAGCCGCGGGAGTCGCCGATCGCCCGCTTGCCGAGGAAGAGGTCGAGCCTGTTCTGCTCGAGCCGGCGCTGCAGGGTCCCGCTGAGGTCGACCGTCAGCTCGAGGTCGACGAGCGGGTTGTCCCGGCGGAAGTCGCGCAGGATCTGCGGCATGCCCGTGAGCGCGAGGTCGTCGGACATCCCGAGCCGCAGGCGCCCGCTCGGCCGCTCACCGCGGAAGTAGCCCAGTGCCGCCTCCTGCGCAGAGAGGATCCCGCGGGCGAAGCCCACCATGGCCTCGCCGTCAGCGGTCAGCGTCACCGAATGCGTGTCACGCAGCACGAGTTGCCGTCCAGCAGCGATCTCGAGCTTGCGGACGTGCTGGCTCACGGCGGGCTGCCCGATCCCCCTTCGTCGCGCGGCCTCCGTGAAGCTCCGCGTCTGCGCCAGGACGACGAGGGTCTCGAGGTGGTTCGGGTCGAACGACGTGGTCATTGCGTCCTCGAATAGCAGAAAGTCTCGATATTCACTGTAGATCACGGTGACCGGTGGCGAGGATGGAGGAGTCCCCCGCTTCCGACTGGAAGGCGTCTCGTGACTGCGGCCACGTTCTCCGCCCTCGCCGCACCGAGCTACCGGACCTACCTGACGGGCCAGGTGTTCGCCAACACCGGCATGTGGATGGCGAGCATCGCGCAGGACTGGCTCGTCCTCGAGATGACGGGCAGCAGCGCCGCCGTCGGCATCACGATGGCCATGTCGTTCCTGCCCATGCTGCTGTTCGGCGTCTACGGCGGCGTGATCGCGGACCGCTACCCCAAGCGCCGGATCCTGCTCGCCACGCAGAGCTGCTTCGCGGTCGTGCAGGCCGTCCTGGCGGCTGTCTGCCTGCTCGGGTACGTCCGGGCCTGGCAGGTGTGGGTCCTCGCCCTCGCGGGTGGCTTCGTCTTCCTCGTCGACAACCCGGCCCGGCAGGTGTTCGTGCACGAGATCGTGGACGGCGGGGACATCCGCAACGCGATCGCGCTCAACGGCGCCGTGCTCCACGCGACGAGGCTCGTGGGTCCGGCCGTGGGCGCCCTGCTGGTGTCGAGCATCGGGGCGGGCTGGGCCTTCGCGGTCAACGCCGCCTGCTGCGTCGTGCCGGTGGTGACGCTGCTCCGCCTGCACCCCGTGGCCGTCGCTCCCCCGGCCCCGCGCGGGAAGGGCCAGCTGCTCGAGGGCCTGCGCTACGTGCGCCGCCACCCGCAGATCGCTCGGATCATCGTCATGGTCGCCACGGTCGGGATGATGGGGCTGAACTTCCCGATCGTGCTCACGGCGATGGCGCGCGAGTTCGGTCGCGGCGCCGGCACGTACGGGATGTTCAACGTCGTGCTGGCGCTGGGTTCTGTCGCGGGAGCCCTGTGGGCGGCGGGGCGGTCGCGGGCGCGTACGCGGCAGATCCTGCTGGCAGCACTGGTCTTCGGGCTCACCCAAGCAGGCGCGGCGTTCGCCCCCGACCTCGGGGTCTTCGTGCTGCTCCTCGTGCCGATGGCGCTGGCGAACCTCGCCTTCCAGGCGCTCGCGAACAGCCGCGTGCAGCTCGCCACCGAGCCGGAGTACCGCGGCCGCGTCATGGCGATCTACATGCTCGTCTTCATCGGCACGACTCCCCTCGGCGCGCCGCTCGTCGGGGCGGTGACCTCGGCCTGGGGCCCGCGCGCCGGGATGGCCCTGTGCGGCCTCGTGCCCGCGGTCGTCGCAGTCGCGCTCGGGGCGTTCGGCCTGCGCGGTGCGTGGGCATCTGTGCTCCCGACCGTGCTGACCCGCAGCGCGCTCGGGACGAAGGAGGCGACGTGACGGAGGCACCGCGTACCCGGCTCGAGGAGGTGCGCCGCGAGCTCGCCGAGCTCGACGAGCGCCACGGCATCTCGCCCTCCCTGGCGACCGCGATCGTGCCCGAGGAGGTCGCGGACCAGCGTCGCCAGCTCGTGGAGGAGCGCCGCCGGCTGGAGGCCGAGCAGTAGTTCGACCCCCCGCGTGATCATGCGGATCCTGGGGGTCACCCCTGCCCGTGATCATGCGGATCTTGGGCGACACCCCTGCCCGTGATCATGCAGGACGTGGGCAGCCACCTCGTGATCATGCAGGACTCAGGACTACCCCGCGATCATGCAGGTCTTGGGGCGAGGACGCGGGGGGCAGCGCGCGGTCGTGCCACGGCGGCAGGGCCACCCCCACCTCTTGGTGATCATGCACATCTCGCGCACTCCCCTTGCCCGTGATCATGCAGATCTTGGGGTGCGGGGACGCGAGAGGCGGCCCGTCATGGGGCCCGCGGTGGCGGGGCTACCCGCCTCCCCGTGTTCATGCACATCTTGTGGCTGGTCCAGGGCGTGCTTCCGAGCGGATGTCCTTGAGACGGCTGCGCTCGACGACAAGCGGACGCTCCAATCACGTCGTCGACACCCTTGCGCGAGTCGCCCGACGGCAGTAGGATTCGAACATGCGTTCGAACAACGGTCCTGAGCGGGGTGACGGGTTGCCCGTCCGCCCGGTGCCCGGGGTCGTCGCGCTGCCTGGGCCGGGGCTGCCGTTCGCGAGGGCGTTGGAGCAGGTCGCCGTAGGGCCGATGCTGCTGTCGCTGGTGCAGCAGCTGAGTCGTGACGAGGGTCTGTTGCGGTCGTGGGCGCTGGCGGGGGAACCGGCCGCCGGTGTGGCCGGGTCGAAGGAGGGTCGCCCGGAGGTCGTGGTCCTCGCCGACGCGCGGTTGGCGCTGGTGCAGGCGTGCGCGCGGGTAGAGGCTGTGGCGGCGGCGGTGAAGGCGGAGCTGGTCGCCTCGGCCTACGGGCAGATCGCGACGGCGACCGCGGAGACGGTGCCGGGTGCGGCTCGGGGTGGTGGGGCGAAGGTGTCGGCGCGGGCGGAGATGGCGCTCGCGCTGCGGATGACCGAGCGCGGTGCCGCCGCGATGGTGGACGGTGCGCTGCTGCTCACGTCGCGTCATCCGGGGACGCGGTGGCTGCTCGCCGAGGGCCACCTGTCACCTGCCCACGCCCGGGTGGTGGTCGACGAGGCGTCCGTGCTGGCCGACGAGTTCATCCCGGCGCTGGAGGCGGCGGTGCTGCGCCGCGCCCCGGAGCGGACGGTCAGCGAGCTGCGCCGCGACGTCCGTCGCGCGGTGGCGAAGCTCGACCCGCGCGGGGCGGTGGAGCGGCACGCCGACGCCGTCCAGCAGCGCGCCGTCCGGATCACCCCGCTGCCCGACGGGATGGCCGAGATCCGCGCCCTGCTCACCGCCGACGAAGCCCAGGTCGTGTCCAGCGCGCTCGACCGGATCGCCCGCGACTTGCCCACCGCCGAGCGCGGGTTCGCCGCGCGAGCCGGGTCACGCGCGGACGCGCTCGTCGCGGTGTGCTCCGTGCTGCTCGACCCCGCCGCGGACGGCGACTTCCTCCCGGCGCTGACGAGGACGGCCGCGCCGGTCGCCGTGCAGGTGCAGATCTCCGCCGCCACCCTCCTCGGCCTCGCCGAGGACCCCGCCCACCTCGTGGGCCACGGCCCGATCCCCGCCGACCTCGGCCGCCTGCTCGCGAGCGACGGGACCTGGCAGCTCGCCATCACCGACCCCGACGGCCGGCTGCTCGACCTCCACCGCCTGCGCTACCAACCCACCGCCGCCCAACGCGCACACGTGACCGCGCTGTGGCTGCACTGCGGACACCCCAGCTGCTCCGTACCCGCCACCCGCTGCGACGTCGACCACACCATCCCCTTCAACCACCACGGGACCGGCGACCCCGAAGACCCGGACGACCCGGGCGGGGGGCACACCACCTGCCGCAACCTCTGCCCCAGATGCCGGCTCCACCACAACCTCAAGACCTGGTGGGGATGGACCACCACACCACTCCCCGACGGGACCATCGCCCACCGCACACCCCTGGGCAGGGTCTACGAAGCACGACCAGAACCACAACCCTGCGCCGCCTGACCACGAGCGACCGCCCAGCCCCGCCGGCACCAGCCGGGGGGCCAGCGGCACGTCCGGCGCAGAACGCGCACACGGCAGAAGACGCGCGCCGAGGTCCGGCCGTCTCAGACCGCGAGCAGGCCCTTCAGCGCGACGGCCGTGCCGAGCAGGCAGACGCCGCCGGCAGCGACCCACGGGGCGACGCGCAGGACGGGGGCCAGCAGCCGCGGGCTCCGCGCCGAGCTGTCCGAGAACCTGCGGAGGCGCTCCCCCGTCGTCGCCACGAGGATGCCCACCGTGGTCAGGGTCGTGGCCATGCCGACGCCGAAGGCGAGGACGAGCGCGACGCCCAGCCACCAGTGGCCGGTCGCCACCGCGCCGAGCAGCACGACGACGGCGGTCGGGCTGGGGACGAGGCCACCGGCCAGCCCCATCGCGACGAGCCCGCGCCGGTGAGCGCCGCGCTCGGGGTGCTCGTGCCCGTGATCGTGCGGGTGCTCATCCGTGTGCCCGTGCGAGTGCCCGCCCCCGTGCGAGTGCGAGTGCCCACCCCCGTGCGAGTGCCCGCTCCCAGCCTCGTGCGCGTGCGCAGGGCTCGGCACGTGCGCAGGAGCGTGACCGGCGGCGTGCTCGTGCGGGTGGCCGTGGACGACCGCGGGGTTGGCACCCTCCGCCGCTCCCGCGAGCGCGAGGACCGCCACCTCCGCGGGCGCGTGCGAGTGCCCGTCCTCGTGCGAGTGCCCGTGAGCGTGCCCCTCGCCGTGAGGATGCCCGTGCTGCTGCTCGTGGGAATGCGAGTGCGCGTGCCCCTCCCCGTGCGAGTGCGCGTGCCCCTCCCCGTGCGAGTGCCCGTGCGCGCCCAGGCCCCGGCCACGGCGTACCTGCCGCACCAGCCCCACCCCCACGACCAGCACGACGAGCCCGCTCACCACGCTCAGCCACGGGTACACCGACGCGGGCGCGAACGCCGCCCCGGCGGAGACGAGCACGCCCAGCACCAGCACCCCCGCGGTGTGCGTCGCGGTGACGGTGCTCGCGACCGTCAGCGCGGAGCGCAGCGAGCGTGCCTGGCGCCCCGCGAGGTAGAACGCCATGACGGTCTTGCCGTGCCCCGGCGCCACAGCGTGCGCGGCGCCCACGCCCGCCGCGAGCAGCAGCGCGACCACGAGTGCGCCGATCCCGACGCGACCGTCGCCGACGAGCCCCTCGAACGCCCGGGACAGCGCGTCCACTGGACGCTGCACGACGGCCGGAGCACCGGCGACCTCGGCCGCGAGGGCGGTGCCACCAGCGCGTACCTGCGCGTGCCCCTCGCGCTGGTTGCGCGGCGAGCTGAGCAGGTCAGCCGGGTACGCGGTGAGCCGTGCGCTCACGCTCTGCGCGGGCGCGTCGCTGCGGGACAGCGTGGTGCGGTCGCCGCGCAGGGTCACCTCGTGCCAGCCCACGTGGTCGTCGACGGCGACGTCGGCGAAGGAGAGGGCGCCGCTCGTCCCGCCGGGCACCCGCGCGGCGGCGCTGCACTCGACCCGCAGCGTCTGCAGCCCCGCGGCGCCGGGCAGCAGGCGCGCCGTCGACGACACGGGCGCGAGCGTGACGGCCTTCCCGCCCAGCGACAGGCGCAGCTTGCCGGCCGTGGTCGCGCAGCTCCGGGCGGCGTACGCCGGCAGGTCGTGCCCGATCGACACCTCCTGCTGCACCGTCGGGATCTCGGCGTAGTCGAGGACGTGGTCGACGCGGACGTCGTCCGGCCCGACGACCACCCCGGAGTACGAGTTCACGGTGAAGTTGCCCAGCGGGTGGGCCGAGGCCGTGGCCGCGGGCACCACGGCGAGGACGGCGGCACCGCCCAGGACGAGCAGGCCGCGCAGCGCACGGGACGTCGGCATCAGGCCCCCAGGGAGGAGAGCGCGCGGCGGGCAGCCGGCGCGTACAGCGGGGAGAACGTGGGCTCGAGCGCCAGGGCGCGCTGCAGCGTGCGCTTCCCGGCGGCCTTCTGGCCGGCGCCGATCTGCGCGGTGCCGAGGTGGTAGAGCACGCGGGCGTCCTTCGTGCCGAGCGCCGTCGCCTGCAGGAGGTACGGCACGGCCTCGCGGTCGCGCCCGGCGGCGTGCAGCGCCCAGCCGAGCGCGTCGGCGCTGAGGATGCAGTGCCGGCGGTCCCACTCGGCGCGGGCGACCTGCAGCGCGGCGGCGGGCGACCCGTGGTCGGCCTCGTAGTGCGCGACCTCGAGGTCGGCGTCGACGCCGTTCGCGCGGGCCAGCTGCGCGCTGGCCTTCACCACGGCGTACTGCACCTGCGCCTGCTGGTGGCGCCCGACGGAGTCGAGCAGCTCGCCGTAGGCCAGGAGGTACTCCGCGAGCGGCATCTTCGTCACGACCTGCTCGTAGAGCGCGACGGCCTGGTCGACCTTCCCGCGCGCCCCCAGGGCCTGGGCCTGCGCGGCCATCGCCGGCACGTAGCCGGGCTCGGCCTGGAGCGAGGCGGCGTACTCGCGCTCGGCGCCCGCCAGATCGCCGGTCTGCCGGTCGAGCGCGCCGAGGTGGACGTGGGCGAAGGCCTTGTCGTCGGCGAGCGTGGCGTCGTCCAGCGCCATGGTCATGAGCCGCCGAGCCGCGGGGATGTCACCGCGGAGCTCGGCGAGGTAGGACAGCCGGCTGAAGGTGGAGACCCCCGGGCGCAGGTCGTCGGCGCGCTCGGCGGCGCGCTCGGCCTCGGCGTAGCGGCCCAGCTCCTCGAGCGCGTCCACCTCGACGAGGTACGCGTCGGCGCTGTCCGGTGCGGCCGCCACCGCCTTCTGCGCGGACGCTAGCGCACCGGAGAAGTCGTGCCGGGCGGCGTGCAGCGCGGCGCTCGCCACCATCCCGGGGACGTTGCCGTCGGCCTGCAGGCGCAGCGACTGCTGCACCGCGGCGTCGGCCTTCGGGTAGTACGTGGGCTCGCTGGTCAGCCTGGCCCGCGCGACGTACGCGGCGGCGAGCGACGCCCAGCCGGCGGAGTCCTTCGGCTGCAGGGCGAGGTGGTGCTGGAGCGCGGCGAGCGCCGCGTCGGAGGACCCCGAGAGCTGGTCCGGTGCGGAGACGTCGGCAGCGGCGCGCTGGCGCGCGGACGAGCGCCCGGTGCCGGTGGCGAGCAGGACGGCGGACACGCCGAGCACGACGGCGAGCAGGATCGAGACGACGGGGAAGGCACGGCGCACGGGGGGCTCCTCGGGAGGGGTGCCCCTCCGGTCCGGAGACCGGAGGGGCACCTCGGGGACGGTCGTCAGGCGACGGCGACCGAGGAGCGACGACGGGCCACGAGGGTCCCGGCACCGCCGGCGAGCAGGGCGAGCGCCCCGAGGCCACCGAGGGCCACGGGGAGCTGCGACCCGCCCGAGGAGGACCCGCCGCTCACCTTGCCGCCGGTGAGCAGCGAGGTGCTGACGCCCTTGGCGTGGACCAGGGAGCCGGAGTGCGGGATGCCGACGTACGGGAAGTCCGACGTGAACGCCACGTCGTTCTTGTTGACGCCGTCCCCGAGGGTGTTCGGGGAGCCCACGAGGGCCCCGGCGAGCGCCTGCAGGGAGATGTCGATGACGTCGTCACCGAGGCGACGCCCGTTCGGGAAGCCCTGGACGTCACCGCCCAGCACGCCGAGCCGGTTGGGGGCCGCCGTGACCGGGGTCGAGGTGTTGAGCCGCAGCTCCTCGCTCGGCGTCACGTTCGCGGGCTGGTTGAGCCCCTTGACGCCGGTGAGGAACACCGAGACCAGGTCGTTGCGCGGCGTCGCCGGGGCCTTGAGCCCGTAGATCGCCTGCAGCAGCTTGGGCACCTCGGGGTTCGTCACGTAGGGCAGGAACTGCCCGTCGCCGCTCGGGACGGACGCGTTCCACTTGTCCTTGTCCTTGACCGGGACGACGGCCTCGTTGACGAGCGGGTTGCCCAGGCGGGAGACCTGGACCCACTTGCCGGCAGCGTTCTTCTTGAGCGTCGAGGTCCACACGCCGATGACCGGCTCGCCACCGGACGTGACCTCGCTGATGGGCACCTGCACGCCCAGCGTGTTGACGTTGTAGCCCGACAGCGAGTCGTTGCCGACCTCGGAGAGGTTGCCGCCGTAGAGCAGGTCGAAGACCCGGAGGTCGAGGAAGAACGGGTCGTCGGCCTGGCCGGCGAAGGCCAGCCCGCCGCCCGGCATCGAGTGCCGGGCCTGGCCGCGCAGCGTCCAGTAGTTCGGCATCGACGCGTCGCCCACGTCGGACGGCGCGGTGAACCCGTCGCGGACCACGACGGAGGTCTTCCCGTGCTCGATCTTCCGGACGATGTAGCGCTGCCGGTAGTTGAGGTCCGGGTCGTCCTTGTCCGTCACCTGGCCCGTGTTGTACAGGAAGGTGCCCGGGTTCTGGTAGCTCGAGACGAACGTGAAGCGGTAGGTGATGTCCGCCTTCGCGTCGCCGTTGTTGTCGATGTTGATGTCGTACGCGGCGCCGTCGTCCCACGGGTAGAAGTTCGGGCCGCCGGCCGGGTCCTCGAACGGGATCCAGTTGCCGAGCAGGGTGACGGTGTCGGGCTTGTCCGGGCTGCGGAAGGCGTACGTGTCCGTCGCGTCGTCCTTCGGCATGCCCGAGATCAGGGGCGCTTCGCGGTGGCTCGACGCGGACGCGGGTCCGGCGCCGAAGGCCGCGAGGCCCGTCGTGCTGAGCAGGGCTCCGGCGCCCACGAGGGCGAGGGTGCGTGGAGCCAGGGGGCGGGTTCTGGACGTGGTGTCCTCCTCGGGAGGGGCCGGGGACCGGCCCGCAGGCATCGCCCGCGCTCCCGTGGTGGTCGTCCGGGGGCGGGCGGGAAGACGAGCGGCAGGGCTCCTTCCCGCACCGGGGGGCGCATCGTTGCGTCGGTACCACCAGGAACGCTTCGGAGCCTGGCAGCATCCGGACGGGTCCGCAACGGGAGCGATCTCACCGGTCGCTCCCCCGGTCCTCCGACCGGCGCCGCTGCGGGGACCTAGACCGGCTCGCGCACCCGGAGAGCGCGTGCCGGCCGCGCCGCTCGGCGCTCCCGCAGGTCGCGGGCCCCGACGAGCGCGACGAGCGCGGCGAGGACGGCGGCGTACAGGCTCCAGGGGAGCAGCACGTTCTCCTCCGAGAGGGGGACGAGCAGGGGGACGCCGGGTCCGGTGGCGACGTCGCGCACGAAGTGGAGCAGGACCCCGCCCGCGAGGGCCGCGAGCAGCGGCCGCGCCCGCGGGAGGGCCAGCGCGGCGGCGGCGAGCACGAGGGGCGTGAGCAGCGAGTGCGTCGCTGGGCGGCCTCCGCCGACCCCGTCGGTCCACCCGAGGTAGAGCGGGACGTGGTCCACGTCGATGGCGACCGAGGCGACGAGGGCCGCGAGCGCCAGGCGGGAGCGTCGCCCCACGGCCGCCGGCACCACCGCGAGCAGGACGATCGCGCTCGTCGCGAGGTGCCCGGTCCAGTCGAGCGGGGCGAGCAGCGGCACCGACCAGCCCCGGCTGGGGATCAGCACCCGGTCGTCGAGCACCACGAGGGCGAGCAGGGCGGCGGCGAGCGCGGTCCGGGACGTCCTCACCCCGGCGAGCGTACGGACCGCGGCGAAAGCGGAGCGCAAGCGCTCGCCGTCCGCGCGGGCGTCACGCACGATGGACGGGTGCAGCAGCTGACCGACCTCGACCGCCTCGCCGAGCTCGTGGCGCGGGGCGACGTCGCCGTGCTCACCGGGGCCGGGCTCTCGACGGAGTCGGGCATCCCCGACTACCGGGGGGCGACCGGCGCGGCGCAGCGCCGCCACTCCCCCATGACCTACCAGGAGTTCACCGGCTCGCCCGAGGCGCGGCAGCGCTACTGGGCGCGCAGCCACGTCGGGTGGCGCACGATCGGCCGGGCGCTCCCCAACCCGGGCCACGTCGCCGTCGCCCGGCTCGAGCAGGCCGGGCTGCTGAGCGGGCTGGTCACGCAGAACGTCGACGGCCTCCACGCCGCCGCGGGGTCGCGCGACGTCGTGGAGCTGCACGGCGCGCTGGCCCGCGTCGTCTGCCTCGGCTGCGGCGCGCTCACGCCGCGCTCCGCGCTCGACGCACGGCTGGCGGCGGCCAACGCGGCCTGGTCGGGCGTCGTGCTCGCGCTCAACCCGGACGGCGACGCGCTGCTCGACGACACCGACGTCGAGGGGTTCACCGTCGTCGACTGCGCCGCCTGCGGAGGCGTGCTGAAGCCCGACGTCGTCTTCTTCGGCGAGACGGTGCCGGCCGACCGCGTCGCCGCCTCCTTCGCCGTCGTCGACCGGGCCGCGTCACTGCTCGTGCTGGGCAGCAGCCTGCACGTGATGTCCGGCTACCGCTTCGTGCTCCACGCCGTACGCCGCGGTATCCCCGTCGCGCTGGTCAACCTCGGCCCCACGAGGGGCGACCGTCACGCGGACCTGCGGCTCGACGCCCCTCTCGGGGCCGTGCTGCCCGGGCTCGTGGACAGGGTGATGCCGCGGACGGCCGCGGCGATCGCCACGCCGTCCATGCCCTGACCGACGTCCCCGCGGCGCAGCAGGGTCATCGCCGCCCGCTGCTGCCCCGGCGTGAGCTTGCCGAAGGCGAGGTCGCTGAAGCAGCGGACGACCGACTCGACGTCGGCGCCCTCCTGCAGGAACGACAGGATGTTCGCGCGCATGGACCGCGGCCACCAGGAGTACGGGCCGAGCGAGGCGGCGATCTGGACCGCCTCCTCCATCTCGAGCCCCGAGCCCACGAGCCCGACGAGCAGCTGGCGGTCGAGGCCGCGCGTCTCGATGGCGGGCAGTGCGACCTCGAGGACGTAGCCCGGGCCGAGCATCTCCTGCACGCCGGTGAGGCCGACGCCGAGGTCGCGGCTCGTGAGGTCGACGACGACCCGGGCGGCGGGCTCGACCTCGAAGTCCTGGCGCTGGCGCATGTGCTCGAGGGTGGCGTTGAGGCGCGCGCGGGCGGCGTCGGCGTCGTCGGAGTCCGGCTCGTTGCGGCGCAGGGCCTCGGCACGCAGGCGCACCGCGTCCTGGGCGGCGTTGCGCAGCAGCGGGCGCGAGATCATCGGGATGAGCTCGCCGGCGATCCGCTCGAGGACCGACGCGCGCTCCCGGGGGGAGGCCACCGCCATCAGCGCGCGCCACGCCTGCTCGCTCTGCGGCAGCACCTCGTCGGGCTGCCGCTCCTGGTCCTGGTCCTGGGGCACGGTCCCCCATCGACCACCGCGGGCCGTACGTGATCCGCCGGGGCGCGGAGTCCCCCGTCCGGACGCGCCGACTCCGCGCATTCGCGGGACACGCCGTCCGCGGAGTGCTTCCCTAGGCTCTGGTCACGGTGAGGTCACGCCGCGGCGGCACGGGTGGACCGTCGGAGGGAGCTCCATGCGGGACGAGCGGGTCAGCGGCACCGGGGGCGGCAGCGGCGAGCTCGTCACGGTCCACCGGGTGTTCCGCCGGGAGTTCGGGCTGCTGCCGCGCATGGTCGCGGGCGTCCGCCCCGGCAACGTCGAGCGCAGCGAGCTCGTCGCGGGGCACGTCGCCGAGCTCGTGCAGGCCCTGTCCGCGCACGTGCGCGCGGAGGACGAGCTGCTCTGGCCGAAGCTGCGCGAGCGCAGCGGGTCCCCTGCGACGGCAGGGCTCGTGGAGCGCCTCGAGGGCGAGCACGACCAGCTCCGCATCCTGCTCGACCGCGTGCGCGTGCTGCTGCCGATGTGGAGCAGCGCCGCCGACGGCCGTACGCGCGACGAGCTCGTCGCCACGCTCTCGGAGGCGACCCGCGTGCTGGAGGCCCACCTCGACGCCGAGGAGGCCGAGGTCCTGCCGATCGCCGACCAGCACGTGGCGCGCGAGGAGTGGGACGAGCTCGGCCGGGCCGGCGTCGCGGGCATCCCCCGCGAGCGGCTCCCCGTCTTCCTGGGCGCCGTGCTGGAGGAGGCGAGCGGCGAGGAGCGGTCGCGCTTCCTGGGACACGTCCCGCTGCCGGGGCGCCTGGCGTACCTCCTCGTCGGGCAGCGGCGGTACCGTGCAGAGACGACGACGCTGCGCTCGGGCCTCTGAAAGCGCCGTGCGACGAGGTATGGTTGCCATAGGCAACCAAGGAGGCCCGATGGACCGCTCCCGAGCGCTCGCCCGCCTGCTCCAGGAGCTGACGGCGCTCGGCGCGACCCGGCGCGAGCTGGCCCGCACGCTCGACCTCGGCCTGCACCCCAGCGCGCTCGCCACGGCGTGGACCCTGCAGGCCCGGGGGCCCCTCCGCATCTCGACGCTCGCCGCCGAGCTCCACACGGACCTCAGCGTGGTGAGCCGCACGGTCGCCGAGCTGGGCGAGGCCGGCCTCGTCGAGCGCCAGCCCGACCCCGAGGACCGCCGCGCCTGCCTCGTCTCCCTCTCCCCGGCCGGCGTCGCCGCGGTCGACCGCGCCGCCGAGCAGGTCCGCGAGGGGCTCGGGCCCTCGCTGGCCGACTGGGACGACGCGCAGCTCGAGGGCGTTGCCGACGGCCTGGCCCGGCTCCGCACCGACCTGCTCCGCACACCGGCCGCCTGACGCCGTGGAGTCCTTCGACCAGGCCCACCAGCGGGTGGAGCGCGAGCTGACCGTGCTGCTGCAGCGGGCGCGGCAGATGTTCGCCCAGATGGCGCGCGAGATCCACCCCGACCTCGACGCCAGCGCGTACGCCCTGCTCTCGCGCATCGCGAGCCGCGAGGCGACGACCGTGAGCTCGCTCGCGGCGGCCGCGGGCACCGGGAAGCCGACGATCAGCCGGCAGGTGCGCGCACTCGAGGAGCTCGGCCTGCTGCGGCGCGAGCCCGACACCAGCGACCCCCGCGTCGTCCAGCTGAGCCTCACGACCGTGGGCACCGAGCGCCTCGAGCAGGCGCGCGACGTGCGCCGCGCAGCCCTGCGCCGCCTGCTCGGCGAGTGGGACGTCGCGGACGTCGAGTCGCTCGGCCTCCTCCTCGCGAAGTTCAACGCCGCTCCCCGCTGACCTCCTCCGCGGTTGCCCCAAGCAACTTCACAGGCGTATGGTTGCTCTAGGCAACTATGGAGGCAGCAGTGAGCACCACCCGCACGGCGCCGGCACCGGCCGGCATGTCGCACGGCGAGATCCTCGAGGCCATGAGCGGCCTCATGCTCAGCATGTTCGTCGCGATGCTGAGCTCGACCGTCGTCAGCAACGCCCTCCCGCGCATCCTGCACGACCTGCACGGAGGCGAGTCGGCGTACACCTGGGTCGTCACCGCGGCCCTGCTGGCGACGACGGCCGCGACCCCGGTCTGGGGCAAGCTCGCCGACCTCACGAGCAAGAAGCTGCTCATGCAGGTCGCGATCGTCGTCTACATCGCGGGCTCGGTCGTCGCCGGGCTCTCCCAGTCGATCGGCATGCTCATCGCCTGCCGGGTGGTCCAGGGCGTCGGCGCCGGCGGCATCCTCGCGATGACCCAGGTGATCATGGCCGCGATGGTCTCGCCGCGCGAACGCGGCCGCTACAGCGGCTACCTCGGTGCGACCTTCGCGGTCGCGACCATCGCGGGCCCGCTCATCGGCGGCGTCATCGTCGACACCTCGTGGCTCGGCTGGCGCTGGTGCTTCTACGTCGGGGCGCCGTTCGCCGCGCTCGCCCTCGTCGTGCTGCAGCGCACGCTGCACCTGCCGACGGTCACCCGCGAGCTCCGCGTCGACTACCTCGGCGCCGCCCTCATCACCGGCGGGGTGAGCGCCCTGCTCATCTGGGTCTCGCTCGCCGGCCAGCAGTACGCGTGGCTGTCGTGGACGAGCGCAGGCCTCGTCGTGCTCGGCGCCGCCCTGCTCGCGGCAGCCGTCGCCGTCGAGCTGCGGGTGGGCGAGCCGATCATCCCGCTGCAGATCTTCCGCCACCGCACGGTGAGCCTCGCGACCGCGGCGGGGCTGTTCCTCGGCGTCGCGATGTACGGCGCGACGATCTTCCTCTCGCAGTACTTCCAGATCGCCCGCGCCCAGTCGCCCACGGTCTCCGGGCTGCGGACGATGCCGATGATCCTCGGGCTGGCGGCGTCCTCGCTCGTCGTCGGGCGGCTCGTCACCCGGACCGGGCGGTGGAAGCGCTACCTCGTCGGCGGTGCGACCGTGGCCACGGTCGGCTTCGCCCTGCTCGCCACCATCGACGCGCGGACCGGCTTCGTCCAGCTCTCCGCCTACATGGCCCTGATCGGCATCGGTCTCGGCGCGACCATGCAGAACCTCGTGCTCTCGGTGCAGAACACCGTCCCCGTGCAGCAGCTCGGCGCCGCGACCGCAACCGTTTCGTTCTTCCGCTCGCTCGGTGGCGCGATCGGCGTCTCGGTGCTCGGCGCCGTCCTCTCCACCCGGGTGGGCGACGCGGTCGTGTCCGGGCTGGCCCAGTTGGGCGTGCCGGGCTCGGCGCTCGGCGGCTCCAGCACCGGCATCCCCGACGTGCGCACGCTGCCCGCCCCGGTCGCCCGGGTGGTCGAGCAGGCGTACGGATCGGCTGTCGGCCACGTGTTCCTCGTCGCGGTGCCGCTGATGGTGCTCGCGCTGCTCGCGATCGTCGCCATCCGCGAGGTGCCGCTGCGCTCGACTCCCGTGCCCGCGCCCCCGGTCGACCAGGCTCCGGTCCCGGCGGGGGTGCGCTGAGCACCGCCGGGCAGGAGGTGGTCGTGCACCGGCGGCTCCACCTCCTCTGGACCGAGTCCCTCGCGGTGCGCCCCGCTCCCGGGGCGCACCGCGTCGGGCTGCGCGCAGGGCTCAGCGTCGCGGTGCCGCTCCTCGCCGTCCTCGCGCTCGGGCACCCGGCCTGGTCGGCGTACGCGGCGTTCGGCGCCTTCGCCTCGCTCTACGGCCGCACCACCACCGCGCTCGCCCGGCTCGTCATGCAGCTCGAGGCCGGGCTCGCGCTCGTGCTCGTCGTGGTCGCCGGGGCTGCCGTCTCCGCGCTGCCGGGCCGGCCCTGGTACGCGGTCGCCGGCGTCACGCTCGTCGCCGGCCTCGGCGCGCTGCTCTCCGCGGCCCGCGGCTGGCACCCGCCGGGCCCGCTGTTCCTCGTCTTCGCCTTCGGCGCAGTCGCGTCCGTCCCCCGCCCGGCGTCGCAGGTGCCGGTCGCGCTCGCCGTCTGTGCCGCGTCCGCCGCCTCCGCCGTGCTCGTGGGGACGACGGCACCGTGGACGCCGCGCGCCCGACCCCTGCCCTGGCGCCCGGTACCGCTCTCCCCCGCCGTGCCGTACGCCGGGGCAGCGCTCGCCTCCGGCCTGCTCGTCACGGCGTGGGGCGTCGGGCACCCGTACTGGGCGACGGTCGCCGCGGTGGCCCCGCTCACCGGGCCGACCGTGACGGCACGGCTCGTCCGCGGGCTGCACCGCGTGCTCGGCACGCTCGCCGGCCTCGTGCTCGCGGCCGCGCTGCTCGCGCCGGGGCTCGGCCCGTACGCGACGGTGGCGGTCGTCGGCGTCCTGCAGGTGGTCACCGAGACGCTCGTCGGGCGGCACTACGGGCTGGCGCTGCTCGCCATCACGCCGATGGCCCTGCTCATGGGACAGGTGGCGGCACCCCGTCCCGCCGGCGGACTGCTGTGGGACCGCGGGGTCGAGACCGTCGTGGGCGCGCTCGTCGCGCTCCTGGTCATCCTCGTCGAGTGGCGGTACGCGCGCCGCCGTGCCGGCGCTGGAGCCGGGCGCACCCTGCCGCTCGGGGTCAGCTGACCGTGCCGCCCGTCGCTGCGGCGATCCGGTCGGCGAGCGACCTGCTGTCGACGTTGACCGCCCAGCGGTCCCCCACGACGAAGACCCCGCCGAAGCTCCGGGCGGCGTTCAGCCAGTCGTCGCGGTTGCCGTTGTTGGCGAACGTGCGGAAGGCGAGCTCCTCGCCGCCTGCCGCGCAGTCGGCCTCCGCTCGGACGTACAGCTCGAGATCACCCTCGGCCGGCGTGGACGTCGCGCAGCCGGCCTCCTGCGCCAGCGCGGCGGGTGACGGTCCGGCGCCGGCCCCACCACCCGAGGAGCAGGCCGCGACCAGGAGCAGGGCCGCGAGCGACCAGCGGCGTCCGGGCACCCGGCGAGCGTAGGGCGGGCACGCGGGAGTGGGGCGGGTGGGGCTCGAACCCACGACCCAGGGATTATGAGTCCCCTGCTCTGACCGGCTGAGCTACCGCCCCGGAGCCCCCACATGCTGCCAGAGCCGGACGGCGGCGAGGCCTCCCGCCCGATGCTGTACGCTCGTCCTCCGACGCCGCCGGTCACCCGGCGCGTCGCGGTCCCACATAGCTCAATTGGCAGAGCAGCCGGCTGTTAACCGGCAGGTTCTTGGTTCGAGTCCAAGTGTGGGAGCCCCTCCCCTACGAGCCGCCGCCGTCGCGCGGCTCGGGCAGGACGATCTGCTGCATCTCCTGCAGGACGCCGCGCCGCTCGAGCTCGAAGAGCACGACGTACGGGTCGTCCCCCATCGCCTCGATCTCCTCGTCGGTCACGAGCCCCCGGCGCACGCCGAACGAGCAGGCGGCCCACGCGTGGAAGGCCAGGGGCGGCAGCGCGGCCTGGGCCTGCACGAACATCTCCGCCATGATCGCGTCGTGCTCGGGCAGCTGCATCGGCGCGGCCGTGGCGAGGCGGCGCTCCAGGGTGCGGACGAACTCGAGGTGCCCGTCGGGCGCGGGATGCGTCATGCAGACCAGTCTCGGCGGACGCGGGCACGGACCTGCGCGCACGCAACAGGATCGTTACGAGCCGTGTCGCGCCGGGGTGCCTCCGGTGATCTCCCCCAGGTGTCGGCGCCGAGCCCAGCGGGAACCCCTCCACCAGACGACGGCGGTCAGCCGAGACCGCCGGCACAGCACGAGGAGGAGGCGCACCATGCGCAGACTCACGTTCCTCGCCGGCTTCGCCACCGGCTACGTCCTGGGCGCCAGGGCCGGGCGCGAGCGCTACGAGCAGATCGCCCGCGGCTACCGCTCCTTCGCGGGCAACGCGAAGGTGCAGTCGGTCGCTGACAAGGCGAAGTCGCAGGCCACCGACCTGGCGAGCACCGCCAAGGACAAGGCCGCCAGCAAGGTGAGCAGCGCCGTGCACGGGCAGGGCCCCGAGCACGCCGCGCCGCACGACGACCTGGACAGCGTCCTCGTCCTCGACGTCGACGGCCGCGTGGCCACCGGTGACGGGGTCGGCGGGACCGGCGACCGGATGGGGCTGTAGCCGGTGACGATCCCGAACCCCGAGAGCTGGACCAACGACCCGGCGTTCCCCGACGTCGTCGACGACGCGGCGCCCGAGCGCGACCGCCTGGTCGACCCGGAGGAGCCCGCGCTGCCCGGTGACCGCTACCTCGGCGTCGACGCCGTGGGCACGACGGTCGAGGAGCAGATCGAGGGCGAGTCGCTCGAGCAGAAGCTGGCCCGCGAGGTGCCGGACACCATCGCCGAGCCGCGTGACGACCTCCCCCGCGAGGCCGACGGGCTCGTCGACGAGTCCGGCGACCCCGACGTGCTGAGCGCGACCGACCAGCCGGCCGGCCGCCTCGTCGAGCCTGACGAGGGCGCGTCCACCGACGACGAGCCCGACCTCGTCGCCTCGGCGAGCCTGCACGGCGAGACCGACTTCTCGCCCGAAGAGGCCGCGATGCACATCAGGGAGGCCTGAGCCTTGCCCCGCTTGCGGCGCGCCGACTGCAGCGGCCCCGGCATCCGCCGGCGGCGCGCCGGGCGGGGCTGGGCGTACTCCTGGCCGGACGGCCGCAAGGTCGACGAGCCGGACGTCAAGGCGCGCATCGACGCGCTGGTCCTGCCACCGGCCTGGAAGGACGTGTGGATCTGCCCGTGGCCCAACGGCCACATCCAGGCGCTCGGCACCGACGCCGCGGGCCGGCGCCAGTACCGCTACCACGACCAGTGGCGCGAGCAGCGCGACAAGGCCAAGCACGACCGCGTGCTCCAGTTCGCGGAGCGGCTGCCGGCGGCGCGCGAGCGCGCGGCCAGCGACCTCGGTCTCGAGGGCATGCCCCGCGACCGGGCGCTCGCCTGCGCGTTCCGCCTGCTGGACCTCGGGTTCTTCCGCGTCGGCAGCGAGGAGTACGCCGAGGAGAACGGCACCTACGGCCTCGCCACCCTGCGGCGCGAGCACACGACGGTCGACGGGCGCGAGATCGTCTTCGAGTACCTCGCGAAGGGCTCGAAGGAGCGCGTGCAGTCCATCGTCGACGACGAGGTCCGCGCCGTCGTGCAGCTGCTGCTGGACCGCGACGACCCCAACCCGGAGCTGCTCGCGTACCAGCTCGAGGACGGCACCTGGGTCGACGTGAAGTCGGGCGACGTCAACGACTACGTCAAGCAGGTCGCCGGCGACGACGTCAGCGCCAAGGACTTCCGCACCTGGCACGCCACGGTGCTCATGGCCGTCGCGCTGGCGGTCTCCTCGCGCGTCGCGGACTCCCCCACGGCGCGCAAGCGGGCGGTCAGCCGCGGCGTGACCGAGGTCAGCACGTACCTCGGCAACACCCCGGCCGTCTGCCGCAAGAGCTACATCGACCCGCGCATCATCGACAAGTACGAGGACGGCGTGACCATCGCCGGCGACCTCGAGCGGCTCGGTGCCGACGCGGGCTTCGGCGAGCCCGCGATCCACGGCGAGATCGAGGCCGCGGTGCTCCGGCTGCTCGGCAACCCCGCGCACGAGAGCGAGCGCCGGCTGGCGGGCTCGCACGCGGGCGGCGTACGCGGCCGGCGGCCCAAGCTCGCGGCCGCCGCCTGAGGCTCAGAGGTAGTCGCGCAGCTGCGTGGCGTAGGTCGGCTGGCGCAGCTTGGCGAGGGTCTTCGCCTCGATCTGGCGGACCCGCTCCCGGGTCACCCCGAAGCGCTGGCCGACCTCCTCGAGCGTGTGGACCTCGCCGTCGTCGAGGCCGTAGCGCAGCCGGACGACCTGGCGCTCGCGCTCGCCGAGGCACGCGAGCACCTGCTCGAGGTGGTCGCTGAGCAGCCGCGAGACGACCGAGTCGAGCGGCGCGACGGCCTCCGCGTCCTCGATGAGGTCGCCGAGCTCGGACCCGCCCTCCTCGCCCACGGCCAGGTGCAGCGAGACGGGCTCGAGCGCGCTGCGCAGCGCCTCGACCACCCGCTCGGCCGGCAGGTCGGCGGCCAGGCCGATCTCCTCGGGCGTGGGCTCGCGGCCGAGGTCCTGGGCGAGCGCGCGCTGCGTGCGCAGCACCCGGTTGATGCTCTCGGCCATGTGCACGGGCACGCGGATCGTGCGCCCCTGGTCGGCCAGCGCGCGGCTGACCGACTGGCGGATCCACCAGCTCGCGTAGGTCGAGAACTTGTAGCCGCGGGCGTAGTCGAACTTCTCGACGGCCCGGATCAGCCCGAGGTTGCCCTCCTGGATGAGGTCGAGCAGCGGCAGCCCGCGCCCCGCGTAGCGCTTGGCCACCGAGACGACGAGGCGCAGGTTCGCGGCGACGAGGTGGTCCTTGGCCCGGCTGCCCTCGCGCACGACCGTGCAGAGGTCGGCGCGCAGCACCGGGTCGTCGACGCCGGCGGTGAGCTTCTCCTGCGCGAACAGGCCGGCCTCGACCGCGCGGGCCAGGCTGACCTCCTCCTCGGCGGTCAGCAGGCGGACCCGGCCGATCTCGCGGAGGTAGAGCCGCACGAGGTCGGTGACCGAGCCGGTGGCCTCGAGCACCGCGAGCGGCCCGCCCGCCGCATCGGCGGCAGCGTCGGCAGCAAGGTCGGCAGCGGGGTCGAGCTCCACCTCCTCGGCGGCGGCGACCAGACCGGCTGGGGTGTCGGGGATCTCGACGGCCAGCGGGTCGGGCAGCACCTCGTCCGGCTCGACCGCGGTGGACTGCCCCGGGAGGCGCTGCGCGACCATCGTGGTCGCCGCTTCGGAAGGACCCTGAGCGCTCATCGGCACGGGACAAGTCTGCCCCTTGCCGGCCGCCGGGGGCCCGCTAATCGGGTGCCAGAAGGTCACGAGAGGGACACGACTTCCGCCGTACGGCGGGGTTCCCTCACCCTTCGCCCATCGCGCGTTCACGCAGGGTGCGGCGAGCGCTCTCCAGCCGGACGTAGTCCGCCGACGCCCGCGCGAACGCCTCCTGGTCGGCGGGATCGACCTGCTGGAGCCGACGCAGCGTCTCGGGGATCGCCCGCTCGACCGCGTGCATCTCCAGCCGGGCGGCGACCTCCCCCGCGTAGCGCGGGACCGGGGTGCTGCCCAGCAGCAGGGGCTCGACCGCGAGACCGGCGACGACCCCGGCCGCCTCCCCCGCCGCCTCCCGCACGGCCGAGACCCACGCCTCACCCGCGCGCGCGGCCGTGACGCCGCCGGCGGCGCGGACGGCAGTGGCCGCCGCGGCGTACGCGGGGTCGGGGAAGACCTCGTCGACGACGAGCTCGTCGAAGCGCGGCGGCAGGTGCTCGGGGGCCTGGAGGGCGAGCTTCAGCGCCTCGCGCTGGACGACGTCCTGCGGGTCGCCCGCCTGCGACCCCTGGGCCGGCGGCTGGCGGCGGGCCGCGCCGAGCGTCCCCCCGGCCTGGCGCACGAGCTCGTCGGGGTCGGCCATCCCGACCCAGCCGGCGAGGCGGCGGGCGTACTCGGTGCGCAGCGCGACCGTGCGGATGCGGCGGACGACGTCCATGCCGGCGCGCGCGGCCGCGACCCTGCCCTCGGCGGTGTCGAGGTCGTAGCGCCCGACGGCGCTGCGGATGGCGAACTCGAAGAGGGGGACGCGGCGGCGGACGAGCTCGCGGACCGCCTCCGGGCCCTTGCGCAGCCGCACGTCGCACGGGTCGAGCCCGTCGGGCTCCACGGCGACGAAGGTCTGCGAGGAGAACTGCTCCTCCAGCTCGAAGGCGCGCAGCGCGGCCCGCTGCCCGGCCTCGTCGCCGTCGAAGGTGAAGACCACCTCGCCGCGCACCTCGCCGTCGTCGAGGAGCAGGCGGCGCAGCACGCGCGCGTGCTCCTCGCCGAAGGCGGTGCCGCAGGTCGCGACGGCGGTCGGCACGCCCGACAGGTGCGCGGCCATGACGTCGGTGTAGCCCTCGACGACCACGGCCTGGTGGCCCTTGGCGATCTCGCGGCGGGCGAGGTCGAGGCCGTACAGCACCTGGGACTTCTTGTAGATCGGGGTCTCGGCGGTGTTGAGGTACTTCGCCTCGATCCGGTCGTCGTCGAGCACCCGACGCGCCCCGAAGCCCAGCACGGCGCCGGCGGAGTCGCGGATCGGCCAGACCAGCCGGCCGCGGAAGCGGTCGTAGAGACCCCGGCTCCCCCGCCCGGCCAGGCCGCCGGTCACGAGCTCGTCGTCGCGGAACCCGCGGCCGCGCAGGTGCCGGACCAGCGCCTCACCGTCGCGGGGGGCGAACCCCACCCCGAACCGCTCGGCGGCGCCGCGGTCGAAGCCGCGCTCCGAGAGGAAGCGGCGCCCGACGATGGCCTCGGGCGCGAGCAGCTGGCCGGCGTAGAACTCCGCGGCGGCACGGTGCGCCTCGAGCAGGCGGCGGCGGGCACCTGCCTGCGCCCGGTCCGGTCCGTCGCCGTCCTCGTAGTGCAGCTCGAGGCCCGCCCGCCCGGCGAGCTGCTCGACGGCCTCGGCGAACGAGACGGAGTCGAGCTGCATGAGGAAGGAGATGGCGTCGCCGCCCACCCCGCAGCCGAAGCAGTGGAAGGCGCCGACGCTCGGGCGGACGGAGAACGACGGGGACTTCTCGTCGTGGAACGGGCACAGCCCCTTGAGGTTGCCGCCGCCCGCGCTGCGCAGCGTGACCCGCTCGCCGATGAGGTCGGCGATGTCGGTGCGCTCCTTGACGAGGGCGACGTCCTCGTCCCGGATCCGTCCCGCCACGCGCGGAGTCTATGCACCGCAGGGCCGGCGCGAGGAGCGCCGGCCCTGCGGGGTGTGGACGAGCGTCAGCCGCCCACGCTGAAGCGCGCGATGATGCCGCGCGCCGCCGGGGACGAGCCGGCGCGGTCGCTGCGGACGTCGGTCACGACGTAGTCGCCCGGCGTGACCGAGTAGTACCAGGGGGTCCCGGTGCCCAGGCTGAGGTAGCCGGTGCTGGAGACCAGGGCCGTGCTCGCGCACGTCTGCGCCACCGGCGACGCGCTCGCCGACGGGCTCGCGGTGCTGGCGCTCGGGCTCGGGCTGGCCGTCGTCGTGCTGGGGCTCGGGCTCGCCGTGGTCGGGCTCGGGCTCGCCGAGGCGCTCGCGGTCGCCGACGGCGTGACCTCGTACGCGTGGGTGCTCGCCGACGCGCTCGCGCTGGCCGAGGCCGACGCGCTCGTCGCCGGGGTGGCCGACGCGCTGGCGCTCGGGCTCGCCGAGGCCGACGCGCTCGCCGAGGCGCTGGCGGAGGCGCTGGCCGACGCGGACGGGGTGGCCGTCACCGTCGGCAGGGCCTTGCCCGTCGTGATGCACGACAGCGCCTGCGCCGCGGACAGCCCGGTCGGGACCTTCCACAGCTGGGCGCCGCGCGTCGCGCCGGTGACGTTGGCGAGGTAGAACCAGCCGTGCGACGGCAGCGACGTCGGGCTCAGGCGCAGCGCCTCACCGCGGTAGGTGAGCCGGGCCTGCGGCGCGGCGTACGGGAAGACCGAGACGACGCCGCCCTTCATCGACATCGTGGCGATCCGGTTGGCGTGCGTCGGGCCGCCCGTGCGGTCGGCGAAGAACCAGTAGTCGCCCTTGGTGAAGTAGTCGCCGAACTGGCCGAGGCCGCCGGGCGCGATGTCGATGCCGCCGAGGAAGCGGACGTGGCGGTTGAGCGCGTCCCACTCGGCCTGGGCGCCGGTGGTGTCGCCGGCCTTGAGCTTGCTCGTGTAGCGCGCGTAGTCCAGGACGAACTGCGTCTTGGTGTAGGCCCCGATCGGCGCTACGACGCCGAGCTGGGTCGGGACCGCGTCGCGGGTGCGCACCTGCACGAGGTAGCGGCCGGGGCGCAGCAGCGGCGCGACCTCGACCTTGCCCTGCTCGGTGGTGATGTAGAGGGTGCGGGGGATGCCCGGGATCACCGCGGTGCGGCTGGCCGCCGCGGGCGCAGGTGCTGCTGTCGCGGTCCCGCTGCCCGAGACCAGGAGGGGGGCCGCGGCGACGGCGACCGCCGGGAGGGCGAGGGCGGCTTTGCGTCCGAGATGCACGGAATTGCTCCCTTGGGGTGGCAAATGTGTACATCTACAACGATGCGGTGGGAGCCCCCGGAGGTTGTGCCGCGACACGCAGGAACATGGCCGCGGCCGAGGCGTCGGTGAGGCTCGCCACCGCGTCGACGGCCACTCGCAGGCGGTCGGCGTCGTCCCTCGCGGCGGCCCAGTCCTCGGCGAAGACCGGGGCGAGGGGCTCCGGCCCGCGCTCGAGCGCGTGCGCCACCAGCGCAGCGACCGCCTCGCGCTGCCGCTCGAGCTGGGCGGCGCGGCCGGCGGCCTCCATGACGTAGCGGGCGGCCACGGCCTTGAGCACCGCGACCTCGAGCCGCGTCCCCTCGGGGACGACGAGCTCGCAGGCGAAGCGCGTGAGCGGGCCGTCCGTCCCGGCGTCGCCGCGCGTGGCGTCCTCGGCCGCCGTGCAGAAGCGGCCGACCAGCGTGCTGGTGAGCCCCTTCAGCGCGGCGAGCGACGCCCGCGAGCCGTCGTGGCCCGTCGGCCACTCGGGCAGCGCCACCACGCGGGCCAGCGCCGCGGCAAGTGCGGCGGGGTCCGCCCCCGGCGCGTACGTCCTGGTGGCGACGGCGACCACGGCGGCCACCTCGTCGCGGTCGCCGAGCGCGGCGAGGTCGACCAGGCCGGCCTGCACGCCGTCCTCGAGGTCGTGCACGGAGTACGCGACGTCGTCGGCCCAGTCCATGACCTGCGCCTCGACGCACGGCCGGTCGTGCGGCGCACCCTCGCGCACCCACGCGAGGGCCTCGGCGTCCGCGGCGTACGCGCCGTACTTGCCGCGGGCGGCGCGCGGGTCGTCGCGCAGCCACGGGTACTTCGTCGCGGCGTCGAGGCTCGCCCGGGTGAGGTTCAGCCCCACGCTGCGGACCTCACCGCCCGGCACCGCACCGGCCGACTTCGCCTCGAGCCGCGTGAGCAGGCGCAGCGTCTGGGCGTTGCCCTCGAAGCCGCCGGCCGGGCCGGCCACCTCGTCGAGCGCGCGCTCGCCGTTGTGCCCGAAGGGCGGGTGCCCGAGGTCGTGGGCGAGGCAGGCGGTCTCGACGACGTCGGCGTCGCAGCCGAGCGCGCGGGCGACCTCGCGCCCGATCTGGGCGACCTCGAGCGAGTGGGTCAGGCGGTTGCGGACGAAGTCGTCGCTCCACGGGTGCACGACCTGGGTCTTGCCGGCGAGGCGGCGCAGGCCGCTCGCGTGCACGAGGCGGGCCAGGTCGCGGGCGTACGGGGAGCGGCGCTCGTCGGCGGGCTTGCGCGGCGGCTCGGGCACCCAGCGGGCGGCGTCGGACGGTGCGTAGCCCTCGCTCATCGGGTGCCACGCTACCGCTCAGGTCGTGCCCGGTCCCTGCCGACGGGGACTCCGGCGGCCGATCCATCCCGGGCTGCTGGACGACCGAGCGCGCGGAGGTCGCGTGGCGGAGGCAGGGCGCATCCCCCTGAGGGCGCGCGCGGTGTTCACCGCGCTCGCCCTGCTCGCGCTCGCCCTGACGGTCGTCAGGGTGCCGTGCTCGCTGCCCGCGCCGGGCTGGTGGCTGGCCGCGCTGGCCGTGCCGGTCCTCGCCCGCTACCCGCTGGTCGTGCTGCGCCACGCGAGCGGCTACGAGATCGGGCTCGACCCGGTCGTCGTGCTCTTCCTCGCCTTCGCCGAGCCGCGGCACGCGGCCCTGCTGTGGGCGCTGTCGACGACGGTCGCCCAGGGCACGACCGAGCGCGGGCCGTGGGTGCGCTGCTTCAACGCCGCCGACTCCGTGCTCGCCGGGCTCGCCGCGCTGGCGGTCGCCCACCTGTGCGACCCCGGCGCCAACCCCAGCGGTGTGCTCGGGGTGGTCACGGCGGCGCTGGCGGGGACGACGTACTACGCCGTGGACTACGCACTGTCCGCGGTCGCGGTCGCGGTCCTCGGGCGCGCCCCCCTGCGCAGCGCGCTGTGGGACGAGACCGCCCCGGTCATGCTCGCGAGCGCGGGCGGCTGCGCCAGCCTCGGCTACCTCGGCGCGCTCGTCCTGCACCAGGACGCCGCGGCCTTCCCGCTCGTGCTCGTCCCGCTCGTCACCGTGGTCTACGCGGGCCACGCCTTCAGCGGCGTGGAGGACGAGCGGCTGCGCTTCCAGGCGCTGTTCACCGCCGCCCGGGCCCAGCACGCGGCGCGCGACTCGCGCGAGGTCCTGGCCAGCGCGGTCGAGGCCGGCGAGCACGCGCTCGGCAACAGCGACGTGCGCATCGTCAGCGAGCGGCCGGACGGCGGCATCGCCAGCCCGCTCGGGCAGGGCGGACCCTGGCTGGCCGCCTCCCCCAAGGGCACCGCCACGCGGGTCTACCAGGACGACGACGTCGACGTGCTCGACCTGCTCGCGACCCTCACCGGCGACTCGCTGAGCCGCCTCGCCCTCGTCAGCGAGCTCGAGCAGCTCGCCACGGTCGACGGCCTCACGGGCCTCGCCAACGGCGCCGCCCTCGCCCGCGCCCTGCGCGAGGCCGGGCCGGGGGCCGCGGTGCTCTTCATCGACCTCGACGGCTTCAAGGCGGTGAACGACGAGCACGGGCACGACGCCGGGGACGCGCTGCTGCGGGCCGTCGCGCACCGCCTGCGCCGGTCGGTCCGCACGGGTGACCTCGTCGCGCGCCCCGGCGGCGACGAGTTCGTCGTGCTGCTGCCCGAGGCGGACGGTCCGACGGCCGAGGGGCTGGCCGCGCGCGTGGTGACCGACCTCGCCCGCCCCGTCTCCGTCGGCGGCAGCACGGTCGCGGTCGGCGCCAGCGTCGGCGTCGCGGTCGGCGGTGGCGACCTGGTGCGCCGCGCGGACATCGCGATGTACGCCGCGAAGCGCGCCGGCAAGGACCGCTACGCCCGCTGCACCGACGAGATGCACCGCCAGCACATGGAGGCCCGCGACCTGCCGGAGCAGCTGCGCGGCGCCGGCGAGCGCGGCGAGCTCGTCCTGCACTACCAGCCGATCGTCGACCTGGCGCTGGGCCGCGTCGACGGCGTCGAGGCGCTCATCCGGTGGCAGCACCCGACGCGCGGGCTGCTGGCCCCCGACGCCTTCATCCCGCAGGCGGAGGAGTCCGGGGTCGTCGACGAGCTCACGGCGTGGGTGCTGCAGCGGGCGGTCGCGGACGGGGCGGCGCTGCACGCGGCGGCCGGGCGGCAGGTCTCGATCAGCATCAACGTGCCCGCGGCGGCGCTGGTGCGCGGCGTGCTGCTGGACGAGCTGCGCCACGGCAGCCGCGAGGACGTGCAGCTCATCCTCGAGGTGACCGAGACGACGCTGGCTGAGCCGGCTGCCGTGCCGGTCCTGGAGGAGTTCCGCCGGCGCGGGGTGCGCATCGCCCTCGACGACTTCGGTACGGGCCACTCCTCGCTCGCGGCCCTGCGCCTGCTCCCCGTCGACATCATCAAGCTCGACCGCGCCTTCACCGCCGACCTGCCGGGCGACCCGCGCGCGGGGCACCTCATCCGCTCGGTCGGCTCGCTCGCCAGCGCCCTGGACAAGCCGCTCGTCGTGGAGGGCATCGAGGGCGCCGACCAGCTCGCCGAGCTGCAGCGGCTGGGCGTCGTGCTCGGCCAGGGCTTCCTGCTCGCCCGGCCGGCCCCGCTGGCGCAGGTGCTGCCGCTCGTCGCACCGGGCGCGACCGTGCGCGGGCTGCGTCAGCCGCCGCTGACCGCCAGCTCGGCGTCCGCACCGAGCCCGGCGCAGGTGCCGTAGGGGTCGTCGAGCCAGCCCTCGGGCAGCGCCAGGCGCTTCTGCGGGCTCGTCCGCCCACGCGGGCGGCCGAGCTCGGCCTCGGGGAACGGCTGGGCAGGGTCGAGCTCGCCCAGCAGCGCGTCGAGCTCGGCGAGGCTGCTCACGAGGCCGAGCCGCTGGCGCAGGTGGGACCCCACGGCGAAGCCCTTGAGGTACCACGCCATGAACTTGCGCAGCTCGCGCAGCCCGCGGTCCTCCCCGGTCCACGCGGCGAGCAGCTCGCCGTGGCGCCGGACCGTCGCGGCGACCTCGCCGAGCGAGGGCTGCGGGGGCGGGGGTGCCCCGTCGAACGCCGCCGCCAGGTGGGCGAACAGCCACGGCCGCCCGAGGCAGCCGCGCCCCACGACGACGCCGTCCGCCCCGGTCTGCGCGAGCATCCGCAGCGCGTCGTCGGCCTCCCACACGTCGCCGTTGCCGAGCACCGGGACGCTGGTCGACTCCTTGAGCCGGGCGACCGCCTCCCAGTCGGCCTCGCCGCTGTAGCCCTGGATCGCCGTGCGGCCGTGCAGGGCGACGGCAGCGACGCCCTCCTCCTCGGCGATGCGCCCGGCGTCGAGGTAGGTCAGCCGCTCCTCGTCGAGCCCCTTGCGGGTCTTGAAGGTGAGCGGGACCTCGCCGGCAGCGGCCACCGCACTGCGGACGATCGCGCGCAGCAGGTCGCGCTTCCACGGCAGCGCCGCTCCCCCGCCGCGCTTCGTGACCTTGGGCACGGGGCAGCCGAAGTTGAGGTCGACGTGGTCCACCCCGTGCTCCGCCACGAGGATGCGCACGGCCTCGCCGACGTAGTGCGGGTCCACGCCGTACAGCTGGACGCTGCGCGGGACCTCGCCCGGCGCCGGCTCGAGCAGGTGCAGGGTCTCGCGGTCGCCCTCGACGAGCCCGCGGCTCGTGATCATCTCGCTGACGAACACGCCGCGCCCGCCGGCGGCCTCGCGGCAGAGCTGCCGGTACGGCGGGTTGGTGATCCCGGCCATCGGCGCCAGCACCACCGGCAGGTCGACGCGCAGCCGCCCGAGCTGGAGGGGCGCCACGCTGGCGGGCAGGGTCGGCGCGCTCACCCCACCAGTGTGCCAGCGCTCCTGGTATACCGAGGCGACGCACGGCACCGACCCGACCGCCTCCAGCAAGCGTGTTGACGTCGAGTTCACGACGCGACATCGGGTGGAAACACCGGCTCTGTATACCGTTCCTGACGGCTCACCACCGGCCAGGAGGCGGGATGACCAGCGGGACCACGGCTGCGCCGAGCGTACGGCTCGACGCCCGGCAGCGCGCGGTGCTCGACCGCGTCGCGGCGGCCGAGCGCGCCTCGATCGCCGCGCTACCGACCGACGACCCGCTCGACCCGAAGCGGCGCGCCCGCGTCGCGGCGACCCTGCCCGAGCTGGTGGCGCAGCCGCAGGCGGTGCGCGCGACGTGGGCGGCGGGGTCGGAGGCCCTCGAGCGCGTGGCGTCCTCCCTGCTCGAGCGGCGGCCGGAGCGCGTGCTCCTCACCGGCGCCGGCGACTCGCTCGCCGTGCTCGCCGCAGCCCGGCTCGCGCTCGAGGGCGCCCTCGGTGTCCCCTGCGAGCCGGTGCAGAGCCTGGAGCTCGCGAAGTACCAGGTGGGCACGCTCAGCGACCGCACGCTCGTCGTCGCCCTGTCCAGCTCGGGCGAGACGACGCGCACCGCCGAGGCGCTCCTGCTCGCCCAGCACGCGGGGGCGGCGACCCTGGCCCTCACCAACACCCCCGGCTCGACGCTGGACGTGGAGAGCACGCACCAGCTGCACGTCGTGGCCACGCGCGTCGGCTGGCCGACGCAGTCCTCGACCGCCGCGCTCGCGCTGCTCCTCCGGCTCGCCTGCCTGGTCCGGGTCGGCGCCCGCCAGGCCGGGGCCGAGGCGCTGCTCGCGGAGCTCGACGCGCTGCCGGAGGCGATGGGCGAGGCCCTCGCCGGGATCGACGCGCCCCTCGCCGCCCAGGCCGCGCGGGAGGCTGCCGGACGGATGTACCTCTTCTCCGGCGGCGGCCCGAGCGCGGCCGCTGCGGTCGTGGGTGCCGCGAAGGTCAAGGAGTGCACGCCCGACCACGCGCTCGCGGTGCAGGTCGAGGAGTACCACCACTACAACTCGCAGAAGGCCGGGGAGCCGCTCTGGCTGATCGCCCCCTCCGGGCCCTCGGTCCCGCGGGCGCTCGACACCGCCCGCGAGGCCCGGCGCTTCGGCGGCCGCGTCTACGTCGTCACCAGCGCCGGCGAGACCGCCTTCGACGGCGAGGACGTCGACGGCGTCGTCCGGCTCCCCGACGTCGCCGAGGAGCTCAGCGGCCTGCTGACGTTCCTGCCGGCCCAGCTGGTCGGCTACCACCTCGCGGTCGCGAAGTTCGCGCTCGCGGAGGCGGGGGGCCCCCGTGGCTGAGGAGCCGGACCTGCAGCCGCCGGACCTGCAGCCGCTGGACCTGCAGCCGCTGGACCTGCTCTGCCTGGGCAACATCACCATCGACGAGGCGGTCGCCCCGGACGGCTCGTCGACCTCCGCGCTCGGCGGGGACGCGCTGTTCGCCGCCCTCGCCGCCGCGCTCGGTCCCGCGCGCGTCGGCTGGCTGGCGCCGGTCGGTACGGACCTGCCCGACAGCGCCCGGCAGGACCTCGCGGCTGCGGGCCTGCCCGTCAGGACGCAGCCCGTGCGGGCCCTGCCCACCGTCCGCAACGTCGTCCGCTACGCCGCCGACGGCACGCGCACCTGGGAGATGCTCTGCACCGAGGAGGACTTCGACGAGCTGTCGGTACGGCCCTCCGACCTCGACGAGGACCTGCTGCGCAGCAGGGCCTTCCTCGTCTGCGGCATGAGCCTGCGCGCCCAGCTCGCCCTCTCGCCGTGGCTCCGCGCGCAGGCGGCCGGCACCGTCTACCTGGACCTCCAGGAGGACTACCTCGAGGGCAACGAGGACGAGCTGCTCGCCCTGGTCTCCAGTTGCGACGTGTTCCTCCCGAGCGAGGTGGAGGCCGTGGCGCTCGCGCGGACGAGCGACCTCGGGGAGGCCGCGCGGACCTTCCGCGACCTCGGCCCGCAGACCGTGGTCGTCAAGCGCGCCGAGCGCGGCTGCCTCGTCCTGCTCCCCGGGGCGAGCGACCTCGTCGCGGTGCCGGCCGACCTCGTGGAGGCCGTCGACAGCACCGGCGCCGGGGACGCGTTCTGCGGGGCCTTCGCGGCCCACCACGCGCTGACCGGCGACGCCCTCGGGGCCGCCCGCGCCGGCGCCCGCGCCGCCCGGACGGCCGTCAGCGGTCCCGGCCTCTCCGCGCTCCTCGCGGAGGTCGTCGCGGCCAGGGGCGTGCGCGCATGAGCGGCCCCCGGATCCGCGTGGTCAACCCCAACACGACCGCGAGCATGACGGCGAGCGCCGTCGCCGCCGCCCGCCGTGCCGCTCCGCACGCCACCGTCGAGGGCAGCACCCCCTCGCGCGGCGTCGACTCCGTCGAGAGCCACGTCGACGAGGTGTGGGGTGCCCTCGGGGTGCTCGAGCAGGTGCTCGCGGGCGAGCGGGCGGGCACCGACGCGTACGTCGTGGCGTGCTTCGGCGACACCGGGGTCCCGGCCGCGCGCGAGGTGGCCCGGGGACCGGTCGTCGGCATGACCGAGGCCGCGCTCCTGACCGCCGCGCTCGTCGCGCACCGCTTCACCGTGGTCACCCTGCCCCGGCGCACGCGCGAGCAGTCCGACCGGGTGGTCGGCGCGCTGGGGCTGGGGCACCGCTGCGTGGTGCGCGCCGTCGACGTCCCGGTCGCCGAGGTGCACGAGGACTCCACGCACCTGCTGGAGACCTTCGTGGAGCAGGGGCGGCTCGCCCTGGAGGAGGACGCGGCGGAGGCGCTCGTGCTCGGCTGCGCCGGGCTCACCGACCTCGTCGATCCGCTCCGGGCCCGGCTGGGTGTGCCGGTGGTCGAGGGCGTCGCCGCCGCCACCACGTTGGCCGTGGCCCTGCTCGCCCAGGGCGTCGGCACCTCGCGCGCCGCCACCTGGGCCGCGCCCGAGCGGCTCGGACCGGTGGGCGCATGACCGCCACCGGCACGCTGTTCACCGACGTGCTCGTCTGGGACGCGGACGCGCCGGGCGGCACCACGGGCCCGACCGACGTGCTCGTCCGCGGCCAGCGCATCGCCGCGGTGGGGCGCGTCGACCGCACCGAGGTCGACCCCGGCACCCGGGTCGTCGAGGGGCACGGGCACCACCTGCTCGTCCCCGGCCTCGTCAACGCCCACTTCCACTCCCCCGCCAACCACCTCAAGGGCTCCCTGCCGAGCCTGCCGCTCGAGCTCTTCATGCTCTTCGAGTCGCCCGTCACCCCGGAGCTGCGCGCGACGCCGCGCGAGGCGTACCTCCGGACGGCGCTCGGGGCGCTCGAGATGCTGCGCGGCGGCACGACGTGCGTGCAGGACGACGCCTTCCTCATGCCGTCACCCGAGCCCGACGTCATCGACGCGGTGCTGTCGGCGTACCGGGACTGCGGGATCCGCGCCCGGGTCGCGCTCGACCAGCCGACGCTGCCGGAGGCCGACAAGCTGCCGTACCTCGCCGATGTGCTCGACGCGGCGCAGCTGGCGCTGCTGCGCGAGCCCGCCCCCGCCTCCGAGCAGCGGCTGCTGGAGAGCTACGACCACCTGGTCCGCACCTGGCACGGCGCCGCCGACGGCCGGCTGCGCGCCGCGGTCTCGGTCTCGGCGCCGCAGCGGGTCAGCCCGGAGTACTTCGGGTCGCTCGACGACCTCAGCCGCTCCCACGACCTGCCGCTCTACGCGCACATGCTGGAGACCCGCGCCCAGCGGGTCCTCGCGACCGAGCAGCCGCGCTTCGCCGGCCGGTCGCTCGTGCGCTGGACCGCGGACCTCGGCCTGCTCAGCGAGCGGATGAACGTCATCCACGCGGTGTGGGTCGACGAGGACGACATCGAGCTGCTGGCGGCGTCCGGCGCGGTGGTGGCGCACAACCCGGTGAGCAACCTGCGGCTCGGCAGCGGGGTGATGCCGTTCCGCGCCCTGCGCCGCGCCGGCGTGCCCGTCTGCCTCGGGGTGGACGAGGCGATCTGCGGCGACGCGGTCGACATGTGGGGCGTCGTCCGGACCGCCGGCCTCGTGCACACCATCAGCGGGCTCCCCGACGAGGAGTGGCCCTCCGCCCACGAGGTGCTGGACTGCCTGTGGCGCGGGGGCGCGCAGGCCGTGCGGCAGCCGGACGAGCTGGGCGGCGTACGCCCGGGCATGCTCGCCGACCTCGCCCTGCTCGACCTCCACGGCCTGGCGTTCACCCCGCTCAACGACGTCCCCGGCCAGCTCGTCTACTGCGCGTCGGGCCAGGACGTCGTGCTGACGATGGTGGACGGCGCGGTGGTCGTCGACGACGGTGCGGTCACGACCGTCGACGAGGCCGCCCTGCTCGCCGAGGCCCGCGAGCTGTTCGCGGTGAAGCGACCGCTCGTCGAGGCGGCCCGGCAGGAGGCGGCGGCCTGGCTGCCGGCGTACCGCGCGATGGCCCGGCGCGCCGCCGCGGCCGAGGTCGGGATGTCGCGGTGGGTGGGCCGGTGAGTGCGCCCTGGTCGTACTCGCCGATCACCGCCCGACCCGCCGGGCGCTGGCCGGGCGGCAAGCGGCTGGCCGTCTACTGCGCAGTCGGCGTCGAGGAGTACCGCTTCGGCGACGGCCACACCGAGGACCTGCTCGACGGCGTCGAGGGTCCCGACCTCGTCAACACCTCCTGGCGCGACTACGGCAACCGCGTGGGCGTCTTCCGGCTGCTCGACCGGCTCGACGCGCTGCAGGTCCCGCCCACCCTGCTGTGGAACACGATGGTCTACGACACGGCGCCCGACGTCGCGGTCGCGGCGCGCAAGGCCGGGGCGGAGTTCGTCGGGCACGGCATCTCCAACTCCGACAGCCTCGCCGGGCTCGGCGACGACGAGCAGCGGGCGTACCTCGCGGCGGTCGCGGAGCGCATCGGGCGCGAGGAGGGGCAGCCCCCGGGCGGCTGGTCCAGCCCCTGGCTCACCCACACCCCGAGCACGCTCGACCTGCTGGCCGGCGCGGGCTACGACTACCTGCTCGACCTCCGCCTCGACGACCAGCCCGCGTGGCTGCCCACGGCGGGCCGCCCGGTCCTCGCCATCCCGTACGCGCTGGAGCTCAACGACAGCACCACGCAGGTCGGGCGGCGTGCCACGGCCGGCGACTTCGCCGACATGGTCGTGGACGAGTTCGACGAGCTGCTCGCCGCCTCCGCGGACGCGCCGCTCGTGATGAGCATCGTCGTCCACTCCTTCATCTCGGGCGCGCCGTTCCGCCTGCGGGCGCTCACCCGCGCCCTCGAGCACCTGGCCGCGCGGGCGGACGACGTGTGGTTCACGCAGCCGCGGCAGATCCACGAGGCCTGGTCGCGCATGTTGCCGGCACCGTCGTCACCAGCAGGGGAGGTGGGTCGTGGCTGAGAGCCCGGCGCAGGCCGCCCGCCAGCGGCGTACGGACCTGGTGGCGGAGGTCACCGGCCTGTGGGTGTCGCTGCAGCGCCGCGGCGTCCGCAGCGACGTCGTGCGCGGCGTCGACCTGGAGGTCCGCAAGGGCGAGATCCTCGGCCTCGTCGGGGAGTCCGGCTCGGGCAAGAGCGTCCTCGGCCTCACCCTGCTCGGGCTGCTCCCGCAGGCGTCCGAGCCGCGGGTGAGCGGCCGCGTCGTCGTCGCGGGGACCGACATGGTGCACGGCCGGGCCCCCGAGCTGCGCGCCGTCCGCCGCCAGCACCTGGGCGCGGTCTTCCAGGACCCGATGACCTCGCTCAACCCCACGATGCGCGTGGGCCGGCAGGTCACGGAGGTCAGCGGGGACCGCGGGGAGGCGGTGCGGCTGCTCACCCGGGTCGGCGTGCCGCGCCCTGACGAGCGGCTGCGCTCCTACCCGCACGAGCTCTCGGGCGGCCTGCGCCAGCGGGTCATGGCGGCGATCGCCCTGTCCGGTACGCCCTCCCTCGTCATCGCCGACGAGCCGACCACCGCCCTCGACGTCACGGTGCAGGCGCAGCTGCTCGACCTGCTCCGCGAGCTGCGCGACGACCTCGGCTGCAGCGTGCTGTTCGTGACGCACGACCTGGCCGTGGCGGCGCAGCTCACCGACCGCATCGCCGTGCTGTACGCCGGTCGCGTCGCCGAGACCGGCGCCACGGCAGAGGTGCTGCGGCGGCCGGCCCACCCGTACACCGCGGGGCTGCTGCGCAGCCGGCTCAGCCTCACCACGCCCCGTGGCGCCGTCCTTCCCACCCTGCCCGAGGAGACCGCCTCGTCCGAGGAGCGGATGCGGGGGTGCGCGTACCACTCCCGCTGCCCGCTCGTCCTGGAGCGCTGCGCGACCGACGTGCCCCCGCTGGCGGGGCTCGACGTCGCTCCGGCGCGTGAGCGCAGGCGGGCGTGCTGGCGCAGCGAGCAGGAGGTCGCGGCGTACGCGGCCAGCCGGCCCGCTCCCCTCGGCCCCACCCGGCTCCGCACGGATGCCCAGGGCGACGCCGTCGTGGAGGTCTCCCGGCTGTGCAAGGACTTCTCGCAGCGGCAGGGGTGGCGGCGGACGAGCGTCCTGCACGCCCTGCGTGACGTCGACCTCGTCGTCGCGCGCGGGGAGGCGGTCTCCGTCGTCGGCGAGAGCGGGTCGGGGAAGTCCACGCTGCTGCGCGTGCTCGCCGGGCTCACCGAGCCGACGAGCGGGACGGCGGTCGTCCGCGGCCGCCGCCAGATGGTCTTCCAGGACGCGGGTTCCTCGCTCACCCCGTGGATGAGCGTCGGCGACCTGCTGCGCGAGCAGCTGCGCCCGCTGCGCCTCGACCGACGCGCCGCCGACGCCCGCATCGCCGAGGTGCTGGGCCTCATGCAGCTCCCGGCCGCGACGGCCCAGGCGCGGCCGGGTGAGCTCTCCGGCGGCCAGCGCCAGCGCGTCGCTCTCGCCCGCGCCGTCGTCGTCGCCCCGGACGTGCTGCTCTGCGACGAGCCGACCAGTGCGCTCGACGCCTCGCTCGCCGCCGGCGTGCTCAACCTCGTCCGCGAGCTGCGCGCCGAGCTCGGCATGGCGGTCCTGTTCGTCACGCACGACCTGTCGGTCGCGCGGCTCATGGGCGACCGGATCGTCGTCATGCGCGGCGGCAAGGTCGTCGAGGACCGCGCGGCCGAGGCCGTCGTCAGCGACCCGCAGCACGCGTACACCCGGGCGCTGCTGCAGGCGGTGCCGGAGATCGCGGCGGAAGGCCAGCCGGCATGACCGCGCCGCTCGCGGTCGGTCCCGTCCGCGCCCCCCGCTCCGCCGTACGCCTCCCCCGCGCCCTGCCGTGGGTCCTCGCCGCGCTGCCGCTGCTCGTGACGATCGTGGCCCTGCTCGCCCCCGAGCTCGCGCCCGACGACCCGGTGCAGCCGGTCGGCGCGCTGAACCTCCCCGTCGGCTCCGCCGGCCACCTGCTCGGCACCGACTCCATCGGCCGCGACCTGCTCAGCCGGACGCTGCTCGGGATGCGCGTCAGCTGGTTCTCCAGCCTGCTCGTCGTCGCCGTCGGGCTCCTCGTCGGCGGGACGATCGGCACGGTCGCCGGCGCCGTGGGCGGCTGGGTCGACGCGGTGCTCATGCGCGTCACCGACCTCTTCCTCGCGCTGCCGGGGACCCTCGTCGCGATCGCGATCGTCGCCGCGCTGGGACCGGGGCTCGCCCACACGCTGGTCGCGATCTCGGTGGTGTGGTGGCCGTACTACGCGCGCATCCTGCGCGGCGAGGTGCGCGCCCTCGTGGTCCGCCCGCACGTGGAGGCCGCCCGGGTCGCGGGGGCGGGTCGCTGGCGCGTCATCGCCAAGCACCTGCTCCCCGGCGTCATCCCCACCGCCGTCGTCACGGCGAGCCTCGACATCGGCAACGTGGTCCTCCTGCTGGCAGGTCTCTCCTTCCTCGGGCTGGGCGAGCCCGCGCCAGCGCCGGAACTGGGGGCGGACACCGCACGCGCCCTGGGCCAGCTGCTCAGCGAATGGTGGGTCCCGGTCGTCCCCGGGCTGGCCGTCCTCCTGCTGAGCCTGGTCAGCAACCTCGGCGGGGACGCCGTGCGCACCCTGCTGGCGGGGCGACGGTGAGCCGCTTCGTGGCGGTCCGGACCGCCAGCGCAGCAGGGCTCCTGCTCGTCCTCTCCTTCATCATCTTCTGCCTGCAGGCGGTCTCGCCCGGGGACCCCGTACGCGCCTCGCTGGGTGCCAACTCCTCACCCGCCGCGGTGGCGGAGGCACGCCGCCGGCTGGGGCTCGACGACCCGTTCTTCGCGCGCTACTGGCACTTCCTGCGCGACCTGCTGCACGGCGACCTCGGCCAGTCGCTGCGGACCCACCGCCCGGTGACGACGGACCTCGGCGACTTCCTGCCTGCCACGACGGAGCTCGTGCTCGTGGCCTTCCTGCTGGCGCTCCTGCTGGGCGCGCTGTTCGCCGTCTCCGCCTCGCTGCGCTGGCCCGGCGGTACGGCGTTCCGCGCGGTCCTCCTCGTGGGCGCGGCCGCACCGCCGTTCCTGCTGGCGCTGGGCGCGATCCTGCTCTTCTACGCGCACCTCGGCTGGCTGCCCGCCTCGGGCCGCGGGGGTGACGAGGGCGCCGGCGGGTGGGTCCTGCTCGGGTCGCTGCTCACCCTGCACCTGGGCACGGCAGCCTCGGCGCTGCAGCACGTCCTGCTGCCCGCACTGGTCCTCAGCATCGCGCCCGCCATCAGCATCGGGCGCATCCTGCGGGCCAGCCTCGACGGCACCCTCGCCGCCGACCACGTCCGCACGGCTCGCGCGAAGGGGCTGCCGGAGCCCGGCGTCCTCGCCCGGCACGTCGTGCGCAACAGCCTGGGTCCGGCCGTCTCCATGGCCGGGCTCCAGCTGGGGTTCATGTTCGCCGGCGTCGTCGTCGTCGAGCAGGTCTTCAGCTGGCCGGGGATCGGGACCTACCTCTCGAGCAGCATCCCCGTCTCGGACTTCCCCGCCATCGCCGGCGTGACGCTCGTGCTGGGGGCGGTCTACATCGTCCTCAACGCGGTCGTCGACGTGCTCCAAGCCCTCGCCGATCCCCGCACCACGGCATGACCGCACCCCTGGACCCGAGGAGACCGCAGTGACCCCACCCCTCCGCCTCGCCCCCGCACTCGTCGCCACCGCGCTCGTGCTCACCGCCTGCTCCGGCTCGTCGGGGACGTCCTCGAAGACCGCCAGCACCAGTGCCGCCAGCACCGGCGCGAGCGCGCCAGCCGGGAAGACCACGCTCGTCGTCGGGCTCTCCGGCGACATCGGCCAGCCGCCGGACCCTGACGTCTACTACGCGAACAACGGGCTGGCGATCGTGCTGAACGCGTACGAGGGTCTGGTGCAGTACAAGAACGACGCCGACACCGTGCAGATCGCGCCGCGGCTCGCGACGAGCTGGACCGTCGACAAGACGCACACGGTCTACACCTTCACGCTGCGCCCGGGCGTGACCTTCCACGACGGCACGCCGTTCACGAGCGCCGCGGTCAAGGCGTCCTTCGACCGGCGCAACGCCGTCAAGGGCGGGGCGGCGTACATGACCGCGGGGGTGAAGAGCGTCGACACCAGCGACCCGATGAAGGCCGTCGTCACGCTGGACGCGCCGAACTCCGCCTTCCTCGACTACCTCGCCTCACCCTTCGGCCCGAAGATGCAGTCCCCCGCGGGCATCGCGAAGTACGCCGGCAAGGACCACGACCAGACCTACCTGCAGACCCACGACATCGGCAGCGGCCCGTACACCCTCACCTCGGTGCAGCCGGGCACGGAGTACGACCTCACGCAGTACCCCGGCTACTGGGGGAAGAAGTCGCCCTTCACGAAGGTCCGGCTGCCGATCTTCAGCGACCCGTCGGCGCTCCAGCTCGCCCTCGACAAGGGCCAGGTCGACACCGTGGTGGCCGCGCTGCCCAGCTCGGCGCTGAAGAAGTACAAGGACAAGAAGGGGATCAGCAACTACTTCCTGCCGACCCTGCAGTCGGCCCTCGTGACGGTCAACCCGACCCGCAGCTTCTTCGCGACGGTCCCTGCGCGCATGGCGTTCCTCAAGACGATCAACCAGCAGCAGCTGGTCTCGCAGGTGCTGGGTGAGCGCTCCGAGCCGGCGACGACGCTGTACGCCAAGGGGATGATCCCGGGCGGTGCGGACAAGCAGACGATCACCTACGACCCGAGCGCGATGAAGGCGTACGCGAAGACGCTGCCGTCGGGGACGTCCATGTCCATCGGCTACGCGAGCGACAACGTCAACGCCCAGCAGATGGCCAACATCGTGGCGGCGCAGCTGCAGGCCGACGGCATCAAGGCGACGGCGAAGGGGTTCCCGACCAGCCAGGTGTTCGGGTGGGTGCAGGACCCACCGAAGGGCCCGGACGCCTTCATCGACGGCAACAACGGCCCCGACGGCGGCAGCCCGTACATGTGGGGGCACGTGTTCTGGGACAAGACCGGTGGCATCGACTACTTCGGCTGCGACGACCCGCAGACCGACAGCGAGCTCAACACCGCGGTGAAGACCGGCGACACCGCGCTCTACGTCTCGGCCGCCCAGAAGTACGCCGCCACCGGCTGCTACCTGAACCTGTCCTACAACAAGGACTGGGTGGTCGCGCAGAGCTGGTTGACCGGCGTCGCGGCCGCGCACAACATCGGCGCCAACGAGCTGGACTTCAGCCTGCTGGGCGTCGGGTAGTCGACTCCGTCAGGGCGGCGCCACGAGCTCCGGCTCGCGGCGCCGCTCCGCTGTGCGCCGGTCCTGCGCTACTCCTGCACGCCCGGGTGGTCGTGCAGCACCCGCAGCGACTCGAGCCGGTCGCGCTCGATGTGCGCGTAGGCCACGGCCTCGGCGACCCGCTCGTTGCCGGAGCTCACTGCCTCGTAGAGCTCCTGGTGCCCGTGGAGCGCGTCGCCCGGGTCGAGCTGGCTGGTGAGGTAGAACAGCCACTGCATGCGGCCCGCCACCGAGCGCATGACCGAGCGCATCAGCGCGTTGTCGGTCATCTCCACGATGGTCTCGTGGAAGCGCGCGGAGTCCGCGGCGATGCGGTACGCGTCGCCCTGCCCCACGCCCTCCTGCGACGAGCGCAGGGCCTCCCCCAGCACGGCGGGCGACGCGCCGAGGGCGACCTGGCGGGCGGCGTACCTCGCGGCCCCGACCTCCAGGCACAGCCGGAGGTCGAACAGGTCGTGCGCCGAGCGGATCGTCCACGTGGAGACGACGGCCCCGCGGCGCGGGAGGGTGGAGACGAACCCGTCGACCTCCAGCAGCGGCACGGCCTCCCGCAGCGGGACGCGCGAGACCGAGAGCTCCAGCGCCAGCGGCTGTTCGGCGAGCCGGGATCCCTGCGGGTACTTGCCGCGGATGATCCCTTCGCGCAGGGTCGCGTAGATCTGCCGCGACAGCGAGTCCGGGCGCGGCCCCGGGTCCACGGCGGTCATGCTGCTCCCCACGACGACGACCGTCGCATCCTTCCACGCTCCCGTGAACGGGAAGTCTCGCGCGGGAGCCTGATGTCAGCGGGAGACCAGGCGGCGCACGCCCCTCGCCGCGGCGTACGCACCGGCGAGGCCGGCCGCCCACGGCGCTGCGACGACGAGCGGGTCGAGCCACTGGTGGTGGAGGTCCACACGCCCGCGTCGCGAGGCGAGGCCGTGGGCGGAGAGCTCGCTGCGCAGCCCCGTCGCCGGTGGGACCATGGCCCCGCTGCCGAGCCGGCCCTCGAGGGCGTCGACGCGGTCCGCGGCGAGCAGCAGCAGCCAGTGGGCGGAGCGGCCTTCGCTGTAGGTGGCGTACGCGTACTTCCGGATGGCGCCGGAGAGGCCGCGGGGCGGGCAGGACGTGCCGAAGACCGGCGGCAGCATGCCGTGCTCGATCGAGCGCTCCCGCGGCCAGCGCTCCTCCTGGCGCTCCGGGAAGTCCCAGTGGGCGCCGGTGTCCTGGTGCACCTCGCGCGGGAAGGCGGGCCGGTCAGCGGGGTCGAGGTCGACGCCCCAGCCGGGGATCCGCTCGCGCAGCTCCTCCGGGCTCGGCGTCACCGTCGGCTTGTCTGCGGTGTAGGTCATCGCTCGTCCCTTCAGGCCGCGGCCGGCACGATCAGCGGCTTGATGCAGCCGTCGAGCTTGCTCGAGAAGATGTGGTACGCCTCGGCGATCTCGTCGAGCGGGATCCGGTGCGTGACGATGTCGCTGGGCTTGAAGTAGCCCGCCTGGATGTGCTGGAAGAGCCGGTCCCAGCTGGCGCTTCACGGGCGCTTGGTTCATGCGCAGGGTGAGTCCCTTGTTCATCGCGTCGCCGAACTTCACCGCGCTGAACATCGGTCCGTACGCGCCCATGACGGAGATCGTCCCGCCCTTGCGCGCACTGTCGATCGCCCAGTTGAGCGCAACGGGAGAACCGCCCTGCAGCTTGAACTTCGTCGTGGTCACGTGCTGGAGGAAGTTGCCGTCGGCCTCCGCGCCGACCGCGTCGATGACGCGATCGACGCCGAGGTGACCGGTGATCTTCTTCATGTGCACGACGATGTCGTCGTAGTGCGTGAAGTTGTAGACCTCGGCGTGCGCGAAGGACTTCGCCTTCTCCAGCCGGTAGTCGAGGTGGTCGACGACGATCACCCGGCCCGCGCCCATGAACCACGCGGACCGCGCCGCGTAGAGACCGACGGGACCGGCTCCGAGCACGAGGACCGTGTCGCCCTCGACGATGTCGGCGAGCTGCGCCCCGAAGTAGCCGGTGGACAGGGCGTCCGTGAGGAGGACCGCGTCCTCGTCGTCCATCCACTCGGGGATCTTCGCCGGGCCGACGTCGGCGAAGGGCACCCGGACGTACTCCGCCTGGCCGCCGTCGTAGCCGCCGGTGGTGTGCGAGTAGCCGTAGATCCCGCCGACCGCGGTGGCGTTCGGGTTGACGTTGTGGCAGTTGGAGTAGAGCCCACGCGCGCAGAAGAAGCACGAGCCGCAGTAGATGTTGAACGGCACCATCACCCGGTCACCCGGCTGCAGCCGCTCGACGCTGGAGCCGACCTGCTCGACGACGCCGATGAACTCGTGCCCGAAGGTCATCCCGACCCGGGTGTCGGGCATCATCCCGTGGTAGAGGTGCAGGTCGGACCCGCAGATCGCGGCGAGCGTGACGCGGACGATCGCGTCGTTCGGGTGCTCGATCCGGGGGACGTCCTTCTCCTCCAACCGGATCTTGTACGGGCCGCGGTAGACCATCGCGCGCATGGCGTCCTCCTCGGGTGGCGGTATGCACCCGCTTCCCGGCTCCCGTCCCCCGCAACCGCCGGAACGGGTTGCCGTCGCCGTCCGGTGGGCAGGGGCTCCTCAGGTCCAGCAGCCGGCCTCCCACGCCACCCGCGCCGAGGAGACGACCGTGTCGACGCAACCGGACCCGGCCACTCGGCACCAGGGGTCGAGGCGTTCGGCGAGGAGACGCCGCTGAGCCGCGCGGGCCAGCCGCCGGAGCTCGCGCCGCCCCTCGGACCGAACAAGGGCACCCAGTGCGCCTCCCAGCAGCACTGGGGCGCCCCGTTCGATCCGGGGCCTCGCCGAGGGGCCACCCCCGGACTGAACGGGGGCACCCAGTGCCCCTCCGGGCGCGACTGGGGCACCCTGTTCGGACGGTAGCCAGCGAGGGCGGGTGCGCTGTCCACACGGCTGTGGTGTGCGGTTCCGCGGGCATGTCCACAACCGGTACGCGGCAGGGCGACCGGGGCGCGGCACCAGCGCAGGCTGTGCCCCGTGCCACGACGAAGCCTGCGCACCGACTCGGCGCTCATCGCCGACCTCGCCGAGCACCGCGACGGCGTCACGACCCTGGCCGAGCTCGCGCAGATGGGGATCGCCGCGCCCACTGCTGTCGGGCGCTGCCGCCCAGGCGGCCCGTGGCAGTCACCGCTTCCCGGAGTGGTCGTGCTCCACAGCGGTCGTCCGAGCCAGGGGCAGCTGGAGCGGGCCGCCCTGGCCTACGCGGGCGACGGCTCGGCGCTGACCGGGATCGCGGCCCTGCGCCGAGCTGGCGTGCCACGCCTCCCTCCGCCCGAGCCCATCCGCGTGCTCGTGCCCCACGAGCACCGTCGGCAGAGCCGCAGGTTCGTGGTCGTGGAGCGGACCCGCCGCATGCCGGAGGACCTGGACGTCGTACGCGGACTGCCCTGTGCGCCGCCAGCCCGGGCGCTCGTCGACGAGTGCCGACAGCTGCACGCACCCGCCGAGGTGCGCGCCCTCGTCGCGGCGGCCGTCCAGTCGAGCGTCTGCAGCGTCAGCGAGCTGCGCGAGGAGCACGCTGCTGCGGCGAACAGGCGCAAGGCCCTCATGGCGATGGTGCTGGCCGAGGTCGGCGCCGGAGTCCGTTCCGTGGCCGAGGGGGACGCTCGGCGGGTGGTGCTCCGCTCGGGGCTGCCGCAGCCGCTGTGGAACGTCGACCTGCTCGACCAGCACGGCCGCTTCCTCGCCCGGCCCGACGCCTGGTGGGACGAGCTGGCCGTCGCCCTCGAGATCGACTCGGTCGAGTGGCACATCAGCCCCAGCGACTACCTGCGGACGCAGGACCGGCAGCGCCGGCTGACCGAGCTGGGGGTGCTCGTGGTCCCTGTCGCACCAGGGGAAGTGCGCCGTCGGCCGCAGGCGCTGGTCGAGCAGCTCAGGCGCACCCTGGCCGCGGCAGCCCTGCGACCGCGGCCAGCGGTGCAGGTGGTCACGCGCGCAGCGGCGTGACCACCCGCCCAGGAGCGAACAAGGGCACCCAGTGCACGTGGGAGTGCTACTGGGTGCCCTTGTTCACACGAGAAGGGAGCGCGGCGTCAGCAGCCCAGCAGCCGCGCGGCCAGCCAGCCCTCGACCTGGCCGAGCCCGACCCGCTCCTGCTGCATGGTGTCGCGCGAGCGCACCGTCACGGCGTCGTCCTCGAGGGTCTCGAAGTCCACCGTGATGCAGAACGGCGTGCCGATCTCGTCCTGGCGGCGGTAGCGGCGGCCGATCGCCCCGGCGTCGTCGAACTCGACGTTCCAGCTCTTCCGCAGCTGCGCGGCGAGGTCCCGGGCCTTGGGCGAGAGGTCGGCGTTGCGCGAGAGCGGCAGCACCGCGGCCTTGACCGGCGAGAGCCGCGGGTCGAGCCGCATGACCGTGCGCTTCTCCAGCACGCCCTTGGCGTTGGGGGCCTCGTCCTCGGCGTACGCGTCGAGCATGAAGGCCAGCGTCGCGCGCGTCAGGCCGGCGGCCGGCTCGATGACGTACGGCGTCCAGCGCTCCCCCTTGTCCTGGTCGAAGTAGGACAGGTCGGTGCCGCTGTGCTTCGAGTGCGTGCTGAGGTCGAAGTCGGTGCGGTTGGCGATGCCCTCGAGCTCGGCGAACTCCGTGCCACCGAAGCGGAAGCGGTACTCGATGTCCACGGTCCGCTTGGAGTAGTGGGAGAGCTTCTCCTGCGGGTGCTCGTAGAACCGCATGTTGGCCTCGGTGAGGCCGAGCCCGAGGTACCAGTTCCAGCGCTCCTGCAGCCAGTACTCGTGCCACTGCTCGTCGGTGCCGGGCTCGACGAAGAACTCCATCTCCATCTGCTCGAACTCGCGGGTCCGGAAGATGAAGTTGCCGGGCGTGATCTCGTTGCGGAACGACTTGCCCGTCTGCGCGATGCCGAAGGGCGGCTTCTTGCGGGCGGACTGCATGACGTTCGCGAAGTTGACGAAGATGCCCTGCGCCGTCTCGGGCCGCAGGAAGTGCAGGCCCTCCTCGTCCTCGACGGGGCCGAGGTAGGTCTTCAGCAGGCCGTTGAACATCCGCGGCTCGGTGAAGGCGCCCTTCGTGCCGCAGTTCGGGCAGTTGATCTCCGTCAGGCCCTGCGGCGCGCGGCCGTGCTTCGCCTCGAACGCCTCCTCGAGGTGGTCCGCCCGGAAGCGCTTGTGGCACGACTGGCACTCGGTCAGCGGGTCGACGAACGCCGTGAGGTGGCCGGACGCCTTCCACACCTCCGTGGCGAGGATGACGGCGGAGTCGAGGCCGACGATGTCCTCGCGGCCCTGCACCATCGTCTTCCACCACTGGCGGCGGACGTTCTCCTTGAGCTCGACGCCGAGCGGGCCGTAGTCCCAGGCCGACCTCGTCCCGCCGTAGATCTCGCTGCTCGGGTAGACGAACCCCCGGCGCTTGGCGAGGCTGACGATGGCGTCGATCTTGGCGTCGGTGGCCACGGGGGGTCTCCAGTCCGGCTGGCGGTCGGCGGGCGCTCGCTGACGTACGGGCGAGGACAGCAGGCTACCGGCTGACCCGGACGTCGTACGTCGTCGGTTCGTCCACGGCGGAGACCAGCACCGCCATGAGCGCGGCCCGGGCGTCCGCCGCGCTCATGCCGCGCCGGGCGGCACCGACCGACTCCCAGCGCACGACGAGCGTCCAGAGGTCGGGCTCGTCGAGGTTCGGGCCGGCGTCGGCGCCGAGGAAGCCCGGCCGCGCGGCCAGCAGCTCGACGGCGGCGGCGACGGCCGCGGCGAACGACTCCCCCGACTCGACGGGGACGCGGTGGCGGGTCACGACGAGCACGCGGGGATCCTGCCACGGAGGAGGTGCGGCGGCCGCGGATACCCTGCCCCCGTGGTCCTCGCCTTCACGATCGCCTCCGTGCTGAGCACCGCGATCGGCGGCGTGGTCGCGCTGCGCAACCGCGACCGGCTCCACCTCGTGCTGGGCTTCACCGCCGGCGTGCTGCTCGGGCTGGTGCTCTTCGACCTCGTGCCCGAGCTGTTCCGCATCCGCCACGCCGACCTCGGTGGCGTCCCCCTCCCGATGGTGACGGCAGCGGCGGGCTTCCTCGCCCTGCACCTGCTCGAGCGCGGGCTGGCGCTGCACGCGGCGCACGAGGGCGAGTACGAGCCGCACTCCCACCACGACCCGGCGATCGGGCTGGCCTCGGCCGCCGCGCTCGTCGCGCACTCGTTCCTCGACGGTGTGGGCATCGGGCTGGGCTTCCAGGCAGGGACGGCGATCGGGGTCAGCGTCGCGATCGCCGTGGTGGCGCACGACTTCGCCGACGGGCTCAACACGGTCGGCATCATGGTCGCGCACGGCAACACCTCGCAGCGCGCCCGCGTCATGCTCGGCGCCGATGCGGTCGCCCCCCTCCTGGGCGCGGCCAGCACGCTGGTCTTCACGCTGCCGGAGTCCTGGCTCGGCGGCTACCTCGGCTTCTTCGCCGGGTTCCTGCTCTACCTCGCCACCTCGGACATCCTCCCCGAGGCCCACGCCCGGCACCCGTCGCGGCTGACGCTGAGCTGCACGGTGCTCGGCGTGGCGATGATGTGGGCGATCGTCAGCCTGAGCTGAGCCTCCCTAGCGGACGACCGCTAGGGGTACGCCGGGCGACGGTGAGGGATCATGTCGGTGAACACCGGCACGCGGTGCGGGACGACGACGGCGACGAACCCCCGCGGCGAACCTGGAGGTCGCCATGGACGCAAGGGGCTCCACCAGCAGGGACGTCACCAGCAGCAGCCGCAGGGAGTTCGGGGCCGGCCTGCCCGCGCTCGACGTCGAGGACGTCGCCGTGGTCCTGCCGGCGAGCTACGCCGCGCGCTGCGGGCGGTGCGGGACCGCGTACCTCCCCGGGTCGACCATCGGCCACAGCGCGACCTACGGCTGGGTCGCCACGTGCTGCGTGCCCGGGATGCGGCGCGGGGCGCGCCAGCAGGCGCAGGGCGCTTGACCCTGCCGCAGCGTCAACCTCCACGCTGGTAGCGCGCCGGAACACCTCCGGCGCGGAACGGGAGACGGCGCCGTGCGCTGGTCGATCGGCGAGGTCGCGGAGCTCTCGCGCGTGACCCCGCGCACGCTGCGGCACTACGACGCGATCGGCCTGCTCGTGCCGGCGGGGACCGCCGCCAACGGCTACCGCTGGTACGAGCGCGAGCAGCTGCTGCGCCTGCAGCAGATCCTGCTGCTGCGCGAGCTCGGCCTGGGCCTCGACACGATCGCCGACGTCCTCGCCGGACAGCGGGACCCGGTGGAGACGCTGCGCGGGCACGAGCAGCGGCTGCGCGACGAGGGTCAGCGGCTCGGCCGGCTCGCGGACACCGTCTCCCGGACCATCGCCCACCTCGAAGGAGGAGCACCGATGCCCACGGAGCAGCTGTTCGACGGGTTCGACGCGGAGGAGAGCCTGGCCGCGCGCTACGGCGACCGCGTACGCGACCACGTCGCGACGGCGCGGGAGCGGACGAAGGACTGGACGGCCAAGGACTTCTCGGCCGCTGCGCAGGAGTACGACGAGCTCGACGCGCGGATGCTCGCGCTGGTGCGGGCCGGCCTGGCACCGGACGACGCGCGGGTCCTCGACCTCGTCGACGAGCACTACCGGCTGGTGTGCCGGCACTGGACGCCCGACCGCACGAGCTACGCCGGACTGGGCCAGCTGTACGTCGACGACCCGCGGTTCCGCGCGCGCTACGACGCCCTCGACCCCGCCCTCGCCGAGTTCTCCCGCGACGCGCTGGCGGCGTACGCGGAGCAGCGCCTCTAGGCTCCGGGCACCTCGTTCGGCACGGCGCCGCCGTAGCGGCGGTCGCGGCGGGCGTACTCCTCGATGGCCTGCCAGAGGTGGCGCCGGTCGAAGTCCGGCCAGAGCGTGTCGAGGAAGACGAGCTCGGCGTACGCCGACTGCCACGGCAGGAACCCCGAGGTGCGCAGCTCGCCGCTGGACCTGATGAAGAGGTCGACGTCGCGCATGTCCGGCGCGTACAGGTAGCGCGCGAGGCTGCGCTCGTCCACCCTCGCCGGGTCGACCCGGCCCGCGGCGACGTCCGCCGCGAGCGCGCGGGCGGCGTCGCCGAGCTCGGCGCGGCCGCCGTAGTTGATGCAGATGTTCAGCGTGATCAGGCGGTTGTCGCGGGTCTGCTCCTCGGCGACCTTGAGCTCGCTGATGACGCTGCGCCAGAGCTTCGGCTCGCGGCCGACCCAGCGGATGCGCACGCCCCGGGCGTCCAGCTCGTCGCGCCGCCGCCGGATGACGTCGCGGTTGAAGCGCATGAGGAAGCGCACCTCGTCCGGCGAGCGGCGCCAGTTCTCCGTCGAGAACGCGTAGGCGGAGATCTCCTCCACGCCGATCTCGATCGCGCCGTGCACCACGTCGATGAGGCTGGCCTCGCCCTGCTCGTGACCTGCCGTACGCGGCAGTCCCCGCTGCTTGGCCCACCGTCCGTTGCCGTCCATGACGATCGCGACGTGGCGCGGGACGAACTCCGCCGGGATCGCCGGCGGACGTGCCCCCGTCGGGTGCGGAGCCGGGGGCAGCGAGCCGCTCGCCGGACGCGTCGGGCGGGACAGGCCTCTCACACACGCTCCACGAGTCGCAGCGAGCGCAGGCCGCGCTCGAGGTGCCAGTTGAGGTACGCCGCGGTCAGCCCGTGCCCCTCGCGCCGCGCGCGCTCCTCGCTGCCGTCCGCGGTCTCCCAGTCGCCGGTGAGCAGCGCGCCGAGCAGCACGAGGACGGCCGGCGACGGGTGCGCGGCACCGGGCACGGTGCAGTCCGGGCAGAGCGAACCGCCTGCTGCGACGGCGAAGCTGCCGTGCGGGCCCATGAGCCCGCACCGCGCGCACGCGTCGAAGGTCGGGGCGTAGCCGGCGATCGCCAGCGAGCGCAGCAGGAAGGCGTCGAGGACGAGCCCGGGGTCGTGCTCGGTGCCGGCCAGCGCGCGCAGCGCGCCGAGCAGCAGGAGGTACTGCTGCACCGCGGGTTCCTGCTCGGCATCGGTCAGCCGCTCGACCGCCTCGAGCATCGCCGTGCCCGCGGTGTAGCGGCCGTAGTCGGCGCCGAGCACCCCGGCGTACGGCGTCAGCGTGACGGCCTGCGTCACGATGTCGAGCGAGCGCCCGGTGTGCAGCTGCAGGTCGACGTGCATGAACGGCTCGAGCCGCGCGCCGAACTTCGAGCCCGTGCGCCGCACGCCCTTGCCGACCGCGCGGACCCGCCCGTGCTCGCGGGTGAGGATCGTGATGATCCGGTCGGCCTCACCGAGCTTCTGGGTGCGCAGCACGACACCCTCGTCGCGGTAGAGACCCATCCCCCCATGCTGCCACGCGGGACGCCCCGGCCCGTACGCCCGCGCCGGGCCGGGGCGCGCGCTCAGCGCGGGGTCGTCGCCCGGTTGACGGCCGAGACGACGGCCTTCAGCGACGCGGTGACGATGTTCGCGTCCATCCCCACGCCCCAGAGCACCCGCTCGCCCACCGCGCACTCGAGGTACGCGGCGGCCCGCGCGTCGCCGCCGGCCGACAGCGCGTGCTCCTGGTAGTCCAGGACGCGGACGTCGATGCCCTTGTCCGCCAGCGCGGAGGTGAAGGCCGCGATCGGGCCGTTGCCGCGCCCGACCAGCACCTGCTCCTCCCCGTCGAGCACGACCGACGCGCGCAGCTCGTCGGCCTCGCCGTCGGCGGAGGAGGTGTGGTGGCCCTGCAGGGACAGCCGCCCCCAGGGCGCGGCGGGGTTCGGGAGGTACTCGTCGGTGAAGATCTCCCAGATCTGCTTGGGGCTGACCTCGCCGCCCTCGGCGTCGGTCACCTTCTGCACGACCTGGCTGAACTCGATCTGCAGCCGGCGCGGCAGCTCGAGCTTGTGCTCGCTCTTCATGACGTAGGCGACGCCGCCCTTGCCGGACTGCGAGTTGACCCGGATGACCGCCTCGTAGGTACGGCCCACGTCCTTCGGGTCGATCGGCAGGTACGGCACCTCCCAGCGGAACTCGTCGACGGGCACGCCCGCGGCCTCGGCGTCGCGCTGCATCCACGCGAGGCCCTTGTTGATCGCGTCCTGGTGCGAGCCGGAGAAGGCGGTGAAGACGAGGTCGCCGCCGTACGGGTGGCGCTCGCCGACCGGCAGCTGGTTGCAGTACTCCACGGTGCGGCGGATCTCGTCGATGCCGCCGAAGTCGATCTTCGGGTCGATGCCCTGGCTGAACAGGTTCATCCCCAGCGTCACCAGGCAGACGTTGCCGGTGCGCTCGCCGTTGCCGAACAGCGTCCCCTCGATCCGGTCGGCGCCGGCCAGGTAGCCCATCTCGGCCGCCGCGACGCCGGTCCCGCGGTCGTTGTGCGGGTGCAGGCTCAGCGTCACCGCGTCGCGGTAGGCGAGCCGGCGGTGCATCCACTCGATGCTGTCGGCGTAGACGTTGGGGGTCGCCATCTCGACGGTGGCCGGCAGGTTGAGGATCGTCTTGCGGTCCGGCGTCGGCTCCAGCACGTCGTTGACCGCGTCGCACACCCGCAGCGCGAACTCCAGCTCGGTGCCCGTGTAGGACTCCGGCGAGTACTCGAAGTAGACGTCGGTGCCGGGGAGGTTCTCGGCGTACTTCTGGCACAGCCGCGCGCCCTGCGTCGCGATGCCGAGGATGCCGTCCATGTCCTGCTCGAAGACCACGCGGCGCTGCAGCGTGGAGGTCGAGTTGTAGAAGTGGACGACGGCCTGCTTCGCGCCGCGGATCGCCTCGAACGTCCGCTCGATCAGGTGCTCGCGGCACTGGACCAGCACCTGGATGACGACGTCGTCCGGGATGAGGTCCTCCTCGACCAGCTGCCGGACGAAGTCGAAGTCGGTCTGGCTGGCCGACGGGAAGCCGACCTCGATCTCCTTGTAGCCCATGCGCACGAGCAGCTCGAACATCGCGCGCTTGCGCGCCGGGCTCATCGGGTCGATCAGCGCCTGGTTGCCGTCGCGCAGGTCGACCGAGCACCACTGCGGCGCGCGCTCGATCGTCTTCGACGGCCAGGTGCGGTCGGGGAGCTCGACGGGCCGGTACGCCGCGTAGCGGCCGAACGGCATCGGGGTGGGCTGCTGCTGGTTCTTCACTCTCGGGTCCTCAGGGTCGTCGCGGGACGTGCCGTGCGGTCGGCAGGTGCGGACTCCGCGACGAGGACCCGGCCGCTAATCGGCCTCGTCGCGGCGGCGAAGGAGGAGGGCGCCGAGCATGGTGCCAGCGTAGGCCACTCCCCACCCGTCCTGCCAGGCACCTACCCCGCGAGCGGCGCGAGCACCTCGGCGACCTCGCGGGCGCGGCCGACGGGGAGCTGCGAGGTGGACACGCGGACGGCGGGTCCGGAGGCCAGCCGGAACCTGCTCCCCGGCGCGACCGCGACCCCCTGCTCCAGCGCTCCGGCGACCGCACGCGCCTCGTCGTGCACCGGCACCCAGGCGTTGAGCCCGCTCCTCCCCCAGGCGCGTACGCCCCGGTCCGCGAGCGCCGCCACGAGCGCCGCGCGCCGCTCGTCGTAGACCTCCGCCGCCCGGGCGACGACGTCCCCCTGCGTGGACCACGCGCGGGCCGTCGCGTCCTGCAGCAGCGTGCTGACCCAGCCCGGCCCGAGCCGCAGCCGCCCCGCGGTCCGCGCGACGGTCACCTCGTCGCCGGCGACGACGGCGCAGCGCAGGTCCGGTCCGTACGCCTTGGAGGCCGAGCGCACGTGCACCCACCGCCGGGTGGCGCCGGCGAGCGTGCTCAGCGGCAGCCGTGTGAGCGCCGCGCCGTGGTCGTCCTCGACGACGAGGACCTCGGGGTGCGCCGACAGCAGCCCGCGCAGCACCTCCGCCCGCTCCTGCGAGACGGCGGCCCCGGTCGGGTTCTGCGCACGGGCGGTGACGACGACGGCGGCCACCCCCGAGGCGAGCGCCGCCTCGAGGGCGTCCGGCAGCGGGCCCTCCTCGTCCAGCGCGACCGGCACGGCTGCGTGCCCCATCGCCGGCAGCAGGTCGAGCACGTTGCCCCACCCCGGGTCCTCGACCGCGACGCGCGCGCCCGGGCGCACCACCGCCCGCAGCGCCCGCTCGATCGCGTCGAGCGCGCCGCTCGCGACCGTCAGCTCGGCGGTCGGGACGCCCTCGGCCCCGAGCGCCTCGCGCGCCGCGGAGCGCAGCAGGTCGGTCAGCCCGTCGCGGCCGGCCACGGCGTACCCCGTCGAGACGGGCGGCACGTCCAGCAGCAGCGGCGGGAGCAGCGCCGGGTCTGGTTCGCCGCGGGTGAGGTCCAGCGCGCCGGGCGGGACCGGCGGCCCGAGGCTCCCCCGCGGCGTGGTGCTCGGCCGCTCCAGCACGCGCGTGCCCGCGCGCCCGGCGGTCTCGACGAGCCCGCGGTCGCGCGCCGCGCGGTACGCCGCCGCCACCGTGTTGGCGTCGACCCCGATCCAGCGGGCGAGGCTGCGGATCGGCGGCAGCACGGACCCCGGGAGCAGCTCGCCGCGGCGGACCGCGGACTCGAGCCGCTCGGCGATGGCGGCGGCCCCGGGCGCGGCCAGCAGGGCAGCAATGCGTTCGACGCCGGCTGCCTCGTCGTCTACCGTGTCGGCCATGGCAGCAGATCGTACTAGTGCAATCACACCTCCCCCTCCGCGACGCAAGCTCGAGCGCTACGCCGACGAGGACGCGGCCTGGGAGTTCGTCCGCTCGCAGTGGCTCGGCCACCTGTGCTGGGCACGCGAGGACGGCTTCGCCCAAGCGCTGCCGATGATGTACGCGGCCAGCGGGAGCACGGTGTGGCTGCACGGCTCGACCGGTGGCGGCCTCGGCCTGCGCGCGCGGGAGGCGGAGCTCCCCGCCTCGCTGACCGTCACGCAGCTCGACGGGATCGTGCTAGCACGGAGCGCCGTCCACCACAGCCTCAACTACTCCTCCGTGCTGGCGCACGGCCGGCTCCGGCTCGTGACCGACGAGCCGACGAAGCGGGAGGCCTTCGACGCCCTGCTCGACGCGGTCTGGAGCGGACGCAGCACCGCCAGCCGCCCGGCGGACTCCCGCGAGCTCGCGGCCACCGCGGTGCTCGCCCTCGAGGTCGACGCGATCACGCTGAAGCGGCGCACCGGCGGTCCGGTCGACGACGAGGCCGACCTCGCACTGCCGCACTGGGCGGGCGTGGTGCCGCTGCGCACGGTGCAGGGGACCCCGGAGCCCGCGGCCGACCTGCGGTCGGGGACCCTCGGGCCCTAGCCGGCCACAGCTGGCCGTCGCCCAGCAGTGCGTCAGGTGACGGTCAGCGTCCGCTTCGAGCTCGTCGACGCGCTGTAGCCGTCGCTCGCCGGCACGAGCACGCGCAGCGCACGGGTCCCGTCGCGCTCGAGCTGGACGCGGAAGCGGTAGCGGCCGGTGCCGTCGGTGACGCCGGTGAGCAGGTCGCGCCAGCGCCCGCCCTGCAGGTGCTGGAGCAGCACGGTGGTGCCGCGCTCCCCCGGCGTCACCCGCCCGGTGACCCGCACCTGCCCGCCGCTCGCGACGCGGGTGCTGCTGAGCGCGGCGCTGACGCGGCGGGTCAGCCCGACGACCTGCACCGGGCCGGCCGCCGCCGGGGAGCCGGGGACGCCGCGGAAGTACCAGCGCACCGCCGTCGTCGCGGACGGCGCGACCGTCACCGACGCGCGGCCGTCGAGGCCCGTACGGACCGCGGGGGCGCAGCTCCACCGGCGCGAGGCCGCGGCGCGGAAGCACGGGACGACGAGCTGGCGGGCCAGGGGCGTCCAGGTCACGGCGTCGTGCAGGGTGGCCGTGGCGACCGCCCGGCCCCCGGTGTGCACGGTGGGCGGGGCGACGGAGGACTCCAGCGTCGTCCCCGGCTGGAGCGCGCGGTACGCGTCCGCCATGTCGTTGGTCGCCGTGCCGCGCGCGGGCACGGAGCGCAGCGGCTTGCCCGTGTGCACGACCCGGTCGACGAGCTCGGTGGCCGGGAGCCGGCCCGCGCTCGCCAGCAGCGCGACCTCGCCGGTCACGTGCGGAGCGGCCATCGAGGTCCCGGAGAGGAAGCCGTAGGCGCGGGAGTAGTCGCCCTTCGTCAGCGCGCCCGGGATCGTGCTCCACACCGAGACGCCGGGGGCGAGCAGGTCGACGCTGCGGTAGCCGTAGTTCGAGAACGGCGCCAGGCGACCCCTGTTGTCCACGGCCCCGACGGTGATGACGTTGGGGGAGAGCGACGCGGCCGGGTAGGGCACGTCAGTGCTCGTGTCGCCCGCGGCCTCGGCCGCCAGCGCCGCGTCGACGTCGATGCCGGCGTCCTGGCCGTCCGCGCTGACGACACCGTTGCCGGCGGCCGCGACGATGACGATGCCGTACTCCTGGCCCAGCGTCGTGAACAGGTCGTCGATCTCCGCGCGGTCGCGCGCGTCGGTCGCCGAGATGCTCCAGCTGGCGTTGACGACCTTCGCGCCGTGCAGCGCGGCGTAGACGAGCGCCTCGAAGATGCCGTCCGAGCCGCAGTCGTCGCCGTTGGCCTTCGTGCCGAACACCTTCAGCGGCATGATCGTCACGCCGGGCGCGACACCGCTCGTGCCGGCGCCGTCGTCGGCGGCAGCGATCGTGCCGGCCACGTGGGTGCCGTGGAGGTCGTTGAGCTCGCGCTCGCCGCCGTCGTCGAAGTACTCGTCCGGGTCGTAGACCGACCCGTCCTCGTGGCAGAAGTCCCAGCCGTGGAGGTCCTTCTCCTTCGGCCGGTCGGGGTTCAGCGACGTCGGCCTCGGGTTGGTCCAGATGCTCGGCGCGAGGTCGGGGTGCGTGATGTCCACGCCCGAGTCGATGACCGCGACGATCGTCGAGCGGCTGCCCCTGGTCCGGGCCCAGGCCTCGGGGGCGTCGACGTCGACGTTGAAGGCGCCCTTCTGCGGCGCGCTCACGTCGGGGTCGAGGATCGTCTGGCCGTCGTTGCGCAGCCCCCACTCCTGCGACAGCTGGTCCGGCGCCGGCGTCGCGTCGCGCAGCACCGGCAGGTCCGGGATCGCGAAGCGCACACCGGGGCGGCCGCGCAGCGAGGCCGCGACGTCGGAGGCGTCCTCGCCGGCGGGGACCGGCACGCTCTCGGTGCGCGGCACCTCCGCGCGGGAGGCCGCGTGCAGGTCCGCCGACTGCAGCGCCACCTGGCGCTGCGCCGCGGTCGCCCCCGGCGCGTACCAGACGAAGACGCTGGAGGCGCCGCGGTCAGCGGCGGGGACCGCGGCCGACGACGGGAAGGGCAGGCCCACGCCCGCGAGCAGTCCCAGCGCGAGCGCGGGACCTGCGGTCAGCACGAGCGGACGGCGCAGGGGCCGCAACGGCATGAGGACTCCAACGACCTACGGGGACGACGTGCACGCACCAGTGCCCTCGCCGCGCTGCGCAGGCCCGTACGTCCCGGTCAGTCTCGCAGACGAGAGCCGCGATCCGGGCATTGTGCCCGGTCCGGCGTGGTGCGGGCCTCAGAACCCGAGCCGCGCGAGCTGGCGCGGGTCGCGCTGCCAGTCCTTCGCGACCTTGACCCGGAGGTCGAGGTAGACCGGCGCGCCGAACAGCGCCTCGATCTGCTGGCGCGCCCGGGTGCCGACGTCGCGCAGCCGGGCGCCCTTCGTCCCGATGACGATGGCCTTCTGGCTGGGCCGCTCGACGAACAGCGTCGCCGCGATGTCGATGAGCGGGCGGTCCTCCGGCCGGTCCTCGCGGTAGGCCATCTCCTCCACGACGACGGCGATGGAGTGGGGCAGCTCGTCGCGCACGCCCTCGAGGGCCGCCTCGCGCACGAGCTCGGCGACCATGACCATCTCGGGCTCGTCGGTGAGCTCCCCCTCCGGGTAGTAGGCCGGTCCCTCCGGCAGCAGCCGGGTGAGCAGGTCGGTGAGCAGGCCGACCTGCTCGTCGGCGACGGCGGACACCGGGACGACGTCCGCCCACTCGATGCCGGTCGCCTCGCCGAGCCGCATGACGGCGAGCAGCTGCTCGGCCACCCGCTCGCGCGGGACCTTGTCGGTCTTCGTGACGATCGCGACCTTCGGCGTGCGGCGGACCTTCGCGAGCTCGCCCGCGATCCAGGTGTCGCCCTGGCCGATCCTCTCGTCGGCCGGCAGGCAGAAGCCCACGACGTCGACCTCGCCCAGCGTCGTCATGACGACCGCGTTGAGCCGCTCGCCGAGCAGCGTGCGCGGCTTGTGCAGGCCGGGGGTGTCGACGAGCACGAGCTGCGCGTCCTCGCGGTGCACGATGCCGCGCACGGCGTGGCGGGTGGTCTGCGGCCGCGACGAGGTGATCGCGACCTTCTCCCCGACGAGGGCGTTGGTGAGGGTCGACTTGCCGGCGTTGGGCCGCCCGACGAAGCAGGCGAAGCCGGAGCGGAAGGCGCTCACGCGCCGGCCCGTACGGACCGGACGACGCGGCCGCGCGCGTCGGCGAGGATGACGGGGCAGTCGGCGCCGGCGAGGTCCGCGACCGCGGCGAGGTCGGTGGTGGACGGCTCGTGCGCCTCCCCCACGACGACCGCCGCCTCGAGCGTCGCCGCGCCGCTGGAGACCGCCGCGGCGACCGCGGCCTGCAGGGCGCTGAGCCGCAGGGAGGGCAGCTCCACGGTCGCGGCGAGGTAGGTCCGCCCGTCCCCGTCGCGGACCGCGGCCCCCTCGGGGCGGGCGAGGCGGGCGCGGGCGGAGCGCGCGAGCGTGACGAGCTTGGCGTCCTCGGGGTCGAGGGCGGTCTGCGCCGCGGGGGCGTCCGGCTGGCTCACTGGTGCACCTGCTCCTGCTGGTCGGTGGCGGTCTCGGCGGACGGGCCGTCCTGCTCCGCGCCGGGCTCGTCGACGGCGGCGGGCTCCGGCACCTCCACCAGGACGGTGGCGACCCGGTTGCGGCGCCCGAGCCCGGACTCGGCGGTGAGGGCGATGCCCGCGACCTCCACCCGCGCGCCCGGGATGGGCACGCGGCCGAGGTGCTTGGCGAGCAGGCCGCCCACGCTGTCGACGTCCTCGTCCTCGAGGTCGACTCCCAGGATCTCAGACAGGTCGCCCAGGTTGAGCCGCGCGCTCACCCGCAGCGTGCGCTCGTCGAGGTGCTGGACGTCGGGGACGCCCGAGTCGTACTCGTCGCTGATGTCGCCGACGATCTCCTCGAGGACGTCCTCGATGGTGCACAGGCCGGCGACGCCGCCGTACTCGTCGATGACGACGGCGAGGTGGTTGCGCTGCGCCTGCATCTCGCGGAGCAGGGCGTCGACCCGCTTGGACTCCGGCACGAACGCCGCCGGCCGCATGGCGGTCTCGACGTGCAGCGCGGAGGAGCGCGGCTCGTCGTGCGTGCGCCGCACGAGGTCCTTGAGGTAGACGACGCCGACGACGTCGTCGAGCGACTCGCCGATGACCGGGATGCGCGAGAAGCCGCTGCGCAGGGCGAGCGACAGCGCCTGGCGCAGCGTCTTGTGGCGCTCGATCCACACCATGTCGGTGCGCGGCACCATGATCTCGCGGGCCACGGTGTCGGCGAGCTCGAAGACCGAGTGGATCATCGCGCGCTCGTCGGTGTCGATGACGGCGTTCTCCTGCGCCAGGTCGACGAGGTCGCGCAGCTCGGCCTCGGAGGCGAACGGCCCCTCGGCGAAGCCGCGCCCCGGCGTCAGTGCGTTGCCCACGAGGATGAGCAGCGAGGTGAGCGGGCCGAGCAGGAGCGCGATCCGGCGCACCCCCGGCGCCACGACGAGCCCGACGGTGTCGGCGTGCTGGCGCCCGAGCGTGCGCGGCGAGACCCCGATCCCGACGTACGACGCGACGGCGAAGACCGCACCCGCGAGCAGCACGCTGCCCGCGGACAGGCCCAGGACGCGGACGGCCGCCCAGGTCAGCAGCGACGCCGCGAGGGCCTCGGCCGCGACCCGCAGGAAGGTGAGCACGTTGAGGTAGCGCGCGGCGTCCACGGCGATCTCGTGCAGCGCGTCGGCTCCGCGCCGCCCCTCGCGCACGAGCTCCTCGACCCGGGAGCGGCCCACGCGCGAGAGCGCCGCCTCGGCCATGGCGAGCACGGCGGCGACGAGCACGAGCACGACGACGCCGGCCAGGACCCACGCGTCGGCGGCGCTCACGGCTGCCGCACGCCCCTCGGTGCCGGCCCGCCAGCGGGGATCACAGGGGGCGTCACAGCGTCCCCGCGCCGCGTCGCCGGTCGCTGCGCCACGCGTCGAGCAGCTTGCCCTGCAGCCCGAACATCACGGCGTGCTCCTCGGGCTCGGCGTGGTCGTGCCCCAGCAGGTGCAGGATGCCGTGGACCAGCAGCAGGTCGAGCTCGTCGGCAGTGGAGTGCCCCGCCTCGGCGGCCTGGCGCTCGGCGACGGTCGGGCAGAGCACGATGTCGCCGAGCAGCCCCGGCTCGGGCTCCTCGTCGTCGCGCGGCGCCCGCAGCTCGTCCATCGGGAAGCTCATGACGTCGGTCGGGCCCGGCAGGTCCATGAAGCGGACGTGCAGGTCCTCCATCGCCCTCTCGTCGACGACGGCGACCGACAGCTCGGCCAGCGGGTGGATGCGCAGGCGGTCGAGCGTCGCCCGGGCGAGGGCGACCAGCCGCTCCTCGTCGAGCGCGACGCCCGACTCGTTGTTGACCTCGATGCTCATGCGCGCGAGGGACCGCGGCGGTCCTGGCCCTTCGCCCCGTGGCGGGCAGTGGCGGGGCCGCCCTGCGAGTCGAAGCGCTCGTAGGCGGCGACGATGTCGCTGACCAGCCGGTGGCGCACGACGTCCTGGGAGGAGAGCCGGCAGAAGGCCACGTCGCCGACGTCGCCGAGGATGTCCTGGACGACCCGCAGCCCGCTCTGCGTGCCGCTCGGCAGGTCGACCTGCGTCACGTCGCCGGTCACGACCATCCGCGAGCCGAACCCGAGCCGGGTGAGGAACATCTTCATCTGCTCGGCGGAGGTGTTCTGCGCCTCGTCGAGGATGATGAACGCGTCGTTGAGCGTGCGGCCGCGCATGTAGGCCAGCGGCGCGACCTCGATGACGCCCTCGGTCATGAGCCGCGGGATCGTCGCCGGGTCGAGCATGTCCTGCAGGCTGTCGTAGAGCGGGCGCAGGTAGGGGTCGATCTTCTCGCTCAGCGTCCCGGGCAGGAACCCGAGCCGCTCCCCCGCCTCGACCGCGGGCCGCGTGAGGATGATGCGCGTGACCTGCTTGCCGAGCAGGGCCTGCACGGCCTTCGCGACCGCGAGGTAGGTCTTGCCGGTGCCGGCGGGGCCGATGCCGAAGGTGATGGTGTTGCGGTCGATCGCGTCGACGTAGCGCTTCTGCCCGAGCGTCTTCGGGCGGATCGTCTTGCCGCGGTTGCTGAGGATCGAGAGCGTGAGCACCTCGGCGGGCTGCTCCTCGGTCGCGTCGCGCAGCATCCGCACGCTGCGCTCGACCGCGTCGCCGGTGAGGCCCTGCCCGGTGCGCAGCACCGTGACGAGCTCGGCGAACAGCCGCTCGGCGAGCGCGGCCTCGGAGGGCGCGCCGGTGAGCGTGATCTGGTTGCCGCGCACGTGGATGTCCAGGTCGGGGAACGCGCGCTCGACCACGCGGAGCAGCTCGTCGGCCGGGCCGAGGAGCGCCACCATCGGCTGGCTCGCGGGGACCGTGATGGTGGACGAGGTGCTCGCCTCTGAGGTGCCGGTGTTCGCCATGGGTCGGCCGGGGGCGGCCTGCTCCTGTCCTTCCCCGGCGCTGCGCCGGGCTCGTGCGCGGATGTCCCCTCCGATGCTACCCAGCGGACGGCCCTGGGCACCCGCGCGATCTCAGCCCGACCTGCGCCCGGGGGCTGCCGGCGCCGAGGGCGCGGCCCCTCCCGCGAGCTGCGGCAGCGGCAACCCGTCGAGGTCGTCCTGAGCGCCGGCGTCCGCTTGCGGGCGCGTCGGGGACTCGGTCGTGAACAGCCGGGCGAAGCGCGCCGACAGCACGATCGCCTGGTCGTCGACGTAGCGGGTGAACGCGGCGGCCGCCGCGAAGCACACCAGGAGGGTGACGGCGAAGGAGGTCGCAGCGGCGGCGCCGTAGCCGAGGTCCGGGGCGAGCCGGGCGAGCAGCCAGCACGAGAGGCTCCCCAGCACGAGCACGTGGAGGAGGTAGAGCGAGAACGAGACGCGCCCGAGGAACTGCAAGGGGCGCGTCCGCAGCACGGCCGAGAGCGGGCCGAGCGAGAGCACCCCGATGAGGATCCCGACCGCGGACAGCTCGTGCGCGAGCTGGTGCAGCGGCGCGACGTGCGCGGGTGCGTGGAGGTCGACGAGGCGGTTGAGCACCATGCCCGGGAACGTCTTCACCGGCCACAGGCCGAGCAGCAGCCCGACCCCGAGGAGGGCCGGGGCCCAGCGCTCGAGCGCGGCGCGCACCCGTGGAGCGTTGTGCCACCCGTCGCAGATGGCGACCCCGGCGATGAACGCCGCGTAGTAGTCCTGCAGGAACCACAGGAGGAGGGCGGCGTACAGCCAGCCCCGGCGCCGCACCCGGCCGACGATGAGCAGGGTGCCGAAGACGATGAAGGACCCGGTGAGCTCGTAGCCCATCGTCCACAGGCTGCTGTCGAACTGGGGCGCCGCGTGCGTGAAGGCGCCGACCAGGCCCTCGTCCAGGGCTGGCCGGAGGTGGGCCTGCACCGTCCACTGCACCGCGAGCCAGCCGGTGGAGCCGCTGACCCGCGCGCCCTCCTGGTTGTGCATGAGCCCCGCACGCATCAGGGCCGCCGCGACGAGGACGGCGGAGAGGACGGGCACGACGAGCCGCACGTAGCGGCGCAGCGCACTGCTGACGACGGCGTCGCGCGACCCCGTCTGGAAGAACTTGGCGCTGAGCACGAAGCCGCTCAGCACGAAGAAGACCGCGACGGCGATCTCGCCGTTCCACAGCAGCGTCAGCGGCGGCTGGCGCAGCGCGGGCTCGAACCACTCGTGCTGCACGACCCCCACGCCGGAGACCGCGGGCAGGAAGGTGTTGATGGAGTGCGTCATCACGACGACGAGCGCGGCGAAGCCCCTCAGGCCGTCGAGGTTGGCGTACGTCCGCACCCTGTCTCCTCCGGGTCGCCGCGCCTCCCGGACGCGTCTGGCCGGCGCAGTCTAGGTCAGCGCAGCCGGGTGACGCGTCAGCCCGGCGGCCAGCCGAGGTCGCGCCCGCCGATGACGTGGGCGTGCGCGTGGAAGACCGTCTGCCCCGCGCCGGCCCCGGTGTTGAAGACCGTGCGGTACGCCTCCAGCCCCTCCGCCCGCGCCACCTCCCCCACGAGCTCGCCGACGGCGGCGAGCCCCGCGGGGTCCGCGACCGCGAGCGCGGCGAGGTCGGGTGCGTGGGTGCGCGGCACCACGAGGACGTGCGTCGGGGCCTTCGGGTCGATGTCGCGGAAGGCGTACGCGCCGGCGCTGGACGCCACCTCCGTCGAGGGCACCTCGCCCGCGACGATCCGGCAGAACAGGCAGTCGGCCACGGGGCTGGTGGTCACCAGATCCGCACCCGGTCCGCGGGCTCCAGCCAGAGCCCGTCGCTGGTCGCGGTGCCGAAGGCCGCGTGGAACTCGTCGAGGTTGCGCACGACCGCGTTGCACCGGAACTCGGTCGGCGAGTGCGGGTCCACGGCCAGGCGGCGGGCCACATCGGCGTCGCGGCCCTTGCCGCGCCAGATGCGCGCCCAGCTGATGAAGAACCGCTGCCAGCCGGTGAGGCCGTCGATCACCGGCGGCTCCGCGCCGCCGAGCGACAGCTCGTAGGCCTTGTACGCGACGGTGAGACCCCCGAGGTCGCCGATGTTCTCGCCCACGGTGAGCGCCCCGTTGACGTGCTGGCCCGGGGTCTGCGCCGGCTCGAGCGCGTCGAACTGCGCGATCAGCGCGGCCGCCCGCTCGTCGAACGCGGCCCGGTCGGCGTCGGTCCACCAGTCGTGGAGGTTGCCGGCGCCGTCGTACTTCGAGCCCTGGTCGTCGAAGCCGTGGCCGATCTCGTGCCCGATGACGGCGCCGATGCCGCCGTAGTTGACCGCCGCGTCGGCGTCGGGGTCGAAGAACGGCGGCTGCAGGATCGCCGCCGGGAAGACGATCTCGTTCATGCCCGGGTTGTAGTAGGCGTTGATCGTCTGCGGCGTCATGAACCACTCGCCACGGTCGACGGGGCCGCCCAGCTTGGCGAGGTCGCGGTCGAGCTCGAACGCGTCGGCCCGCTGGACGTTGCCGACCAGGTCGTCGCGCCGGACCTCCAGCGCCGAGTAGTCGCGCCACTCGTCGGGGTAGCCGATCTTGGGCGTGAACGCGTCGAGCTTCTCGAGCGCGCGGGCCTTGGTCTCCGGGCTCATCCAGTCGAGCGCGGTGATGTCCTCGCGGTACGCCTCGACGAGGTTCCCGACGAGCTCGAGCATGAGCTCCTTCGAGCGCGGCGGGAAGTGGTCGGCGACGTAGCGCCGGCCGAGCGCCTCCCCGAGCGCGGACTCGACGACGTCGATCCCGCGCTTCCAGCGCTCGCGCTGCTCGGGCGCGCCCGTGAGCGTGGTGCCGTAGAACGCGAAGCTCTCCGCCGCGAGCGCCTCGGGCAGCAGGGGCGCGCTGGCGCGCAGCAGGCGCCAGGCGGCCCAGTCCTGCCAGTCGCGCAGCGGCACCTCGACGAGCGCCGCCGACAGGCCGGCGAGGAAGCTCGGCTGGCGCACGACGACCTCGGCGAGCGCGCTCTCCGGAGCCTCGAGCCCCTCCAGCCACGCCGCCCAGTCGTACGCGGGAGCGAGCTCGGCCAGCCCGGCCCGCTCGACGAGCGTGTAGGACTTCACCGCGTCGCGCGCGGAGACGCGGTCCCAGTGCACGCCGGCGAGCCGCTCCTCCAGCGCGTAGGTGCGCGCGGCGCGGCCCTCCGGGTCGTCGAGCCCGGCGAGCGCGAGCATGCGCACGAGGTGCTCGCGGTACGCGGTGCGGACCGGCTCGAAGGACTCGTCGCGGTAGTAGGACTCGTCGGGCAGCCCGAGCCCCGCCTGGGAGAGGTGGACGACGTAGCGGTCGGAGCGCTTGGCGTCGGTGTTGACGTACGCCGCCACCGCCCCGGTCACCCCCTTGCGCTGCAGGGCGCCGAGCAGCCGGGCGAGCTCGGAGGTGCTGGTCACGGCCTCGATCGCGGCGAGGTCGCCGGCGAGCGGCGTCGTGCCGAGCCGCTCGATGGTCTCGACGTCGAGGAAGCTGGCGTAGAGGTCGCCGACCTTGCGCTCGTCGGTGCCCTCGGCGGCCGGGGAGGTGGCGAGCGTCTCGACGAGGCGGCGCAGGTGCGCCTCGGCCTCGTCGTGCAGGTCGTAGAACGTGCCCGCCGACGCCCGGTCGTCCGGGATCGCGACGTCGTCGAGCCACCGCCCGTTGACGAAGCGGAACAGGTCGTCCTGCGGGCGCACCTCCGGGCGGCCGTCCGCCAGGTCGATGCCGCTCCGCAGCGGGCTGCTGGTCCCCGTGCTCATCCCTCGCGCCTCCCCGTCCGACGTCCCTCGAACCTATCCCGGGGCGCGGCGCGACCCGCGAGCGCCCGGTCCAGCCCCCGGTCGAGCGCCGCGTACGCGCCGGCGAGGGCGAAGAACACGACCGCGACGACGACGGCGTTGGCGAGCACGCGGGCGTACCCGTGGTCCTGCACGTCGAGGAAGGGATAGGGGTACCAGTCGCCGGTGAGCGGCCCGCGGGCCAGCGTGACGACGAGGTACGCGACGGGGAAGACCGCCGCCCGCAGCGCGCGTGGCACCGTGGCCTGGCCCCGCGGGCCGGACGCCAGCCAGCCGACGACGGTGAGCAGCGGGGAGACCGTGTGCAGCAGCACGTCCGAGGCCTTGGCCGCGCCGCTGAGGTCGAGGAGGTCCTTGAGCACCGCGTGGTAGACGACGCCGGTGAGGCTGATGGCGACGAGTCCCGCGAGCCGGACGACGGCGAACCACGCCGGCAGGACCCGCGGCGCGGCGGCGAGCACGGCGTGGGTCAGCAGGACCAGCACGTTGGACTCGATGGTGAAGAAGAAGAGCAGGTTCAGCACCCGCGCGGGCGTCGAGGTGAAGTGGCCGCCCTCGTGCGCGGCCGTGACGAACGCCTGCATGACGAGGCCGACGCCGGCCGCGAGGGCCGTGACGGCGTACCAGGTGCGGGCCAGCGGCGAGCGCCAGTCGATCATGCGCCCAGCCTGGCAGAGCGGCGCCGTCCGCGCGGCTCAGGACCAGCGGGTCGTGCGGGCGAGCACCACCCCTGCGGCGACCGCCCCGGCGGTGGAGGTGCGGAGCACGGAGGGTCCGAGCCGCACCGCGCGGGCACCCGCTGCCGCGAAGGCCGCCAGCTCGGCGCCCGAGACCCCGCCCTCGGGGCCGACGACGAGGACGACGTCCCCGGTCGCAGGGACCTCCACCCCGGCGAGCGGCTCCGCCGCCTCCTCGCCGAGCACGAGCGGCAGCGCCGCGCCGCGCAGCAGGTCGGCGACCTCCCGGGTCGTCGCGGCCTCGGCGACCTCGGCGAAGCGCGCCCGGCGCGCCTGCTTGCCGGCCTCGCGGGCGGTCGCGCGCCACTTCTCCAGGGCCTTCGCGCCGCGCTCGCCGCGCCACTGGACGACCGAGCGCTCTGCCTGCCACGGCACGACCACGTCGACGCCGACCTCGGAGAGGACCTCGACGGCGAGCTCGGCGCGCTCGCCCTTCGGCAGCGCCTGCACGACGACGACGCGCGGGGCGGGCGCCGGCTCGCGCTCAACCTCCTCGACCGCGCAGCGCACCCGGTCGCCGTCGACGACGGTGACCCGGCACCGGGCCCGCGTCCCCCGCCCGTCGACGAGGTCGACGCGCTCGCCCGGCTCCACGCGGCGCACCCGCGCGGCGTGCCGTCCCTCGGGGCCCTCGAGCAGCAGCTCGCCGGCCGGCTCGGCCGGGAGCGGTGCGACGAAGACCGGTGCGGTCACCGGCCGTTGAAGGCGTCGCGCAGCCGGGAGAAGAAGCCCTGCTCGCCGGGGCGGAAGTGCCCGTCCGGTCGCTCCTCCCCGCGCAGCGCCGCGAGCCGGCGGAGCAGCTCCTCCTGCTCGTCGTCGAGCTTCGTCGGCACGGCGACGTCGACGTGGATGAGCAGGTCGCCGCGCCCGGTGCCGCGCAGGTGCTGGATGCCCCGGGCCCCCAGCGGGATGACCGAGCCCGGCTGCGTGCCGGGACGGATGTCGATGCGCTCGGCGCCGTCGAGGGTCTCGAGCGTCACGCTCGTGCCCAGCGCGGCGGCGGTCATTGGCAGCGTGACCGTGCAGTGCAGGTCGTCGCCGTGCCGGGTGAACAGCTCGTGCGGGCGCTCCACGACCTCGACGTAGAGGTCGCCGGCCGGGCCGCCGCCGAACCCGACCTCGCCCTGCCCGGCGAGCTGGATGCGCGTCCCGGTGTCGACGCCCGGCGGCACCTTGATCGAGAGGCTCTTGCGGGTCCTGATCCGGCCCTCCGCGTCGCACTCGGGGCAGGGGCTGGGGATCGTCGTACCGAACCCCTGGCACGCGACGCACGGCCGCGTCGTCATGACCTGCCCGAGGAAGGAGCGCGCGACCTGCTGGGTCTCGCCGCGCCCGTGGCACACGAGGCAGGTCTGCGGGCTGGTGCCGGGGGCGGTGCCCGCTCCCGAGCAGGTGGGGCAGATGACGGCGGTGTCGACGAGGATCTCCTTCGTCGCGCCGAAGGCCGCCTCGGAGAGGTCGAGCTCCAGCGAGATCAGCGCGTCCTGGCCACGACGCATGCGCGGCCGCGGACCGCGCTGCCCGCCCCCGGCGCCGCCGAAGAACGCGTCCATGATGTCGTTGAAGCCGAAGCCCGCGCCGAAGCCGCCGCCCGTCCCGCTGGGGTCGGCGCCGAGGTCGTAGCGCTCCCGCTTCTGCGGGTCGGAGAGCACCTCGTACGCGTGGGTGACCTCCTTGAAGCGGTCCTGCGTCTCCGGGTCCGGGTTGACGTCCGGGTGGAGCTCACGGGCGAGCTTGCGGTAGGCCCGCTTGATCTCGTCGGTCGAGGCGTCGCGGGACACCCCGAGCAGGTCGTAGAAGTCAGCAGCCACCGGGTCGGCCTCGCTCCAGGGGGTCGGCATCGCAGGACGTGTGCAGGGGGTCGGCGGTCACGGCGCTCAGCCGTCGGCGAGGATCTGGCCGACGTAGCGGGCCACGGCGCGCACCGCCCCCATCGTCGAGGGGTAGTCCATCCGCATCGGGCCGAGCACGCCGATGCCGGCGAGGGCGTGGTCGCCCGAGCCGTAGCCCACGCTGACGACCGCCGTCGAGGTGAGCCCCTCGGGGTTCTCGTCGCCGATGCGCACGGTGAGCGAGCTCGTGCTCGTCGCCTCGCCGACGAGGCGGAGCAGGACGACCTGCTCCTCGAGCGCCTCGAGGACCGGCTGGATGGTGAGCGGGAAGTCCTGCCCGAAGCGGGCCAGGTTGGCCGCGCCCGCGAGCACGACGCGCTCCTCGCGGGTCTCGACGAGGGTCTCGAGCAGCGTCGAGACGATCGCCCCGACGACGGCGCGCTCGGCCTGGTCGGGGTACTGCTCGGGCAGCCGCTCCAGCGCGCCCGGAGCGTCCGCGAGCGCCATGCCGGCCAGCAGCCCGCCGAGCGTGCTGCGCAGGCCGCTGACGAGGTCCTCGGAGCACGTGTGCGGCGACTCGACGACGCGCTGCTCGACGCGGCCGGTGTCGGTGATGAGGACGACCATGACGCGCGAGGGGCCGAGCCAGACGAGCTCGACGTGGCGCACGGAGGAGCGCGAGAGCGAGGGGTACTGCACCACCGCGACCTGGCGGGTCACCTGGGCCAGCAGCCGCACCGTGCGCATGACGACGTCGTCGAGGTCGAGCGAGCCCTGGAGGAAGGTCGCGATCGCGCGCTTCTCCGCCCCGCTCAGCGGCTTGATGCTGGAGAGCCGGTCGACGAAGAGCCGGTAGCCCTTGTCCGTGGGGACGCGACCGGCGCTGGTGTGGGGCTGGGCGATGTAGCCCTCCTCCTCCAGCGCCGCCATGTCGTTGCGGATCGTCGCCGGCGAGACCCCGAGGTTGTGCCGCTCGACCAGCGCCTTCGAGCCCACCGGCTCGTGCGTGGAGACGTAGTCCTCGACGATGGCGCGCAGCACGGCGAGCTTGCGCTCCTCGGTCATGCACCCTCCCCTCGGCTCCGTCGCCGCGCGGCCTGCTGCTGGCACTCGCGGCGCTCAAGTGCCAAGTCTAGCGTCGGGTCGCGGCCGCGCCAGGGCGTACGGGCCGGGTGGGGCGGCCGAGCCGGGGGTAGGGAGGCCCCATGCCGCTCCTGTCGAAGCTCGTGACGTTCGCCCGCTCCCCCCAGGGCAAGAAGCTGCTCGGCGAGGCCCAGCGCCGCGCGAAGGACCCGCAGACCCGCGCCCAGGTGCAGCAGCTGGTCCAGCGCGCCCGCTCGGGGCGGGGCGGCTCGGGACAGGGCGGCTCGGGACAGGGCGGCTCGGGACAGGCTGGCTCGGGACAGGGCGACGGGCCCACCGAGCGCTGAGGCCCGCGCGCCTCCGCAGCACCGCGGCCCACCCGGGCTAGCGTCGGACGGTGCTGCCGTACGGACCCTCCGCCCTCCCCCAGAAGCCGCGCAGGGCCCCGCTGCCCGAGGTCGCGGCCGAGCTCGGCCTCGTCCTCGAGGACGCGCAGACCGGCTGGTGCGGGGCGGTCGTCCTGCTCGAGAAGCAGCCGCAGGGGCTCGTCGTCGTGCTCGAGGACCGGCACGGCGTGCGGCGCTCCTTCCCCGCCGGTCCCGGGTTCCTGCTCGAGGGCAAGCCGGTCCGCCTGGTCCGCCCGGTGGTCGCGGCGCCGGCGTCCCCGACGCGTACGGCCTCCGGGTCGGTCGCCGTCGCCGGCGTGCAGGCGCGGGTCGCCCGCGGCAGCCGGATCTGGGTCGAGGGCAAGCACGACGCCGAGCTCGTCGAGAAGGTGTGGGGCGACGACCTGCGCATCGAGGGCGTCGTGGTCGAGATGCTCGACGGCGTCGACGCGCTGCCCGACGAGGTGCTGGCGTTCCGCCCAGACTCGCGGCACCGGCTCGGCGTGCTCGTCGACCACCTCGTGCCGGGCTCGAAGGAGTCGCGGATCGCCGCGCAGGTGACCTCGCCGCACGTGCTCGTGCTGGGGCACCCGTACGTCGACGTGTGGCAGGCCGTGCGCCCCTCGGTGCTCGGGCTGCGCGCCTGGCCGGACGTGCCGCGCGGGCAGCCGTGGAAGGAGGGCGTCTGCGCGGCGCTCGGCTGGCCGGTCGACCCGCCCGCCGCCTGGCGCCGGATCCTCGGGTCGGTCCGGACCTACGCCGACCTCGAGCCCTCCCTGCTGGGCCGCGTCGAGGAGCTCATCGACTTCGTCACGGCCGCGCCGGAGTGAGCCGCTAGACGAGCTCGACGACGTCGGCGATCGAGTCGAGCACGCGGCTCGGCCGGAACGGGAACCGGCCCACGTCCTCGCGGCGCGTCGACCCGGTGAGCACGAGCAGCGTCTCCAGCCCCGCCTCGATGCCGGCGACGACGTCGGTGTCCATCCGGTCGCCGATCATCACCGTGCCCTCCGAGTGCGCGGAGATCCGGTTGAGCGCGCTGCGGAACATCATCGGGTTCGGCTTCCCCACGAAGTACGGCCGAGCCCCTGTCGCCTCGGTGATGAGCGCGGCGACGGCGCCCGTCGCGGGCAGCGGTCCCTCGGCAGAGGGCCCTGTGGCGTCGGGGTTCGTCGCGATGAAGCGGGCGCCAGCACCCACGAGCCGGATCGCCTTGGTGATGGCCTCGAAGGAGTACGTCCGGGTCTCCCCCAGCACGACGAAGTCCGGCGCGGTGTCGGTGAGCGTGTAGCCCGCCTCGTACAGCGCGGTCGTGAGACCGGCCTCGCCGATGACGTACGCCGATCCTCCCGGCAGCTGGTCGGCGAGGAAGTCCGCCGTGGCGAGCGCCGAGGTCCAGATGGCGCTCTCGGGGACGTCGAGCCCGGAGCGGTGCAGGCGGGCGGCGAGGTCGCGGGGCGTGAAGATCGAGTTGTTGGTGAGCACGAGGAACCGGCGCTCGCGCTCCTGCAGCCGCTGGAGGAACTCCGCCGCCCCCGGCAGCGCCGCGCCCTCGTGCACGAGGACGCCGTCCATGTCGGTCAGCCAGCACTCGCGGGAGCGTTCGGTCATGGCGCCGACCCTAGCGAGGCGACCTCAGGGGCAGGATCGGGGAAGTCCCGGATCCCCCCGCGTGCCCGCGCCCCTAGCGTGGGGGCAGCACGCCGGACCAGCAGGAGGAAGCACCGTGAGCGAGGGCCCGTCCTTCGAGAAGCCGCCGACGCCGCCGGGCGCGTACGCACCACCGCCGGGACCGCCGCCCGGCCCGGCGTGGGGGCCGCCGCCGGGGTACGGCCGGCCGCCCACCGCGCAGGAGGACCGCATGTGGGCGCTGGGCGCGCACCTGTCCGGGCTCGTCGCCTCGCTGGTGCTGTTCGGCTTCCTCGGCCCGCTCGTCGTCCTGCTCGTGCAGGGCCCGCGCTCGCCCTGGGTGCGGCGGCACGCGGTCGAGGCGCTGAACTTCTGGATCCTGCTGTTCGGGGTCGGCGTCCTCGGGATCGTGGTGAGCGTGCTGACGCTCGGGTTCGGGCTCCTGCTCGTCATCCCGGTCGGGCTGCTCGTCATGGTCCTCGCGGTCGTCTTCTCGGTGCAGGGCGCCGTGGCCGCGAGCAACGGCCTCGACTACCGCTACCCGGTCAACCTGCGCATCGTGAGCTGAGCCCCGGTCCCCAACGTTGTGGCCCTGGTTCGCGTCCTGGCACCGAACCAGGGCCACAACGTTGGGGATCAGTCGACGAGGTCGCGGACGACGGCGTCGGCGAGCAGACGGCCGCGCAAGGTGAGCGCGGCCCGGCCGTCGGCGTACGCGTCGGCGCGGAGCAGCCCGTCGCCCACCAGCCGGCCGGCGGCCCGCAGCCCCGGCGCGCGGAGCACGTCGAGCGGCACGCCCGCGGCGAGCCGGCTCTCCAGCAGGACCCGCTCGACGCGGCGGTCCTCGAGGGCGAGCTCCTCGCGGGCCGCGGCGGGCGAGCGGCCGGCGGCGAGCGCCCCGGCCCAGGCCGCCGGGTGCTTGACGTTCCACCAGCGGGTCCCGCCGACGTGGCTGTGCGCCCCTGGGCCGAAGCCCCACCAGTCCGCGCCGCGCCAGTAGGCCTCGTTGTGCCGGCACTCGCCGCCGGGCCACGCCCAGTTCGACAGCTCGTAGCAGGTGTAGCCCGCGGCGGTGAGCAGTTCGTCCGCCAGGGCGTACGCGTCGGCCATGAGGTCGTCGTCGGGGACCGCGACCTGCCCGCGGCGCACCTGGGCCGCGAGCCGGGTGCCCTCCTCGACGATCAGCGCGTACGCCGAGACGTGGTCCGGCTCGAGCGCGAGCGCGGCCTCGAGCGAGCGGCGCCAGTCGACGAGCGACTCCCCCGGCGTGCCGTAGATGAGGTCGACGCTGACGTGCTCGAACCCCGCCTCGCGCGCCTCGGCGACCGCGGCGGGGACGCGCTCGGGGCGGTGCCGGCGCTCGAGGGTCGCGAGCACGTGCGGCACCGCCGACTGCATGCCGAGCGACACGCGGGTGAACCCGCCGGCGCGCAGGGCGCGCAGCGACCCGAGCGAGACGGTGTCCGGGTTGGCCTCCGTCGTGACCTCCACGCCGTCGGCCAGACCGAAGGCGCGCTCGAGCGAGCGCAGGGCGCCGACGAGGTCGGAGGGGTCGAGCAGGGTCGGCGTCCCTCCCCCGACGAAGACCGTGTCGAGCGGCGGCGCGCCCGGCAGGACCGCCTGCGCCAGTGCGACTTCCTGCTGCACCGAGTCGAGCCACGTCGCGCGGCTGACGCCCGGCCCGAGCTCGTCGGCGGTGTAGGTGTTGAAGTCGCAGTAGCCGCAGCGGGTCGTGCAGTACGGCACGTGGAGGTAGGCCGAGAAGGTACTGCTCCCGAGGGAGTCCAGCGCACTCGCGGGGAGCGACCCGTCCGCGGGCGCGGGGGCGCCGTCGGGGAGGGTGGAGGGCACGCCCTCCATTGAACCCGACGCTGCGACCTGCTCAGGTCGGGTTCAGGCTGCGACAGCGGCGGCCGGGCTCGCGGGCGCGGGCGGCGCGTGCAGCGCGAGCATCGAGCTGACGGTGCGCGACCAGGGGAACTCCTCGGCCCGCGCCCGCGGCCCGCCGGGGCCGTGCGCCCGCAGCTCGAGCGCCTCGAGCACTCCGACCGCGAGCCCCGCCGGCGTACGCGGCACGACCACCCCGGACGCGTCCGTCACCACCTCGGCCGCCGCGCTGCCGGCGGGCGCGACGACGGGCGTGCCGCAGGCGAGCGCGGCGAGCACGTCGACGGCGCGGACGTCCTCCGCGCCCGGCGCGACGACGACGTCGACGCTCGCGAGCACCGCTGCGAGCTCACCCCGGTCCGGCAGCGGCCCGAGCAGGGTCACCGGCAGCCCGCGCGCGGCCTGGCGCAGGGTGCCGCCGGGGCGGGCGCCGAGCACGACGAGCCGCGCGTCGACCCCGCACGCCCGCAGCCGCCGCAGCGCGGCCGGGAGCAGATCGGGCCGCTCTCCCTGGCCCACCGCGTCCGAGGCGGCGACGAGGACGCGCGCGCCCTGGGCCAGGCCGGCCCGCAGCTCCTCGTCGCGGCGGCACGGGACGAACGTCGCGAGGTCGGTCCCGCGCGGCACCCACCGCGCGTTCGCGACGCCGAGCCGGGTGAAGCGCTCGGCCGCCGTGCTCGTCGGGCACACGACCGCACCGAAGGACGCCGCCAGCGCGAGGGCCCGGCGCTCGGCGGCCCGCGCCGGGGAGGCCGGGGCCGCCGTCGCCGGTGCCCCGCCGCGGGGCGGTGGGGGCGCGAGGACCAGCGACCCCACACCGGCCGTCCCGGCCCACGCGCCGACCCAGCCCAGTCGGGGGTCGGCCACCTCCACGCGGTCGGGCTGCACCCGCTCGAGCTCGGCCAGCAGCGTGCCGCGCACCGCTGCGGCGGGTGAGCCGTGGGGGCGACGGCCGGCCGGGCGAGCCGTGGGCCCGGGCGGCAGGACGACGACCTCGTGGCCCGCCGTCGCGTACCCCTCGCAGAGGGCGTGGAGCAGCGACCGGGCGCCGGGTCCCTGCTCCGGCGTCGCGAGGTGGAGGATGCGCATCCCGCAGGGTCGCCTGCGCCGGTTGCCAGCAGGCCGTCCGCGGCGTGTCCGCCCGGCCAACACCCGGTGGAGATCGCGTCGCAGGTCAAGCGGCCTCAGGGCAGGTCGTAGGGCACGTGCTGCCCCTCGAGCGCGGCGGCGCAGCCGCAGCCCTGCTGCTGCGCCGGCAGCACGGGCACGGTCGCCGCGAGGAGCACGCGGACGCGCGCGACGTTGCCGGCCATCACCGCGAGGACCTCCTGGTGCGTCACGCCCGCGTCGCCCTCGACGCCCGCGTCGAGGTCGGTGACGAGGGCGATGCAGGCGTAGCAGAGCCCGAGCTCGCGGGCGAGGGAGGCCTCCGGCATGCCCGTCATCCCGACGACGCTGCCGCCGAGCGCGGCGTGCCAGCGCGACTCCGCGCGGCTGGAGAAGCGCGGCCCGTTGACGACGACGAGCGTGCCGCTCGGGACCACGTCCTCCCCGACGGCCGCCGCGCCCTGCTGGACGCCGCTGCGCAGCACCGGGCAGTACGGGTCGGCGAAGCCCACGTGCACGACCCCGTCGTCGGTGTCGCTGAAGGTGTGCGCCCGGCCCCAGGTGCGGTCGACGACCTGGTCGGGCAGCACGACCGTGCCCGCCGGCAGGTCGGCGCGCAGCGAGCCGACGGCGCTCGGCGCGAGCACCTGCCGCACGCCCAGCGACCGGAGCGCCCAGAGGTTGGCCCGGTAGTTGACGCGGTGCGGCGGGAAGCGGTGGCCGCGCCCGTGGCGCGGCACGAAGACGACCTCGCGACCGCCGACCAGGCCGACGGTGAGGACGTCGCTGGGCGGCCCGTACGGCGTGGTGACGCTCACCTCGCGGGCGTCGTCGAGCAGGTCGTAGAGGCCGGACCCCCCGACGACTCCGACGGGCGCGGTCTGCTCAGCGGCTGCGGTCACCGCCGCAGGCTAGCGAGCGGCGGAGACGGGGACGTCGAGGACGCGCTGCGAGGGCATGGCGCGCAGCGCCGACGTCCGCCGCCCGCCGGTCCGGGCCGCGAAGACCTCGGCCACGCTCGGCGCGCCGCTCGGGCGCCAGACGACCTCGACGGCGTCGCCCGCGGTGACCGTCCCCGGGCGGACGACCGCGAGGTACGCCCCCGGCCGGCGCGCCGCGAGGAACTCGCGCTGGAGCTCGGGGCGCTCGAGGTGGACGGAGAGCTTGCGGCAGGGGATGCGCGGACCGCGGACCTCGAGCAGGGCGGTGCCCACGCGCCAGGTCTCGCCGACCAGCGCGCCGTCGACGTCGAGCCCGACGGTCGTGAGGTTCTCGCCGAAGGCGCCCGGCCAGAGCGAGCGGCCGAGCTGCGCCTCCCAGGCGGCGAGCGACTCGAACGCGTAGGCGTAGACCGCCTTGTCCGCCCCGCCGTGGTTCCTGGCGTCGACCTGGACGTCGCCGGCGAGCCCGAGCTCGGCGACCTCGACCGCGCCCGGGACGGGGCGCTTGTCGATGCCGGTGGCGCCGACCGCGGGGAGCTCGCTGCCCCCGGAGGTGTTGACGCTGACGATCGTGGCGGTGTGCCGGCGCTGGCCGGGGATGCCCGTACCGTCCATGCTCGTCGCCCCCCTCCGGTTCCGTCCCGTGCTGCGCTGCCGGGTGGTGCCCGTGCCTCCGGCCCTCCCGATCGCCCTTCTCAGGACATCTCGGACGGGGAGCGGGACGACCCGAGCCCTTCTCCACGACCGTAGTGGAGAGAGCGCTCCACAGGGCAGATTTCCCGTGCGTGCCGCCCCTTCGGTCGTGCGGCATCACCGCAGGTCACCGCGCGGTCGCGCGGATGTGACCGTACGACAGCGGGGAGGTGCGGCCTACTTCTTCGCGGGGGCGGCGTCGGTGGAGAGCGCGGCGATGAAGGCCTCCTGGGGGACCTCCACCCGGCCGACCATCTTCATCCGCTTCTTGCCCTCCTTCTGCTTCTCCAGCAGCTTGCGCTTGCGGGTGATGTCACCGCCGTAGCACTTGGCGAGGACGTCCTTGCGGATGGCGCGGATGTTCTCGCGCGCGATGACCCGCGCTCCGACGGCGGCCTGGATCGGCACCTCGAACTGCTGGCGCGGGATGAGCTCGCGCAGCTTCTTGGTCATGTCGACGCCGTACGCGTAGGCCTTGTCCTTGTGGACGATGGCGCTGAACGCGTCGACCGTCTCGCCCTGCAGCAGGATGTCGACCTTGACGAGGTCGGCGGACTGCTCGCCGACGGGCTCGTAGTCCAGCGAGGCGTACCCGCGGGTCCGGGACTTGAGCGCGTCGAAGAAGTCGAACGCGATCTCCGCCATCGGCATCGTGTACTTCAGCTCGACGCGGTCCTCGGACAGGTAGTCCATGCCGAGCAGGCTGCCGCGGCGGTTCTGGCAGAGCTCCATGATCGGGCCGACGAACTCGGTCGGGCTGAGCACGGTCGCGCGCACCATCGGCTCGTCGACCTCGGCGATCTTGCCGCCGGGGAACTCGCTGGGGTTGGTGACGGTGTGCTCGGTGCCGTCCTCCATCACCACCCGGTAGACCACGTTGGGCGCGGTGGAGATGAGGTCGAGCTTGAACTCGCGCTCGAGCCGCTCGCGCACGATCTCGAGGTGGAGCAGCCCGAGGAAGCCGCAGCGGAAGCCGAAGCCCAGCGCCGCGGACGTCTCCGGCTCCCATACGAGGGCGGCGTCGTTGAGCTGGAGCTTCTCCAGGGCGTCGCGCAGGTCCGGGTAGTCGTCGCCGTCCATGGGGTAGAGCCCGGAGAACACCATGGGCCGCGGGTCCTTGTAGCCCCCGAGCATCTCGGTCGCCGGCCGGGCGTTGAGCGTGACCGTGTCACCGACCTTGCTCTGCCGGACGTCCTTCACCCCGGTGATGAGGTAGCCCACCTCACCGACGCCGAGACCGTCGCCGGGGACCGGCTCGGGCGAGATGACGCCGACCTCGAGCATCTCGTGGGTCGCCTTGGTCGAGAGCATGAGGATGCGCTCGCGCCGGCTGAGCGTGCCGTCGATGACGCGGACGTAGGTCACCACGCCGCGGTAGGAGTCGTAGACCGAGTCGAAGATGAGCGCGCGCGCCGGGCCGTCCGGGTCGCCGACCGGTGCCGGCACCTGGCGGACGACCTCCTCGAGCAGCTCCGCCACGCCCTCGCCCGTCTTCGCGCTCACGCGGAGCACGTCGGAGGGGTCGCAGCCGATGATGTGCGCGAGCTCCGCGGCGTACTTCTCCGGCTGGGCGGCGGGCAGGTCGATCTTGTTGAGGACCGGGATGATGTGGAGGTCGTTCTCCAGCGCGAGGTAGAGGTTCGCGAGCGTCTGGGCCTCGATGCCCTGCGCGGCGTCGACCAGCAGGATGCAGCCCTCGCACGCCGCGAGCGAGCGGGAGACCTCGTAGGTGAAGTCGACGTGCCCCGGGGTGTCGATGAGGTTGAGCACGTAGGTCGTGCCGTCCCCGCTGCGGAACGGCAGCCGCACCGCCTGCGACTTGATCGTGATGCCGCGCTCGCGCTCGATGTCCATGCGGTCGAGGTACTGCGCCCGCATCGAGCGGTCGTCCACGACACCGGTCACCTGCAGCATCCGGTCGGCCAGCGTCGACTTGCCGTGGTCGATGTGGGCGATGATGCAGAAGTTCCGGATCACCGCCGGGTCGGTCCGGCTCGGCTGGGGGGCGTCACCGGAGCGGGCAGGAGCAGGGGGCACGGGCGGGGACAGCCTTCCGGTACGGGTCGCGGGCCTCCATGGTCGCACGCGCGAGGGCGGGCGCCCCGGTGGCGGACGGGATGCGCGGCTTTGGCGGATCCGCGGCCTCCTGCTAACCTGGTGCGTCGCGTCACGGCAGCACCATGCGCCGCGCCGCACCTCCAGACGTCCAGCTCGACACCGGCGAGGCACTGCTCCGTGGCCAACATCAAGTCCCAGATCAAGCGCAACCGGCAGAACGAGGCCGCCCGCCTTCGCAACAAGGCGGTCAAGTCGTCGCTCAAGACGGCGATCCGCAAGTTCCGCGAGGCCTCGGACGCGGGCAACGCCACCGAGGCCGCCGCGCTCGCCGCCGCTGCGACGCGCGCCCTCGACAAGGCCGCCAGCAAGGGCGTCATCCACAAGAACCAGGCAGCCAACCGCAAGTCGGCGATCGCCAAGCGCGCCGGCTCGCCCAGCGCCTGACGCAGTCCGCTCCGCACGGGGCCGTCCTCCTCCGGGAGGGCGGCCCCGTCGGCGTCTCCGCGGAGGCCGGCTAGCGCTCGCCGCGCAGCCGGCTCGCGGTGACGACGGCCCGCTCCACGGCGTACGCCGGGTCGGCTCCCCCGCCCTTGACCTCGACGTCGGTGGCGGCGATGACGGCGATCGCCTCGGCGAGGCCCTGCTCGGTCCAGCCGCGGGCCTGGCGGCGCACGACGTCGAGCTTCCACGGCGGGACGCCGATGTCGGCGGCGCGGGCGGCGCGACCGGCGGAGGCGACCTTGGCGACCGTGCGCAGCGCGCCGGCGAGGGCGGCGGTGAGGGGGACGGGGTCGGTGCCGGTCTGCAGCGCCCAGCGCAGCGCGACGAGCGCGTCGCCGGTGCGCCCCTCCACGACCGCGTCGGCGACCACGAAGCCGCTGACCTCGGCGCGGCCCTCGTAGTAGCGGCGGACCGCCTCGAGCGTGCCCGGACCCTCGACGTCGCTGGCCAGCTGGCTGCAGGCCGCCGCGAGCGAGCGCAGGTCGCCCCCGACCGCGTCGAGCAGCGCCTCTGCCGCGTCGGGGTCGAGCTTGCGGCCCTTCCCGGCGCGCCGGAACTCGGCTCCCACGAAGGCCAGCTTGTCGCTGCGCTTCTTGACCTCGTCGCAGGCGACGACGCGGGCGCCGGCCGCCTTCGCCGCGTCGAGGACCTTGCGGCCGCGGTTCCCGCCGCGGTGCAGCAGGACGAGGGCCACGTCGTCGGCGGGCGCGGCGAGCGCGCCGAGCACCTCCGCGACCGCGCTCTCCCCCGCCTCCTCGAGCCCGCGGACGACGACGACCCGCGACTCCCCGAACAGCGACGGGCTCGTGGCCTGCGCCAGCACCCCGCCCACCAGCTCCGCGGCGGCGAGCTCGACCAGCTCCGCGGCCGGGTCGGCGGCGCGCGCCGCCTCACGCACCTCGACGACGGCCCGCTCGACGAGGAGCTCCTCGGGGCCGGTGACGAGCGTGAGCGGAGGGGCGGTCACGGCAGGGAGCGTACGCGGCGGCGGGGACGTTCAGGGGCACCGGCGTGCGTGGCAGACTCGCGGCCGGCGGGCGCCCGTCCGAGCGCCCTGCCCACCCCCGCCGACCCCCAGGAGCGCCGCGTGCCCGAGCCCCTGTCCGCCGAGGTCCGCGAGCTGCTCGCGCGCCCGAACCCCGCCGTCATCGCCACCGTCCGCCCGGACGGCTCCCCCGTCTCGGTCGCGACGTGGTACCTGCTCGACGGCGACCGCATCCTCGTCAACATGGACGAGGGCCGGCGCCGGCTCGAGTGGCTGCGCCAGGACCCGCGCGTCTCGCTGACCGCGCTCGCCGAGGGCGACTGGTACACCCACGTCAGCGTGCAGGGCCGGGTCGTCGAGTGGCGCGACGACGAGGACCTCGCGGACATCGACCGGCTGTCCCGGCACTACGGCGGCGGGGCGTACCCGAACCGCGAGCGGCGCCGGGTGAGCGCGTGGATCGAGGTCGAGCACGTGCACGGCTGGGGCAGGGTCGCGGCGCGCGGCTGAGACCCGCCCTACGACCGCCGGTGGGGGTCGCCGACTGACGCGCAACCGCGGACGCGCACCCGCTGACGCCCACCGGCTGGGCTCGACGGCTGACGCCCCGCGGCTGGCCCTCACCGGCGGCGCACCAGGGCGGGGCCCGCGGGCGTCGCGAGCACGGCGAGGTCGCCGTCGTCGTCGGTCCGCCCGACGACCGCCCCCGCCCCGCGCAGCAGGTCCAGCGTGGCCGGCGCCGGGTGGCCGTAGTCGTTGCTCTTGCCCACGGAGACGAGCGCGACCCGCGGGCGCAGGCCGGTGAGGAACCCGGGGTCCTGGTGGACCGAGCCGTGGTGCGGCACCTTCAGCACGTCCACGCCCGAGTCCAACGGCGGCGAGCCGAGGTGGAGCGCGGCCTGCGAGACCGGCGTGACGTCGCCGGTCAGCAGGATGCGCAGACCGGCGCTGCGCACGAGCAGCACGACGCTGGCGTCGTTCGGGTCCTCGCCGGCGGTGACCGACGCGGGCGCGAGGACCTCCGCGCTGCCGCCCGACCAGGTCCAGGTCGTCCCCGGGACGGCGACGACGGGCTCGATGCCGCGGGCGGCGACCCAGCCCGCGACCCGGCGCGCCTCCCCCGGCGGCTCGGCGAGCGGGCTGACGAGCAGCGTGCCGACGCTGCGACCGCGCAGCGCACCCGGCAGGCCCTCCACGTGGTCGGCGTGGTCGTGGGTGAGGACGAGCAGGGCGACCCGGTGCACCCCGAGCGTGCGCAGGCAGCGGTCGGCCGCAGCGGGGTCGGGACCCGTGTCCACGACGACCGCGGTCCCGGGCTCGCTGGTCGAGAGCACGAGGCCGTCCCCCTGCCCGACGTCGCAGGCCACGACGACCCAGCCCTCAGGCGGCCAGTGCGGCGCGGACAGCCGCAGCGCCAGCAGGGCGAGGACCGCGGCCAGGGCGGGCACGACGACGGGGCGCGCGAGCACCCGCGGCCCGGCCCACCAGCCGAGGGCGACGAGCACGGCCAGCCCGAGCGCCGCCGGCACGCCGGAGGGCCACGGCACGGCCCCGCCGGGGAGCCGGCTCGCCACCGCCGCGACGAGCACGACCAGCCCGGCCGGCACGGCGCCCAGCAGGGCGAGCACCCGGGCGACCGGCAGGCAGAGCGGTGCCACCAGGGCCGCGGCGACGCCGAGCAGCGTGGCGGGGGCGACGAGCGGGGCGACGAGGAGGTTCGCCGGGACCGCCACGAGGCTGACCTGCCCCGAGAGCAGCACGACCACGGGCACGGTCGCGAGGTGCGCCGCGACCGGCACCGCGAGCGCCTGCGCCGCCGGGAGCGGGAGCCCGCGCCGCCGCAGCGCCGCCGTGAGCGGGGGCGCGAGCAGGAGCAGCGCGGCCGTCGCCAGGACCGAGAGCGCGAAGCCGTAGGAGCGGGCCTGCCAGGGGTCGCCGACGACGAGGACGAGCACCGCGGCGGCGAGCGCCGGGAGCGGCGCCGTCGGCCTGCCCGCCGCCGTGCCGAGCAGCGCGACGACGCCCATCGCCGCCGCGCGCAGCACGCTCGGCTGCGGGCGCGCGAGGACGACGAACCCGGCGAGCGCGAGCAGCCCCAGCGCGGGGAGCCAGCGGCCGCGGACGCCGGCCCAGCGGCCGAGCAGCAGGGCCGCCCCCACGACGAACGCGACGTTGGCCCCGGACACGGCCACCAGGTGGGTCAGCCCCGCCGTCCGGAACTCCGCCCGCACGGCGTCGGGCAGCAGGCCGGTGTCGCCGTCGACGAGCCCCGGGAGCAGGCCGCGCGGCCCGCTCGGCAGCCCCGCCACCGCCCGGCGCAGGCCGGCGCGCAGGCTCCCCGCCCCGCGCTGCAGCAGCGAGGGCGGCCGCACGTGGTCCGGAGCGCCCGCGACCACGAGGGTCGCCGCGGCCCCCGAGCCCGGCTCGGCGGCGGTGAGGCGGCCGTGCGCGACGACGTGCTGGCTGGGCAGCAGGGCGGCCCACCGGGAGTCGCGGGCCAGCAGCTCGGCGGGGAGGCGGACGCGCCACCGCGTACCGCGTGCGGTGACGGCCTCGACCCGCACCGGGAGCGCCACCATCCCCTGGTCGGGCCGGCCCGGGCGCGGGCGTGCGGCGAGGACCACGGGGTCGCCGGTGACGACGACGTCCGCGGTCGCGCTCGCGCCGACCGCCGCGAGGGCGTGCACCGGGCCCGCGCGCAGCGGAGCGGCGCGGGCCAGTCCCACGCCCAGCCCGAGCGCCCCGGCGAGGGCGACCGCGCCGACGACCCTGGCCCGTGGCCCGGGACGGAGGACGACCGCACCGGCCAGCAGGAGGAGCAGGACCACCGCCGCCACGACCAGCCGCGCCGCCCCGACGAGGCCGCACCAGGCACCGGCCCACGCGCCCAGCGCCGGCAGCACGAGGCGCAGGTCGGCCGGCTCCGCGTGAGGAGCGCTCGCGGCGGGACGCGCCGGTGCAGCGCCCGTCACACCCGGACCCGCTTGCGCAGGTCGGCGAGCCGGGCGTCCCCGATCCCGCCGACCTCGCGCAGCTCGTCGACGCTGCTGAAGCGCCCGTGGGCGGTGCGCCAGTCGAGGATGCGCTGCGCCAGCACGGGGCCGACGCCGGGCAGGCCGTCGAGGTCCCCCGCCGTGGCGGCGTTGAGGTCGAGCAGACCGCCCGCACCCGTGCCCGTCGCGCTCCCAGCGGCGGTGCCCCCGGCCGCCGGCGGCGGCTGCGCCGCGCTCGGCGCGAGCACCTCCCCCACCGCCGGGACCACCAGCTGCTCGCCGTCGACGAGCGGACGGGCGAGGTCGAGCTGGCGGAGGTCCGCGCGCGGGGCGGCACCCCCGGCGAGCTCGACGGCGTCGGTGACCCGCGAGCCGGCCGGCAGCCGCACCACCCCCGCACGGCGGACGCGTCCCTCCACGTCCACGACGACCTCCGCAGCCGCGGCCGACGGGGGTGCCGCGGCACCGGTGCCGGTGACCACGGCCGCGCTGCTCGACGGGCGGGCGGCCGCCGCAGCAGCAGGAGGGGCGAGCTCGGCGTGCGGGCGCTGGAGCAGCCAGGCCAGGGCGACGCCCAGGGCCGCCGCAGCCGCGAGGGCGGCGCACGCGAGCAGCGCGGGGCGCGACATCGCGGTCTCGGCCCGGTGCCGGGCGAGCAGCGCGCCCCCCGCCGCTCGCGGCGGCGCCGGCGCGGGCACCGGGAGGCCGCCGTCGACCGGGGACGGGTCCGCCGGCTCCTCCGCGAGCCAGCCCGTCCCGTCGTCGGGGACCCAGGGCCGCCCCTCCTGGACCGGCACGTCCGGCCCGAGGGTCGCGACAGGCAGCGTCAGCGCCCGCAGCCGGCGGACCGCGGGACCCCGGTCGGTGCTCGGGCCGCCGGGCGGGGAGTCGTCGGACCAGGAGGACCAGGAGTGCCTGGCGGAGGGGGGCGCCACGACCGCGACGCTAGGCAGCGGGGCGCGCCGCCGCGTACGGCGACGTCCCCCTGGGGACAAGCTCTCCCCGGCGCGCAGCCACTCCCTGTGGACGGACGCGCCGCGGTCAGCCGGGCAGCTGGTCGAGCAGCTCGCGAGGCAGGCCGCCCACGGCCACGCCGAGGACGCCGGGGCCGGCGTGGGCGCCCACCACGGGCCCGATCTCCCGGACCTCCGGGCGCAGGCCACCGGCCCGCAGCTCGGCGGCGAGCTCCTCCGCCGCCGACTGGGCTCCCAGGTGCTGGACCCCCGCCACGACCTCGCGACCGCGGCCGCGGAGCAGGGCCGCGTGCCCGAGGGCCCGGTGCACCATCCGCTCGCGGGCGCGGGCCGTGGTGCGGACGCGCTCGAGCAGCTCCACCCGGCCACCGGTGACGTGCAGGACCGGGCGCACCGCGAGCGCCGTGCCGGCGACCGCCTGGCCGGTCGTGATCCGTCCGCCGCGGCGCAGGTGCTCGAGGCTCGGCACGACGAAGGCGAGCCGCGTCTCCCCCGCGACCCGCAGGACCGTCCGCGCCACCGCCTCCGCGTCGAGCCCGGCAGCGGCGGCCGCGACCCCGGCGGCGACCGACCAGCCGAGCGGCAGGCCCACCGTGCCGGCGTCGAGCACGTGCACCGGCACGGACGCGTCCTCCGCGCCCTGCCGCGCGGCGAGCACGGTGCTCGACAGCGACTCCGGCAGGTGCACGGAGACGACCGCCTCGGCGCCCAGCGCTGCGGCCGCGGCGTACGCGGTGCGCAGCGCGCGCGGCGACGGCGCGGCCGTGCTGACGGAGTGCTTGCCCTGCAGCAGCTCCGGCAGCCGGTCGGCGTCGAGCTCGGAGGGCGAGCCGTCGACGACGAGCGTCACCGGCACCGTCGTCAGCCAGCCCTCCGGCACACCGCCGAGCAGGGCCGGGAGCGTCGCGGTGCCGTCCGTGACCAGCGCGACGGTGCGCACCGGCTCAGGCAGGGACGATGTTGACGAGCTTGGGCGCGCGCACGATGACCGTACGGATCCCCCGCTCCCCGAGCGAGCGCCGGACCCCCTCGGAGGCGAGCGCCAGCTCGCGCAGCGCGTCCTCGCCGATGTCCGGGGCGACGTCGAGCCGGTCGCGCACCTTGCCCGCGACCTGCACCACGCACACGACCGTCTCCTCAGCGAGCAGCGCGGGGTCGGCCACCGGGAAGGGCTCGTGCGCAAGCGATCCTGCGTGCCCGAGGCGGGACCACAGCTCCTCGGCGACGTGGGGGGCGAGCGGCGCGAGCAGCAGCACGAGCGGCTCGACCACGGAGCGCGGCGGGGTCCCTCCGCGCTTGGTCACCGCGTTGTTCAGCTCGATGAGCTTCGCGACCGCGGTGTTGAAGCGCAGCGCCTCGAAGTCCGCGCGCACGCCCTCGATCGTGCGGTGCAGCACGCGGAGAAGCTCGGTGTCGGGCTCGACGTCGCCGACGACCAGCTCGCCGGTCTCCTCGGAGACGACATTGCGCCAGAGCCGCTGCAGGAAGCGGAAGGAGCCGACGACCGCGCGCGTCTCCCACGGGCGCGACACCTCGAGCGGGCCCATGCTCATCTCGTAGAGGCGCAGGGTGTCCGCGCCGTACTCCGCGGCCATCTCGTCCGGCGTCACGCTGTTCTTCAGCGACTTGCCCATCTTGCCGTACTCGCGCTGCACCGGCTCGCCCTGCCAGGTCCAGCCGCCGTCGGCCTCCTCGACCTCGGCGGCGGGGACGTAGACCCCGCGCGCGTCGGTGTAGGCGTAGGCCTGGATGTAGCCCTGGTTGAAGAGCTTGTGGTACGGCTCGGAGCTCGAGACGTAGCCCAGGTCGTGCAGCACCTTGTGCCAGAACCTGCTGTACAGCAGGTGGAGCACGGCGTGCTCGACGCCGCCGACGTAGAGGTCGACCCCGCCCGTCGCGCCCTCGGCACGGGGGCCCATCCAGTAGCGCTCGTTCTCGGGCTCCACCAGGCGCTGCTCGTCGACGGGGTCGATGTAGCGCAGGTGGTACCAGCACGAGCCCGCCCAGTTGGGCATGGTGTTGGTGTCGCGCCGGTACTTCTTCGGCCCGTCGCCGAGGTCGAGGGTGACCTCGACCCACTCGGGGTTGCGCCCGAGCGGCGCCTCGGGGTCGCTCTGCGCGTCGTCGGGGTCGAAGGTCCGCGGCGAGTAGTCCGACACCTCGGGCAGCGTCACCGGCAGCATCGACTCGGGCAGCGGCACGACACGGCCGTCCTCGTCGTAGACCACCGGGAAGGGCTCGCCCCAGTAGCGCTGGCGGCTGAACAGCCAGTCCCGCAGCTTGTACGTCGTGGTGCCCGACCCGGCGCCGAGCTCCTCGAGCCGGGCGATGGCGGCGGCCTTGGCCTCGGTCCGGCCCAGCCCGTCGAGGAAGCCGGAGTTGATCGTCGCGCCGTCGCCGGTGTAGGCGGAGTCGTCGGCGAAGCCCTCCGGCGGCTGCACGGTGCGGACCACGGGGAGGCCGAACGCCTGCGCGAAGTCCCAGTCGCGCTGGTCCTCCGCGGGCACGGCCATGATGGCGCCAGTGCCGTAGCCCGCCAGCACGTAGTCGGCGATGAAGACCGGGATCTCCTTGCCCGACAGCGGGTTCACGGCGTACGCGCCGGTGAAGACGCCGGTCTTCTCGCGCGAGTCGGCGGTGCGCTCCTCCTCGGACTTCGCCGCGGCGCGGGCCCGGTAGGCTTCTACGGCCTCGGCGGGCGTGGCGGCTCCGCCGGTCCAGCGCTCGTCGACGCCCTCCGGCCACGCGGCGGCCGTGATGGTGTCGACGAGCTCGTGCTCGGGGGCGAGGACGACGTAGGTGGCGCCGAACAGCGTGTCCGGGCGCGTGGTGAAGACGCGCACCGAGGAAGCGCTGGCGGACAGCGAGAAGTCGACATGCGCACCGTTCGAGCGGCCGATCCAGTTGCGCTGCATGAGCTTCACGGGCTCGGGCCAGTCGAGCCGGTCGAGGTCGTCGACCAGCCGGTCGGCGTACGCCGTGATGCGCATCATCCACTGGCGCAGGTTGCGCTTGAACACGGGGAAGTTGCCGCGCTCGCTGCGCCCGTCGGCGGTGACCTCCTCGTTGGCGAGGACGGTGCCGAGGCCCGGGCACCAGTTGACCGGCGCGTTCGAGCGGTAGGCCAGTCGCTCCTGGTCGAGCAGCTCGGCCCGCTCGTCACCGGTGAGCTCGCTCCACGCACGGCCGTCGGGGGTGGGCCGCTCCCCCGAGGCGTACGCGGCTTCGAGCTCGGCGATGGGGCGGGCACGGCCAGCCTCGCGGTCGTACCAGGAGGCGTGGACCTGCAGGAAGATCCACTGGGTCCAGCGGTAGTAGTCCGGGTCGATCGTCGAGATCGAGCGCCGCGCGTCGTGGCCCAGACCGAGCCGCCCGAGCTGCACGCGCATCGTCGCGATGTTGCCCTCGGTGGTGACGCGGGGGTGCTGGCCCGTCTGCACGGCGTACTGCTCGGCGGGCAGGCCGAACGCGTCGAAGCCGAGCGTGTGCAGGACGTTGTAGCCCGTCATGCGCGAGTAGCGCGCGAACACGTCCGTCGCGATGTAGCCCAGCGGGTGCCCGACGTGGATGCCCGAGCCCGAGGGGTACGGGAACATGTCCATGACGAAGCGCTTCGGGCGGTCGTCGACCGGGCCCGCGAGGGCGCCGACGGGGTTGGGCGCCTCGAAGGTCCCCTCCGCCGTCCAGCGCTCCTGCCAGCGGCGCTCCAGGTCGCCGGCGAGCGCGGCCGTGTAGCGGTGCGCCGGAGCGGCGTCGTCGTCCACACGGGGGTCTGCGCTGGCCGTCGTCATGACGGGCAAGCCTACCGTCGGCGGCGCAGCGGCCCTCCCGGCGGCAGGGGGGCCGAGCGGGCGGTCAGGGGGTGTCGGACGAGGAGTGCGTGTCGTCGGACGGCTGGGGCACGGCGGACTCGCCGGCGGTGGGGCGGCGCTGGATCGAGCGCGCGCGCAGCTCCTCGGCGGCGCGGACGAGCAGCGTCTCGAGCGTGCCGGAGTCCCACGGCGGCAGCATGGCGCCGCCGACGGTGATGCGGCCGGACCACACGGCACGGTCGAGGGTCTCGTCGGCGCCGAGGCGGCGGCGGATGCGCCGCTCGAGCTCCGTGGGCTCGACGCCGGCACCCTGGCCGACGGTGCAGAAGACCTGGTCCTGCCAGCGGGCGACGACGTCGGTCGTCCGCGTCACCGCGCGCAGCGCCTCGGCGAGCGCGACGAGCACGTCGGAGACCGCGTCCGCGCCGTGCGCGGCGCGCGCCTCGGCGAGCCCGCCGATCTCCACGAACGTGCAGTAGACCGCGTCACCCTGCCGGCGGGCGGTCTCGACGATCTGCTTGCCGACGAGCTCGAGCCCGTGGTGGTTGGCGACCCCGGTCAGCGGGTCGCGCACGCTGACCGCGTCGACCGCGGCGCGCGCTGCTTCGAGGGCGAGCCGCAGCGAGCGCACGCGGACCGCCACCGCCTCGGCGACGCCCGCGGCGAGCAGCCAGCCGAGCACCAGCCACAGCGGCCCGGCGACGCTGCCCTGCCCGCGCAGGGCGACGACGACGCAGCCCACCAGCAGGGTGGCCGCCGCGGCGCCGAGCGCCACGAGGCGCTCCCGCTGCGGCAGCGACAGGGCCGCCGTGCCCGCCAGGGCGACGGGGACCACGGCCAGCGGTGCTGTCGTCGCGGCGGCGACCGCCGTCACGAGGGCGGCCAGCGCGACGACCCCGAGCACCAGCGCAGCCCAGGTGACGAGCCCGCCGGGGGTACGCGCCAGGCGCGCCCGCAGCCGGGCCCACTCGTCCATCCACAGCACGCTCACGCGGCCATCATCGACCGTCCGCGCCCGAAACTGAAGGCCCCAGCCGGATGACGGCCAGGCGGGTCTCCCCCCACCGCCCGGTGCCGGGTCCGTCACAGGGCGGTTGCCGACCAGGGGCCGGGGGCAACTCGGTGCAGTGACGAAGCCCCCCACCGCCCGCACCGCCCCGGCCGTCCCTCCGGAGGTGCTGCAGACCGCCCGGGAGGTCTTCGGGTGGGAGGAGCTGCGCCCCGGCCAGGGCGAGGCGGTGGCGGCGGTGCTCGCCGGGCGCGACGCCCTGGTCGTGATGCCGACGGGGGCGGGCAAGTCCGCGACGTACCAGCTGCCGGGGCTGCACCTGCCCGGGCCCACGCTCGTCGTCTCCCCGCTGCTCGCGCTCCAGCGCGACCAGGCCGAGGGGCTCGGCGCGCACGAGGGCGCGACCCGTACGGTCCGCGGGGCGGTGCTCAACTCCGACCTCGGCGTCCGCGAGCGCGCGGAGGTCCTCGCCGACGTGCGCGAGGGGCGGGCCGAGTTCCTCTTCCTCGCCCCCGAGCAGCTGGGCAACGACGAGGTGCTCGAGGAGGTGCGCGCCCTGGCCCCGTCGCTCGTGGCCGTCGACGAGGCCCACTGCATCTCCTCGTGGGGCCACGACTTCCGCCCGGACTACCTGCGCCTCGGCGCGTACCTCGAGGCGCTCGGGGGCCCGCCGGTCATCGCGCTGACGGCGACGGCCGCTCCCCCGGTCCGCGACGACATCGTCGAGCGGCTCGGCCTGCGCGACCCGTTCGTGCTGGTCCAGGGGTTCGCCCGGGAGAACATCCGGCTCGAGGTGGTGCGCCCGCAGGACGGCGGCGAGCAGCGCGAGCAGGTGCTCCTCCGCGCGGCGGCGAGCCCGAAGCCGCAGATCGTCTACGTCGCGACCCGCCGCGACGCCGAGGAGGTGACGGGCTCGCTGGAGGAGCTCGGCCTGCGATCCGCGGCGTACCACGCGGGCCTGCGCAGGTCGCTGCGCGAGGACGTGCACACGCGGTTCCTCGACGGCGGGCTCGACGTCGTCGTCGCGACGAGCGCCTTCGGCATGGGCATCGACAAGCCGGACGTCCGCAGCGTCGTGCACGCCGCCGTCCCCGGCTCGCTGGACGAGTACTACCAGGAGGTGGGCCGCGCAGGCCGGGACGGCGAGCCGAGCGAGGCCGTCCTCTTCTACCGCCCGGAGGACCTGGGCCTGCGGCGCTTCTTCGCCTCGGGCGTGCTCAAGCGCGACGAGCTCGTCGGCGTGGCCAGGCTGCGCGCCGGCGGCGTCGGCGAGGAGGAGATGCGCGAGCGCACCGGCTTCGGGCCGCGCAAGCTGCCGCGGCTGCTCTCCGCGCTCGAGGAGGCCGCCGAGCAGCAGCCGGACGCCGGGCCCGAGGAGCTGGCCGACGCCGCGGTCGCGGCGAGCGAGGCGCAGCAGCGGCTGGAGCGCTCGCGCGTCGAGATGGTGCGCGGGTACGCCGAGACCGCCGGCTGCCGGCGCCAGTTCGTCCTCGGCTACTTCGGCGAGGAGGCGCCCGGGCCCTGCGGCAACTGCGACAACTGCCTGTCCGGGTCCAGCGCGAGCGTCGAGGGAGAGGTGCCGGAGGACGCGCCGTACGCGCTGCAAGGCACGGTGGCGCACCCGAGCTTCGGCACCGGCGTGGTGATGCGCTACGAGGACGACCGGGTGGTCGTGCTGTTCGAGACCGAGGGCTACAAGGTGCTCGGTCTCGACGCCGTCGAGTCGCACGGCCTGCTCGAGGCGGTGGAGGAGGCCGGCTGAGCGGGGCGCGGCGCCGGCACGTCGGGCGCGCCGAGCGCCTCGGCGGCACGGGCGGCCGTGATCACGGCCAGCACGGCTCCGCCGCGGCACGAGGACCCGGTCATCGTCGCCTCCCGCTGCTCGTCGCTGGCCCGTCAGGACAAGCGTAGAGCGGCGGTGTGGGCTGCGTCACCCCTCGGTGGCGCACCGTCTCACGCCAGGCCGAGCCGCTCGCGCAGGAAGCGCAGCTTGAGCTCGTCGTGCACGTGGCTGGGGCTGTGTCCGCCGAACTGGTTGACGACGATCGACCTGTCCTCGACCTCGAGCGCGTTGAAGGCCGCGAAGACCGTCGACGGCGGGCAGATGTCGTCCATGAGACCGACCGTCATGTGCACGGGTGCGGTGATCCGCGGGGCGAGCACGGCGTTGTCGACGTACGCGAGGGTGCGCTCCGCGGTCTCGACGAGGTCGACGTGCTGGGCGAGGAAGTCGCCGACCTCCTTGTAGGGGTTGCTGTCGGTGATGCGGATCGCGCGGGAGATGTCGCAGAGGAAGGGCACGTCGGCGGCGACGGCGCGCACCAGGCCGGGGCGCAGGGCGGCGGCCGCGAGCGAGAGCGCGCCGCCCTGGCTGCCGCCGGTGACCCCGATGCGCGCGGAGTCCACGCCGGGCAGGTCGCGGGCCGCGACGTCGACGGCCCGGGCCACGTCGCAGTAGAGCCGCGTGTAGTAGTACTGCTCGGGGTCGGTGATGCCCCGCGACATGACGGTGGAGAGCTCGGGGCCGAGGTCAGGGCCGTCGCCCGTGGAGCCGACCGCCCAGCGCGCGCCCTGCCCGCGGGTGTCCATGACGAGCGAGGCGAAGCCCAGCGCCGGCAGAGCGAGGTGGTCCGCGGGGACGCTGCGCCCGCCGCCGTAGCCGATCGAGGTGACGACGACGGGCAGCGGCTCGTCCTCCGCGACGCCCGCGGGGCGGAGGTACCAGGCGCGGATGCGGTCGCCGCGCCCGCCCGAGAACTCGACGTCCCACACCGGCGTCGGCCCGTAGACCCCGGGCTTCCACCGCTCCAGCGTGGTGGGGCGTGCTGCGGCCTCGGTCGCGGCGAGGACGCGGGACCAGAACGCGTCGAGGTCGGCAGGGGCCTGCGTCGCGGTGCGGTGGGTCCGCAGCTGCTCCAGCGGCAGGTCGTACCAGGCCATGCGTCAGCGCTCCTTCGCGGTGGGTCGGCGGTGCCCGCGCAGTCTAGGGAGCGCTCCCCCGGAGACGGGCGGGGGTCGGGCCGTCGCGTCAGGGCGCGGCGCCGTGCTCGCGCACGAGGCCGACCAGCTCGGCGAGGGCGGGAGGGAGGGCGGACTCGGGGGCCTCCAGGGCGGAGTCGCCCCCCGGTGAGTGCAGCACCACCGACCAGCGGAACCCGTCGGCGCGCGGGGGCGCGGGGGGCGGCGGGGCCGCGACGGCCTCGCCCGCGAGCGCGCGGAGGCGGCCGCCGAGCTCCTCGTCGACGTCGCCGAGCGAGAGCGTCCAGGCGCGCGCGACGCCGGCGAAGCCCCCGGTGCGCCGCACGGTCACCGCGAGCGCGTCGGTGCCGCCCTCAGTGCCGGCTCCAGTGCCGTCGGTCATCCCCGCTCAGCTCCCGGTCGGCTCGACGCCGACCGCAGTCCACGCCGCACGCACCGCGCCCGGCGCCGACCCGCCGACGGCCTGCGCCGCTCGCAGGGTGGCGGCGGCGAACGCGGCGAAGTCCGCCTGCGGGGTCAGCGTGCGGTCGCGCAGCGCGGCGTACCAGACCCGGCCCGCGCCCTCCCCGCTCGAGCCGCCGATCGCCGTCGCGGCGAGGTAGAACGCGTGGTTGGGGATGCCGGAGTTGAGGTGGACCCCGCCCTCGTCCTCCGAGGTCTCGACGTAGTCGCGCATGTTCGCCGGCTGCGGGTCCTTGCCGCCGAGCCGCGGGTCGTCGTAGGCCGTCCCCGGAGCCTTCATCGAGCGCAGCGCGACACCGTGCACGCCGGGCAGCAGGAGCTCCTCGCCGATGAGCCAGTCGGCCTGCTCGGCGGTCTGCTGCAGCGACCACTGCTTGACGCAGCTGCCGAACACGTCGGACATCGACTCGTTGAGCGCGCCGGACTGGCCCTGGTAGTCGAAGGCGGCCTCGTACTGCGTCACCCCGTGGGTCAGCTCGTGCCCGATCACGTCGAGCGAGGAGGTGAAGTCGCCGAACACCTCACCGTCCCCGTCGCCGAAGAGCATCCGCTCGCCGTCCCACTCGGCGTTGTCCCAGCCCCGCTGGACGTGCACCGACGCGCGCAGCGGCATCCCGCGCCCGTCGAGGGAGTCGCGGGAGTAGACCTGCGCGTAGAAGCCGTAGGTCGCACCGAGCCCGTCGTAGGCCCGGTCCGCGGCGCCGTCCCCGGTGGCCGGCCCGCCCTCGTGGCGCACGACGGTGCCCGGCGGCTGGCCGTGGTGCGCGTCGGAGACCGTGCGCTTCGGCGCGAGCGCGGCGACGGCCTCCCCTGCGCCTGCGGCCCAGCCGGGGGCGCGCGCGTCCTCGCGCAGCCGGCGCACCTCCGCGTCGACGAGGAGGGTCTCCCGCGCGCGGCTGCGGGCGGGCTCGGGGCCGGCCTCGGCGACGGCGCGGAGGAGGTAGGGCGGGATGATCGAGCAGCGCATGGCCCCAGCCTGCCCCCCTCCACCGACAGTCACGCGGGACGCACGCGCCCTCACACCGAGTCGAGCTTGGGCCAGACCACCTCGCTGATGACGAGCTCGGTCGCCGCCGCGACCGGGATGGCGAGGAAGGCGCCCTCGATCCCGAACAGCGCACCACCCAGCAGCAGCGCGACGATCGTCAGCACCGGCGGGACGTGCACGGTGCGGTTCATGACGCGGGGCGTCAGCAGGTAGTCCTCGAGCAGGCGGTAGACGACGTAGAAGACGAGACTGGCGACGGCGACCGGCAGCGACACGGTGAGCGCGACCAGCGTGACCAGCGTGCCGCCGATCGTCGAGCCGACGATGGGGATGAGGTCGAGCACCGCGACGAGCAGACCGAGCGCCCCGGCGTACGGCACGCCCGCGATCTCGAGGAACACCATCGTCCCCACGCCGGCGATGACGGAGGTGACGATGTTGCCGAGCACGTAGCCGCCCACCCGCGCGAAGATCTCGTCGCCCAGCAGCACCGCGCGCTCGCGCCGGCTCGCCGGGATCGTGCGGTAGACCGCCCGCCGCATGCCGGGCATGTTGGCGAGGAAGTAGATCGTCAGCACGAGCACCGTCAGGCTCGAGACGAGGGTGCCGAAGATCGCCGCGCTCACGTTGAGGATGCCGCCGACCGGCAGCCCGGACCCGCTGCTGCCCGCGGTCGAGCCCGAGGACGAGCCCAGCCGGGACGTGACGGTGTCGAGCAGGTGGTACTGCGTGTTGAGCCGGCCGATGAGCGTGCTCCGGTCCTGCAGCTCCTTGCTGATGTCCGGGGCCGCCTTCACCAGCTGCCCGGTCTGGTCGACGATCGGCGGCACGATCGCGGCGAAGAAGCCCACGACCGCGAGGATGAAGACGGTGGCCACGAGCGCGACCGACCACTGGCGCTTGAGGCCGCGCCGGGTGAGCAGGGCGACGACGGGGTCGAGCCCCGCCGCGATGACGCCCGACAGCACGACGAGCATCAGCTCGGAGGTCACGGCCTTGAGCAGGGTCGCGAAGAAGTAGACGAGGAAGAACCCCGCCGCCACCGTGCAGGCGGCGGAGAAGATCCGCCGCGTCGGCCACCCGTCGCGGACCTTCAGCGGCTTCGGAGGGGGCGGCGCGGAGCGGTGGGCCGCCCGCTCCTTGTCCTCGATCGAGGCGTCGGCAGCCCCCGGCCGGGGGTCCTCCCCCTGGGGCAGGTCGCGGGCGACCTCGTCGTCCGAGTCAGAGCTCACGTGATCATCGTGCCCTGCGCTGACCAGGCCGACGCACCCGCTCAGGCCACGCGCACCTCGAGCAGGACCGTGCCCTCGCCGGAGGCCGCCTCCCAGGAGCGCGCGCGCACGCCGAGCAGCCGCCCCGGTGCCGCGACGCGGACGGCCAGCCGCCGCGTCCCCACCGCTCCCGGCGCGTCCCCCTCCGGCGGCTCCCAGTCGTCGGCGACCACCTCCAGCGCGCCCTCCGGCTCGCTGCGCACGACCCACCGGTAGCCGCCGGTGCGCCGCTCCGGGACGGCGAGCGCGACCTGCTCGCCGACCCGGGCGGTACGGACCTCCCCCACCCTCAGGCCACGGTCCTGATCGTCCAGAAGTCCGAGGACAGGTCCGGGGTCGTGAGGTACGCGTACGGCATCGTGAAGTACCCGCCGTCGCCCCAGCCCGGCCCCCAGGAGTTGCGCACGTGGAAGCGCTGGGTGCTGTCGTCGTAGCCCACCGCCAGGACGGCGTGGCCGCCGAGGACGTGCTCGGAGGTGCTCGGCATCGGCATCTCACCGGTCTGCGCCACCGCGTCGCTCTCGAAGCTCTCGTAGACCGTGAAGCCGAGGACGAAGGGGTAGCCGTCGGCGAGGCACGCCTTGAACTGCGAGAGCGCCCGCACCACGCGGTGGTAGCCCTTCGCCCTGTGGTGCCGCGCCGACGCGTACGCCGCAGCGCTCGGCTTCTGCCCGGCCCGCGCACCAGCGGGGAAGGGGCCTCCGTCGTAGTCGGGCGGCGTGTCGTCGTAGGGCCACTCGTCCTCGGAGCAGACGCCGAGCTTGTTGACGACCTTGATGCCGTCGCGGATCTGCGCGCCGGAGTCGGAGTGGACGCTGCCCTCGATGGCGCGCTCGCCGTAGTAGATGAACAGCCGCGACGGCATCATGTCGATCGAGCCCTGCTTGAGCAGGTCGAACTCGTACGCCGCGGCGATCGCGTTGGCCGTGCAGCTGCCGATGCGCCCCTGGTCGTAGACCGTCTTCGGGCAGTCGTCGCGCAGGTCGACCTTCGGCGGCAGCGCCCGCAGGGTCTGGGGGCGCGCCGCGTACAGCTGGTCGCGCTGGTCGGGAAGGTCCGGCACCCATCCGTAGCGCGCGGTGCGGCGCGCAGGGGTCTCGGCCATCGAGCTCTCCTCCGGGAACGGCGCACCCCGTGTGCGCCTGCTCGACGCTAGGCGCGTACGCGGAGGGCAGTCACGCTCGGTGAGGGTGGTGTGCCCTGAGGGGCAGCGGCCGCTGCCCTGTCGGGTGCAGACCGGAGGGACCGGGAGAGGTGGAGCTGAGGGGACTCGAACCCCTGACCCCCTCCATGCCATGGAGGTGCGCTACCAGCTGCGCTACAGCCCCGCACCGCGGTCGCCCGCGGCACTCGGAAGACTATACAGGTCCAGGACCCGCGCCCGTGCCAGCGCTCGACCGGCTCGCTACCCCTCCTCGGTGAGCACCGGCTCGGGCAGCGAGCCGGCGTTGTGCTCCTCGAGGCGCCAGGCCCCGGGCGCGCGGCGGGCGTCCTCGTGCAGCACCGACCAGCAGCAGTTGGAGAGGCCGCCGAGCACGCCCCAGTGCTCCGGGGGGAGGCCGAGCAGCATGGCCAGCGCGGTGCGCGCCGCCCCACCGTGGGTGACGACGACGAGGGTGCCGCCCGCGGGCGTGCCCTCGAGCGCGCGGTGGACCGCGGCGCAGGTCCGCTCGGCGACCTCCCAGCGCGTCTCTCCCCCGCCCGGGCGCACGTCGGGCTCTCCCGCGACCCAGGCGGCGTACGCGTCCCCGTCGTCGGCTGCGATCTCGGCGCTCGTCCGGCCCTGCCAGGTCCCCGCGAAGGTCTCGCGCAGCCCCGGGTCGAGCCGCACCTCGAGCCCGGTGAGGCGGGCGAGCTCGGCGGCGGTGTCGCGCGTGCGCAGCAGGTCGGACGAGACCAGCAGGTCGGGCTGCAGCGACGCGAGCCGGGCGGCGGCGGCGCGCGCCTGCTGCACGCCCACCTCGTCGAGCGGGATGTCGGTCTGGCCCTGGAAGCGCATCGCGGCGTTCCAGGCGGTGCGCCCGTGCCGCCAGAGCACGACGCGGCGGCTCACCGGCCGCGGGACGGTCGAGCTGCGGGCGGCGACGCTCACGCCGAGCCCACGCCCGAACGACCGCGGGTGACCTCCTCCGGCAGCGGGATCGAGGGGCAGTCGCGCCACAGGCGCTCGAGCGCGTAGAAGGCGCGCTCCTCCTGGTGCTGCACGTGCACGATGATGTCGAGGTAGTCCAGCAGCACCCACCGGCCCTCGCGCTCGCCCTCGCGGCGCGCCGGCTTGGCCTGGAGCCCGAGCAGTGCCTCCTCCACCGCGTCGACGAGCGCCTTCACCTGGCGGTCGTTGGTCCCGGAGACCAGGACGAACGCGTCGGTGATGACGAGCTGCTCGCTCACGTCGACGGCGACGATCTCCTCGCCGAGCTTGTCCGACGCGGCGACGGCAGCGGCGCGGGCGAGCTCGACCGCTCGGGGACTGGCAGCCATCCGGCTCCTTCACGCAGGGGCGGGCCGCCGCAGCGGCCCCTCGGCCTCCCAGTTTGTCACGCTGGGCGGAGCTCCGCGGAGCCGTCACGGGCGGGGCGGAGCTCCGTGGCGGGCGGCGGGGCGTACAGGCGGTGCTTGGCGATGTACTGCACCACGCCGTCGGGCACGAGGTACCACACCGGCTCCCCGCGCTCGACCCGGTCACGGCAGTCGGTCGACGAGATCGACAGCGCCGGGACCTCGAGCAGGCTGACGCGGTCGGTGGGCAGCCCCTCGACCGAGAGCGCGTGCCCCGGCCGGGTCACGCCGACGAAGCGCGCGAGGGAGAACATCTCCTCCGCGTCCTTCCAGGTGAGGATCTGGGCGAGCGCGTCGGCGCCGGTGATGAAGAGCAGCTCGACGTCGGGCCCGCGCTCGGCGGCGAGGTCGTTGAGCGTGTCGACGGTGTACGTCGGGCCGGGCCGGTCGATGTCGACCCGGCTGACCGTGAAGCGGGGGTTGGAGGCGGTCGCCACCACCGTCATGAGGTAGCGGTGCTCGGCCGGGGTGACGGTGCGCTCCGACTTCTGCCACGGCTGGCCGGTGGGGACGAAGACCACCTCGTCGAGGTCGTAGCGCCAGGCGACCTCGCTGGCCGCCACGAGGTGGCCGTGGTGCACCGGGTCGAACGTGCCGCCCATGACGCCGATCCGCTGCACCCGCGCTCCTCCGGTCTGCGGTCCCGGTGACCTGCGCCCGGTTCCCCTCAAGTGGCTCCCATTGTCACCCGATGGGGACAGCGACGTGCGGGAGCCGACTCCTTCGGCCGTCCCCTCCCGGGGCCCGTGCGCGAGGCACGGGAGACGGAATGCCAGCTGTGCACGTGGGGCGCCAGCCGGTCTACGACCGCTCGATGGACGTCGTGGGCTACGAGCTGCTCTTCCGCGCCCAGACGACCTCGACCTCGGCCGAGCGCAGCGACGACTTCGCCACCACCCGCGTCATCGTCAACACCTTCATGGAGTTCGGGCTCGAGCGCCTCGTCGGCCGCCGGCTCGCCTTCGTCAACCTCACCCGCCCGTTCGTCGTCGGCGAGCTGCCGGTGCCGTTCACGCCCGAGAAGGCCGTCCTCGAGCTGCTCGAGACCATCCCCGCGGACGCCGAGGTGGTCGAGGGGGCCCGCCGCCTGCGCGAGCAGGGCTACTCGATCGCGCTCGACGACTGGTCGGTCCAGCAGGAGCACCGCATGGCGCTGCTCGACGTCGCCGACATCGTCAAGGTCGACGTCAAGGACGCCGCGCCCGAGGAGCTCGAGCGCCGGGTGCACGCGCTGCGCTCCTCGCACGACGTCACGCTGGTCGCCGAGCGCGTCGAGACGGCGACGGACATGGACCTCTGCCACCGACTGGGCTTCGACTGGTTCCAGGGCTACTTCCTGCTGCGCCCGGACGTCGTCTCGGCGCGGACGGTGTCGCCGGCGCACCTCGCCTGCCTGCGCCTGCTCGGGCGGCTCGCGGACCCCGAGGTGGACCTCGGCGAGATCGAGGAGGTCGTGCGCGCCGACCTGGGGCTGAACTACCGGATCCTGCGCGCGGCCAACGCCGCCTCCTCCGGCACCATCCGCCGGATCGAGTCGATCCGCGACGCGCTGGTCCTGCTCGGCATGGCGACGCTGCGCTCGTGGATGCTGCTCATGGTGCTGTCGGACGCCTCCGACCCGGACAGCGAGCAGCTCAGCGCCGCGATGACGCGGGCCCGGACCTGCGAGCTCGTCGCCCGGCACACCGGCGACGTCCGCCCGGAGTCCGCCTTCATGGTCGGGCTGCTCTCGAGCCTGGACCAGCTGCTCGGCCTCAGCATGCCGCTGGTCGTCGACCGGCTGCCCCTCGCCGAGGACCTGCAGGCCGCGCTGCTGCGCCGCGAGGGCCGGCTCGGCGAGATCCTCTCCACCGTCGCCGGGCTCGAGGACCTCGACGACGCGGCCGTGGCCGCCGGGCTCGACGCGCTGCCGATCAGCGCCGACGAGCTGGTCCGGTCCTACCTCGGGGCCGTCTCGTGGACGGCGATGACGACCGACGACGCCCTCGGGGCGACGCGCTCCGCACCGGCGGGCGCCCGCGCCTGAGGGCGCGGGCCGCTCGTCAGCGGTACTTGTGGAACGTCCAGGTGATCGCGAGCAGCGCGCACAGGATGCCGAAGGCGATGAGCCCGAGCACGATGGGCGGCGCCGGCAGCGAGTTCTTGACCTCTTCGGCCGCCACGACGAGCATCTGGTCCCTCCACCTTCCGAGCGCGGATCCGCCGGCAGCCCGGCCCCGGCATCCTCGCACACGGCGACGCCGCGGGCCGGAGCAGGCGTGACGCGTCGGCCTGGGGGAACCTCCGCGGGGTGACGTCCTCGCTGACCTTCGTGGGCAACGCGACCACCCTGCTCGAGCGGGACGGCTTCCGCGTGCTCACCGACCCGAACTTCCTGCGCCGCGGGCAGCGCGCGTACCTCGGCCTCGGGCTGTCGTCGAAGCGCCTGCAGGACCCGGCCCTCTCCCCCGACCAGCTGCCGCCGCTGGACGCCGTCGCCCTGTCCCACCTCCACGGCGACCACTACGACCGGGTCGCCCGCCGCGGGCTCGACCCGTCCGTGCCCGTGCTCACCACGCCGTCGGGGGCCACGCGGCTGCGGACGCGCCGGGTCGAGGCGCGGGGGCTGACGACGTGGGAGTCGTGGGAGACGGGCAAGGACGGCGCGACGCTGCGGGTCACCGCGCTGCCCGGGCGCCACGCCCCCGGCCTCGCCCAGCTCGCGATCCCCCGCGTCATGGGCACGCTGATGGAGTTCGAGCGGCCGGGCCAGCGGCCGTACCGCGTCTACCAGTCGGGCGACACGCTCGTGCGCGACGACCTGCGCGAGATCGTCCGGCGCTACCCCGAGATCGACCTCGCGCTCGTGCACCTCGGCGGCACCCGCATCCTCGGCCTGACGCTGACGATGGACGGCCGGATGGGCGCCGACCTGCTCGAGCTGCTCGAGCTCGGGCGCCGGGGCACGACGGTGGTGCCGGTGCACTACGAGGAGTACCCGGTGTTCCGCTCGCCGCTGTCGGAGTTCCGCGAGGAGCTCGACCGCCGCGGGCTGCAGGTGGACGTGCGCTGGGTGGGGCGCGGGGAGACGCTCGCGCTCTGAGCCCTGGCGGTGGCAGGCGCTCGAGCGCTAGCCTCCGCCCACGACGAGCCCGGGGGGGCACCGATGACGTGGTCGTACGGCCGGCGGCCGACCCTGCTCGCCCTGCTCGTCCTGGCGCTCGTCGCGGTCGGGCTGCTGCCCACTGCGCCGGTGAGTGCGGCTGCGGACACCCCGACGAGCTACCTCGCGGTCTCCTCGCTGCGGTACGGCACGCAGCTGCTCACGGCCTCGCCCAGGCTCTGGAGCAACGCCCCGTTCACCGTCGACATCTCGTTCGCCGACGCCGATGGTGCCGTCACCGACGTGGCGTTCAGCGCTCCCGGTGGCCGCTCCTTCGTCCCGGGGTCGTACCAGCAGGTCGGCACTGCCAGCTCTCCCCGTGGAGCGCTGTCGGTGAGCCGTCCTGACGGGACCGCCTGTGACGGCGGGGACTACACGGTGCGCGAGGTGCACTTCGCGGGGGACGGCACCGTCGACCGCTTCTGGGCCGGCTTCGCCTGCGGCGCCAGCGCCTTCGGCGAGGTCGCGGTCGGACGCGCGGTGCCCTCCGGGCCCCTGGTCGTCCCCAGCGGCGTGGCCTTCCCCGAACTCGCACCGCACTCCACCACGCCGGCGCGAGCAGCGGTCTGGGTGCTCGGTGGCACCCCGACGCGTGCCGCCGTCGCGGGAGTGGACGCGAGCGACTTCACCGCCCGCAGCGGACCGTGCGACGCCCGGGCCTGCCGGGTGGACACGACCTTCGCCCCCGTCGCCTCCGGAGTCCGGAGCGGCAGCCTGGACCTCGGGCCGGGCCTCCCGGTCGTGGCCCTCGCGGGCTACGCCACCCCCGGCGACACCTCCCTCGCCCTGCACAGCGGCGGGACCTCCGACTGGGTCGGCAAGGGCCAGGACGTGAGGGTCGACCAGGCGTCAGGCGGGGTCGGGGTCTTCGGAGGGGAGGGGTCCACCTCGCTGCGTTTCGCCGCGACCAGCTCCGCCCGCGACGTCGACGGGAGTGAGGTCAGCGTCGACGGCGAGATCGACGCCCCACCAGGGGCCCGGCTGCACGCCGGGGACTACACCGGTGCACTGCGGGAGGGGTACGGGCGGGTGTCCGCGCCCGTCCTGGACGTCTCCATGGACTCCCGAGCCTGCTCGCACACGCGCGGGGACATCCACGTCGCGCAGCTGGACTACGCCCCGGACGGCGCGATCGCGCACCTGTCCCTCACCTTCACCCAGTGGTGCGACGGCGCGGCGGACGCCCTCGAGGGCACCCTGCACGTCCACGTGCTCGCCCCCTGGGAGCGCGACCTCCCCCGCGGCCTGCCCGCCCTGCCCGGCTGGCCCACTCAGCAGGTCGTCCGACCCGTGCAGCAGCCGCCCCAGGGGACGACGAGCAGGGCCTCTCTGGGACCGACCGCCGACACCGCTCCGGAACTGCTGACAGCCGCGGAGGGACTGGTCCAGGTCGGAGGCACCCCTGACGACCTGAGTGTCGACGCCGGCTTCGGCAGCGACCTCCTCTCCAGCCTCGACGCGACCCACCGCGCGGTCCGCCACGCCATCGTCGAAGGCCGTGACACCGAGGCCGACCACTGCTCGCGGACCTCTCTCGACGTCCGCGACCTGCACCAAGGCACTGACGGGCGCGTCGACCGGCTGTGGGCGCTCCTGCGCAACGGGTGCGACGCCGGAGCCCCGGCGTACGCCGAGGTCGTCTTCCAGGAGCCGACGGGCAGCGTGCCCGCGATCGCGCCCAGCGGGTGGGCCTTCGGCGAGGCGGCGGTCGGTTCGCACGTCGGGCGGATGCAGACGTTCTGGCTCACCGGCGCGACCCGGTCACCCGACTGGCGGGTGAGCGGACCGGCTCTCGCGGACTTCCGGCTGGGCGACACCGGCTGCGACTCCCGCGGGTGCCGCGTCGACGTGACGTTCGTCCCCTCCGCGCCCGGACGGCGCGACGCGCGACTCGATGCAGGTCCGGGGGCGACGGCCGTCCCGCTGACGGGCGACGGGGCGACGGGTGACACGTCGCTCACGTTCCACGAGCGGCACGCCGACGGGTCACCCGGCCCCTCCTTCACGTTCGCGCCCACCGCGACGCTGGCGGGCGGGTCGGCCTGGGGGACGACCAGCTTCAACGTCGGGTGGGAGACCGACGGCGCCTGGAGCACCGGCACCCTGGAGCCGGCCGACGGCGTGCCGATCGGCTCCGCAGCCCCGGGGGGCGCCGGGCCCGGCGTGGGGGTCTCGATCGGCGCCCCGTACCCGCTGTGCACGGCCAGCTCCTCCGGTCGGCTCCAGCTGCAGCAGTTCGTCGAGGACGTGGCCGCCGGCGTCCTGCTCCACCTGTCGGCTGCCGGCCGGACGACCTGCGGCGATGACACCTTCGACGTCGTGATGCACTACCGCGCCCTGCCACCGGGTGCCGACCCGCAGGACGACGAGCATCCCCTGCCGGGGTGGGACGCAGTCCCCACGGACACGTCGACGACGCCACCCCCGACCACGGGGCCGCCGTCACCCACCCCGACACCGAGCGCCGGCGGGCTACCGGCCGCCACTCCGGGCACCTCCGCCCCGAGCAGCAGCCCGGCGGCGGGCGCAGCCAGCACGGTCCCGCCGCCACCGTCCGCCGCCCCGGCTCTGGTCGCGCCCCCGGGGTCGGTGGTGGCCGACACCCGCGCGCCCGTGCCGCTGCTCGTCACCGACCGGCTCCGCCACCGGCTGCGCGTGGACCTCAGCTCGCACTACGCCGGGAGGACCGTCGCCGTGCGGGTCCAGCGGCACGGCCGGTGGGCCGCGCTCGGCGTCGTGCGCCTGGACCGCCGGGGCAACGCGACGCTGCGGCTCCCGGCTGTCCTGCCGGCGCGGGGCAGTGCGCTGCGCATCGTGCTCGGCCGCACGGTGATCGCGAGCGGTCGCTCGGGCTAGCGGCGGTGCCGGGCGAGCACCCGGCGCGCGCGGGCCGCACCGGCGCGGAGCAGGTCGATGTCCTCCGGGCGGTAGACCCGCGGCTGGTGGGTGTGGACGCAGTGCGCGCCGAGGACCTCGCCCGCCTCGTCGATGACCGGGGCACCCGCGTAGCTCGCGAGCGAGCTCGCCTCGACCAACCAGTTGCCGGCGTGGACCGGGCTCGCCGCCGTGTCGGAGACGACGTACGCGCCGCGCGCCTTGACCGTGAACGCGCAGAACGACCAGTCGACCGGGTAGCCCGCCGGGCCGGCGAACGCGCAGTCCGGCTTCACGCCGTACGACCCGGCGATGACGACGGAGCTGTCGAGGACGAGCGTGACGAGCGCGATCGGGGCCTCGAGCGCCGCGGCCGTGAAGGCGGCGAGGGCGTCCAGCTCCGCGCGCAGCGCCGCGTCCCCGAGGTCGTACGCGGTGGCGGCCTCGAGCCGGCGGAGCTCGGCGAGCTCCACCTTCGTCGTCATGCCGCACCATCGGCCGCGCGCCACGGGGCCGGAGGGGGTCCGCCGGGCGCCACCCGATCAGGTCCTGGAGCGGACCTCAGCGCGGGAGGACGACGAGGTCGTCGCGGTGCACGACCTCGCGCTCGTACGCCGGCCCCAGCTCCGCGGCCAGCTCGTGCGTGCTGCGGCCGAGCAGCCCCGGCAGCTCACCGGCGTCGTAGTTGACGAGCCCGCGCGCCACGGGCAGGCCCGCCGGGTCGACGAGCTCGACGGGGTCGCCGGCCGCGAACTCCCCGCTGACCCGCGTGATGCCGGCGGGCAGCAGCGAGGCGCCGCGCGAGACGACCGCGCGCACCGCACCGTCGTCGAGGACGAGCCGCCCGCGCGGGGAGCTGGCGTGCGCGAGCCACATCAGCCGCGGCGGCCGGCGCGGGCCGGTGGGCAGGAACGAGGTCCCGACCTGCTCGCCGCGCAGGGCGGCGCCGGCCAGCGCGGCCGAGGTGAGCAGCGTCGGGATCCCGGCGGCGGCGGCGATCCGGGCCGCCTCCACCTTCGTCGCCATGCCGCCGGTGCCGACCGACGAGCCGGTGCCCCCGATGCGGTCCTCGAGGCCGGCGAGCTCCGCCGGGTCGGCGACCCGCGGGATCAGGGTGGCGCCGGGCTTGCGCGGGTCCCCGTCGTACAGCCCGTCCACGTCGCTCAGCAGGACGAGGGCGTCGGCCTGCACGAGCTGGGCGACGAGCGCGGCGAGCCGGTCGTTGTCGCCGAAGCGGATCTCGTGCGTGGCGACCGTGTCGTTCTCGTTGACCACCGGCACGGCGCCGAGCGCGAACAGCCGGAACAGCGTGCGCTGGGCGTTGCGGTAGTGCGCCCGCCGGATCACGTCCTCGGCGGTGAGCAGCACCTGCCCGACGGCCAGGCCGTGGCGGGCGAAGGCCGCGGTGTAGCGGTGGACGAGCAGCCCCTGCCCCACGCTCGCCGCCGCCTGCTGGGAGGCGAGGTCGCGGGGCCGGCGCGCCAGCCCGAGGGGGCTGAGGCCCGCCGCGATCGCGCCGGAGCTCACCAGCACGACGTCGCTCCCCGCAGCGCGCCGTGCAGCCAGGGCGTCGACGAGGGCGTCGACCCGGTCGCCGTCCAGGGCGCCCTGCCGGGTGGTGAGCGAGGACGAGCCGACCTTGACGACGATGCGCGCGGCCGACAGCACCGGCGTGGCCGGCGCGCCGGCGCCCGCGCTCACCGGCGGCGGCGCGGCTCGGGCTCGAGCCGCAGGTCGGAGCCGCGGGGACCGTGCAGGAGCTCGGCGCCCGTCTCGACTGTCGGCTCCCAGTCGAAGACGACGGCCTGGTCCCCCTCGCCGATGACGACCGTGGAGCCCGGCGTGGCGCCCTTGGCCACGAGCTCCTCCTCGACGCCCAGCTTCGCCAGCCGGTCGGCCAGGTAGCCGACCGCCTCGTCGTTGGAGAAGTCGGTCTGGCGCACCCAGCGCCACGGCTTCTCGCCGAGGACGCGGAAGAAGTCGCCCTCGGGGGTGACCGAGAACTCCGGGCCCTTCACGGGCCGCGGGCGCAGCACGGTACGGGTCACCTCGACCGCGGGCGCCTCGGCCCGCGCCCTGGCGACGACGCGCGCCATGGCGAAGGAGAGCTCGCGCAGCCCCTCGCGGGACGCGGCCGAGACCTCGACGACCTCGAGGCCGCGGGCCTCGAGCTCGGGGCGGACCATGTCGGCGAGGTCGCGCGCCTCGGGCACGTCGACCTTGTTGAGCGCGACGAGGCGCGGACGGTCCTGGAGCCCGCCGTACGACGCGAGCTCGGCCTCGATGACGTCGAGGTCGCTCAGCGGGTCGCGGCCGGGGTCGAGCGTGGCGCAGTCGAGCACGTGGACGAGCGCGGCGCAGCGCTCGACGTGGCGGAGGAACTCCAGGCCCAGGCCCTTGCCCTCGCTCGCGCCGGGGATCAGGCCGGGGACGTCGGCGACGGTGAAGCGGACCTCGCCCGCCTCGACGACGCCGAGGTTGGGGACGAGCGTGGTGAAGGGGTAGTCCGCGATCTTCGGCTTCGCCGCCGACAGCGCCCCCACGAGGCTGGACTTGCCGGCGCTCGGGAAGCCCACGAGCGCGATGTCGGCGACGGTCTTGAGCTCGAGGACCACGTCGCGGGCGGTGCCGGGCTCGCCGAGCAGCGCGAAGCCGGGTGCCTTGCGCTTGGTGGAGGCGAGGGCGGCGTTGCCGAGGCCACCGCGCCCGCCCTGGGCGATGACGTACGTCGCGCCCGCGCCGACGAGGTCCGCCAGCACCTCGCCGTCCAGCGTCGTGACCACCGTGCCGTCGGGCACGGGCAGGACGAGCGTCGTCCCGTTGGCGCCGTCGCGGTTGCTCCCCTGCCCCGGCTTGCCGTTGTCCGCGTGGCGGTGCGGGCCGTGGTGGTAGTCCAGCAGCGTCGTGACCTGCGGGTCGACCACGAGCACGACGTCGCCGCCGTCACCGCCGTCGCCACCGTCCGGGCCGCCGAGCGGCTTGAACTTCTCGCGGTGGATGGAGGCGCACCCGTGCCCCCCGCTGCCGGCGCTCGCGTGGAGCACGACGCGGTCGACGAACGTGGTCATGGGGGGCCTTCCGAGGAGGTGGGGGCGCCGGACCGGCGCCCCGGGGAAAACGTCGAGGGCGGGCCGGAGGATCCCGGACCCGCCCTCGTCGAGGAGCTGCTACTCGGCCGCGGCGGCCAGCGGCACGATGTCGATGACGCGGCGCTCGCGGCGCGTACCGAACTTCACGTGGCCGGGGACGAGCGCGAACAGCGTGTCGTCGCCGCCGCGGCCCACGCCGAGGCCCGGGTGGAAGTGCGTGCCGCGCTGGCGGACGATGATCTCGCCGGCGCCCACGAGCTGGCCGCCGTAGCGCTTCACGCCGAGGCGCTTCGCGTTGGAGTCACGACCGTTGCGGGTCGAGGACGCACCCTTCTTGTGTGCCATGCCGTCACGCCTTCCCGGTCTCGATGCCGGTCACCTTGACCGCGGTCAGGGCGCTGCGGTAGCCCTGGCGGCGGCGGTAGCCGGTCTTGTTCTTGTAGCGGAGGATGTCGATCTTCGGCCCGCGGTGGTGGTCGACGACCTCCGCGGTCACCGTGACGCCCGAGAGCGACGCGGCGTCCGAGGTGACGGTGTCGCCGTCGACGAGCAGCAGCGGCTGCAGCTGGACCGAGGACCCGGGCTCGCCGGCCACTCGGTCGAGGACGACGAGGTCGCCGACGGCGACCTTCTCCTGACGGCCGCCGGCGCGGACGATCGCGTACACCCTGGCACTTCCTCTTCAGCCCACGGACGACCCCGCGGCGGACGAGCGGCGGCGCTCCGGACCGGGCCGAGGGCCCAGGACGGGGGTCGCACGCGCAGGCGCGGGGAGGCGCGCCAGCGGCGCACCGAATGACCAGAGTACGGAACCGTCCCGCGACAGGTCAAACGAGGGCTCCCGCCCTTCCGGTCCCCTCGGAGCGGTCACGCAGAGCGAACCACCGGACGGGCTCCTCAGGGCCCCTGCGCGGGTGCCGAACGGTAGGGGTCGTCCCCGAAGCCCCTTGCGGAGACCCCGTGCACCACCTGCCCACCGATCGTCCGCGCCCCGACCAGCGGGGGCGCCGCGGCGTGCCCCTCGCCGTGGCGCTCGCGCTGCTGGCACCCGTCGCCGCCGTCACCGCCCCGGTTGCCGAGGCGGCGACGCACGTGGCGCGGCCCGCGGCGCAGGCTGCGACCACGCGGACCTTCAGCCGGAAGATCGAGTGGTTCGCCCCGGTCCAGGAGCAGACGAGGTGCGACCCGAAGCCCAAGGCGGGCACGGTCAAGCTCGCGAACTGGCTGCAGCGCACGTACAAGGGCACCGGCAGCCTCGGCATCAGCCGTGGCTGCAAGGTCGGCGGCGTCTCCGAGCACAAGGAGGGGCGCGCGTTCGACTGGGGCGTCAACATGCACAACGCCAAGCAGCGCGCGGCCGCCGCGGCCTTCCTCAAGTACCTCCTCGCCACCGACCGCTACGGCAACAAGGACGCCATGGCCCGGCGCATGGGGATCATGTACGTCATCTGGGACAAGCGGATCTGGTCCACCAGCGACCCCAACCGCTGGCGGGCGTACCACGGGGCGAGCAACCACACCGACCACATGCACATCTCGATGAGCTGGAACGGCGCGCTCGGCCGCACGTCGTTCTGGTCCGGGCTCGTGGTCGACCCCGTCCCGGTTCCCGGCCCCACGCCGAAGCCCGGCGGCACCTTCGACCCCGACCCCGACCTGCCGACGCTGCCGCCCACCACGAAGGCCAGCCCCCCGGCGAGCGCCCGGCCCGCCGCGCCCGTCCCCACTCCCCCGCCGGTGCGCCCGGTCGCGACCAGCGCGCCGGTGCTCCCGCCGGTCCCGCGGTCGACGCCGACGCCCACCGCCACGCCGGTCTGGCCGCCGCTGCTCGACCAGACCGCGCAGCCCGCGGTCGGCCTCGACGTGCCCGCGACGGGCGAGACCGTCACCACGTCGTTCTCCCTGCAGGCGAAGCGGACCTACCGCCTCGTCGCCACGGGCACCTACGCGTACGGCGCCGGCTCGATGCTCGCCGACGCCACCTGCAACTGGCACCCGTACGACGACAGCGGCTGGTCGCGGCGCTCGACCTGGGAGCAGTCCGGCAGCACGCAGTTCGACCTGCTCGTCGGCGGGGCGAGCTCCTGGCGGACCCGGGCGGGTTCGACGGGTGGCTGCGACGACCGGCACACCTACGTCTGGGACTACCGCCCCGACACCACCGGGCCGCTCTCCCTCCAGCTGCTCGACGACTACTACGGCGACAACAGCGGCAGCGTGCACGTCACCGTGCTGCCGGGCGGTACGCCGCTCGACGCCTGGGTGCCGCCGGCCGCGGCCCCCGTCACGGACGCGCCGGTCGCCGACCTGCCGCGCCTCACGACGGGGCCGCGCGAGTACGCCGAGCAGCTCGACGTCCCCGCCGACGGCACCGCCGTGCGGACCGCGGGCGTGCTCCGGGCCGGCGCGACGTACACGGTCACGGCGAGCGGCACGTTCGACTACGCCGACGGCCAGGCGGACGCGGCCTGCGTGCGCCGCGGGCAGTCCAGCACCTGGCAGCGCTCGGCCTCCGGCGACCCGCTGCGCCCGACGACCGACATGCTCGACCTGTGGGTCGACGGGGCCCGCCCGTCGCTCGTCCCCGTCGCCGCCGCGACCGGGAGCTGCGCCAACGGCCACGACTACACGTGGACCTACCGCCCCACCGTCGACGGCCAGGCCCGCTTCCAGGTGTACGCCCCGGCGGGCACCGCGGCGAGCGGTTCGCTGCAGGTCTCGGTGCGCCTCGCCGACGCGGTGCCGACGCCGCCCGCCGACGCGTACCCGCTGACCAACGGCACGGCGCTGGTCGACGAGTCCGTGGCGCTGCCGGCCGACGGCTCGACCGGCGTCGTCCGCACCGCCGGCGTGCTCGTGCGCGGGACGAGCTACCTCGTCACCGCCTCGGGGACCTGGGGCACCGGGTACGGGCCGGCCGACGCCGAGTGCGCCGCCCGCGGGACCGGCCCCTGGTCCGCGAGCGTCGCCGGCTGGAACGCCACCCGTCCCGCGGACCTGTTCGGGCTGTTCGTCGACGGGGTCGACCCGGTGTTCGCGCCGACCGACCCCGACGGCACCGGGTGCAGCGCGGGCAGCCACGTCTGGACCACGACGTGGACGGCGGCGCGCACCGGCCGGGCCCGGCTGGGGCTGTGGGACGTCGACCTCACCGACGACACCGGTGCGTTGACGGTCCGCTTCCAGCGGCTGCCGCTGCCGCCTAGCGGCCCGTCGCCCACGGCCTCGCCGTCCGCGTCGCCGTCCGCGTCGCCGTCGGTGTCGCCGTCGGTGTCGCCGTCGGTGTCGCCGTCGGTGTCGCCGTCGGTGTCGCCGTCGGTGTCGCCGTCCAGCAGCCCGTCGGTGTCGGCGACCACCTCGTCCACGCCGCTCCCGTCGGCGTCCCCGGCCGGCCGCTCGGCGTACCTGCCGGACTGATCCCGCCCGTGACTGAAGTCACGCGCCCTGTCTGCCGACAGGACCGCGTGAGCTCCCCACGGCCAGCCCGGCCCCCTGCGCACGTGCGCGCAGCCGCCGGGTACGCCGCGGCGAGCCTGGTGCCCGTCCTCGTGCTCGGGCTGTTCCTCGTGCAGGGCGAGCAGCGCGACGGCCACGTCCGCGTGCTCGGCCGGGGCACCGCGCAGGCCCGGATGCTCCAGGGCACCGTGCTCGACCCGGTGCTGGCCGGCCGCGAGGTCAGCTCGATCAGCTCCGCGGACGCCGCGCAGCTCCGCGTGCTCGTCGACAGCGCGATGCGCCGCAAGGCCGTGCACTTCGTCGCCGTCCGCGGCGTCGACGGGCGGGTGCTGTGGGGCGAGGGCCCGGTCGAGCGGCGCCTCGCCGCCGTCGACGGGCCGCTGTTCGCCGCCGCCCGCGCGGGACGTCCCGGTGTCGGGCTGACCAGCGACCCGAGCACGCCGAGCGGCTCCGTCATCCACATCGTCGCGCCGCTGCCCACGCCGGCGTCCGGGGGTGCCGGCGAGGTGCTGGACGTGGGCGTGCCGTACGAGGACATCGCGGCCAGCGTCAGCCGCGACCTGCACCGCTACTACGTCGGACTCTCGCTGGCCCTGCTCGCGCTCTACCTCGTCCAGGTGGGGCTCGCCTGGTCGACGATGCGCCGGCTGCGCCGCTCCGCCGCGGAGGACGAGCACCGCGCCCGCCACGACGAGCTCACCGGCCTGCCCAACCGCCGCGCCTTCCGCGAGCTCGTCGACCACATGCTGCAGACCGGCGCTCCGGGCACGCTCGTGCTGGCCGACATCGAGCACGTCACCGAGGTCAACGACACCCTGGGCCACGACGCGGGCGACGAGCTGCTGCGCGCGGCCGCCTCCCGGATGCGGGCCGCGCTGCCGCCCACGACGGTCGTCTCCCGGCTCGCCGGCGACGAGTTCGGCCTGCTGCTGCCTGAGACCGGAACCGAGGCGCTCGCCGTGCTGGACCGCGTCCGCGCCGCGCTCGGCGCCGAGCTCGTCCTCGAGGGCGTCCCCCTGGTGTGCGAGGCGAGCTGGGGCGTCGTCCCCGTGTCCGCGGGCGAGGGCGAGCTCGGCGTGCTGCTCCGGCGCGCCGACATCGCGCTGCACGAGGCGAGCCGCAGCACCGCGCACGTCGTCGCCTGGACCGAGCAGCTGCAGACGCTCACCGCCGAGGCGCTGGGCCTGCAGGCCGAGCTGCGCCGCGCCATCGAGGAGGACGAGCTCGTCCTCCACTACCAGCCCCAGGTCGACCTCACGACCGGTGCGACCGTCGGCGTCGAGGCACTGGTCCGCTGGCAGCACCCGCAGCGCGGGCTCCTGCCTCCCGCCGCCTTCCTCGACGCCGTCGAGCAGTCCGGCACCATCGGGCCGTTCACCTCCTGGGTGCTGCGCCGCGCCGTCCGGGACTGCGCCGCCTGGCGCGAGCGCGGGGTCGACTGGCAGGTCAGCGTCAACGTCTCCATGCGCAACCTCGTCGGGCCCGCCCTCGCCGAGGAGGTCGCGGCGCTGCTCGCGCAGCACGGCGTACCGGCCGACCGGCTCACGCTGGAGATCACCGAGACCGCGCTCCCCGCGGACCAGGGCCTGCTCGCCAGCGCCGTCGCCGCGCTGGCGCAGCTCGGGGTCGAGATGTCGATCGACGACTTCGGCACCGGCTTCACGACCTTCGCCCAGCTGCGCTCCCTGCCGGTCTGCGAGATCAAGATCGACCGGTCCTTCGTCTCCGGCGCGCTCGCCGACTCCGAGGACCGCGCGATCATCACCTCCGTCGTCGCGCTCGCCCGCGGGCTCGGCCGACGCGTGCTCGCCGAGGGCGTCGAGACGCCCGACGTGGACGAGTGGCTGCGGGACATCGGCTGTGACCGGGGCCAGGGCTACCGCTGGTCGAAGCCCGTCCCGTGGACCGAGCTGCTCGACGAGCCCGCCCGCCAGGGCTGAGCTCCCCGACACGAGCCAGCGGGAGCACGTACGCGCCCCGCGCACCGCACGACGCAGAGCGGCCCGCCGCCACGGGGACCAGAGTTCCTCGCACCCGCAGCGGGTTCCTCCCCGTCGTCGGCGCCAGACCGCCGACACGCGCCAGCGGGAGCACGTACGCGCCCCGCTCACCGCAGCCGGTCCCCTCGACCTGGTCCTGCTCCCCCCGGCGCGTGTCGCACGGGACGACGGAGCAGCACTGCGCCCGGAGACGGCCCTGCTCCGGCCCGTACGGTGACGGACCGGAGCAGGGGACGCTGCGTCAGCGCTGGGTCAGCGCTGGGTCAGGGGCGCGTGGCCCGGCGGCGGCGGCGCGGCGGGCGGCCGTCGTCGACGGGCTCCTCGACCGGGTCGGCGCCGACGAGGACCGGCTCGTGGACGGGCTCGACGACCGGCGCCGCGACCTCGACGGCCGCGACCTCCACCGCCTCGACCTCAGCGACCGGCGCCTCGCTGACCGGGTCCTCGGCCGCGACCGGGTCCTCCGCGAGCTCCTCGGCCGCGGCGGGCTCCGCCGCGGCCGCGCGCGGCGCCAGCAGGGCCGGGGAGGGCGCCGCGCCCGGGGGCACGACGACGCGCGGGCGGGAGCCGTGGTCGTGGTCGCCACCAGAGCCGTTGAGCACGCGGTCGAGCGAGACGATGACGCCGCGCCCCTTGCAGTGCTCGCACGGCTCGGAGAACGCCTCGAGCAGGCCCGTCCCGACGCGCTTGCGCGTCATCTGCACCAGCCCGAGCGAGCTGACCTCGGCGACCTGGTGCTTCGTGCGGTCCCGCCCGAGGCACTCGAGCAGGCGGCGCATGACGAGGTCGCGGTTGCTCTCGAGGACCATGTCGATGAAGTCGACGACGATGATCCCGCCGAGGTCGCGCAGCCGCAGCTGGCGGACGATCTCCTCCGCGGCCTCGAGGTTGTTCTTGGTGACGGTCTCCTCGAGGTTGCCGCCCTTGCCGGTGAAGCGCCCCGTGTTGACGTCGATGACGACCATCGCCTCGGTGCGGTCGATGACCAGCGACCCGCCCGAGGGCAGGTAGACCTTGCGGTCCAGCGCCTTCGCGAGCTGCTCGTCGATGCGGTGCGCGGCGAACACGTCGCCCGTGCCCGTCCACCGCGTCACGCGGTCGGCGAGCTCGGGGGCGACACCGCGGATGTACGGCTCGACCGTGCCCCACGCCCCGTCACCGGAGACGACGACGCTGGTGAAGTCCTCGTTGAACACGTCGCGCAGCACCCGGACCGTGAGGTCGGGCTCGCCGTGGAGGAGCGCCGGGGCGTTGGCCGTACGCGCCGCCGCCTGCACCTCCTCCCACTGCTGCTGCAGCCGCGCCACGTCAGCGGCGATGTCCTCCTCGGACGCCCCCTCGGCAGCGGTGCGGACGATGACGCCGGCGTCCTCGGGGACGACCTTGCGCAGGATGGACTTCAGCCGGGTGCGCTCGGTGTCCGGGAGCTTGCGGCTGATGCCGGTCATGCCACCGCCGGGGACGTAGACCAGGAAGCGACCCGGCAGCGAGACCTGGCTCGTGAGGCGGGCGCCCTTGGTCCCGATGGGGTCCTTGGTGACCTGGACGAGCACGGGATCGCCGCTCTTCAGCGCGACCTCGATGCGCTTGGGCTGGCCCTCCAGCCCGGCCGCGTCCCAGTTGACCTCACCGGCGTAGAGCACGGCGTTGCGGCCCTTGCCGAGGTCGATGAACGCCGCCTCCATGCTGGGCAGGACGTTCTGCACTCGGCCGAGGTAGACGCTGCCGACCATCGTCGCGGTCTCGCCGTTGTCGACGTAGTGCTCGACGAGCATGCCGTCCTCGAGCACCGCGATCTGCGTGCGCTTGCCCTGCTGGCGCACGACCATCGTGCGCTGCACGCTCTCGCGGCGGGCGAGGAACTCGGCCTCGCTGAGCAGCGGGGTGCGCCGCCGGCCCAGCTCGCGCCCCTCGCGGCGGCGCATCTTCTTGGCCTCGAGCCGCGTGGAGCCGCGCAGCGAGGACACCTCGTCCTCGTCGCGGGTACGCGTCCGGCGGCCCTCGCGGGCGCGGGGCGCCTCGGCCTCGGCGGTGGGCTCGACGTCCTCTCCCCCGCGGCGGCGGCGGCGACGACGGCGGCGCGAGCTGCTGCTGCCCTCGCCGTCCTCGCTGTCGGCGTCGGCCGGCTCGTCCTGCGCGACCGCGTCGCCTGCCGGCGCCGCGGACGGTGCTGCTGCCGGCTCGTCCTCCGCGGCGGCCTCGCCGCCCTCGCTCGTGTCGTCGGCGCGGTCGTCGCGCCCGCGGCTGCGGCGACCGCGTCCCCCGCGACGGCGGCGGCGACGGCCGGACTCGCCCTCACCGCGGGCGTCGTCGTCGGCCTCGTCCTCGCCGGTCGGCTCGTCGACCGCGGCGGTCTCGTCGAGCGCCGCGAGGGCGGTGCCGTCGGCGAGCGCCTCAGCGGCCTCCTCCTCGGAGAGCGCCGGCACGTCGGTGGGCGCCAGGCGGCTGGCCCGGCGGCGGCGGCGCGGCCGGTCCCCTGCGGTGTCGGCAGCGTCGGCGGTGTCGCCGGTGCCCGCGGCCCCAGCAGCCGGGGCCTCCGCCGCCGGGGCGGCGGGCTCGTCGGCGACGACGACCGGCAGGGTCTCGGCCTGCACCGGCTCGGCCGAGGCGGACCCGGCCGGGCGCGAGCTGCGGCGGCGGCGGCGCACGGGAGCCTCGTCCGCGGCGGCAGGCGCCTCCTCCGGCGCGGGCGGGGCCTGGAAGAGCACGGACGGCACCGCGGGCGCCTCGTTGGCGAGCGCCACCGCGTCGAGCGCGGCCGCCCGCTCCTCCTCGGTGAGGTCCTCGACCGGCGGGACGAGCGCGGCGGCGGCCTCGTCGACGACCTCCGCGAGCGGCTCCGCCCCGGCCTGCTCGGCGGCCGGCTCGGTGATGGGCTCGGTCAGCGCGGCGGGGAGCGGGGTCTCCTCGACGACCGGGGCCGCCGCCTTCTTGGCGGGGCGCCGTGCGGCGCGCTTGCGCGGCGCGGGCGCGGGCTGCTCGGCGGCGGGCTCCGCGGCGGCCGCGGGCTGCTCGGCCGGTGGCTCGACCGCGGCGTCGGGCGCCGGAGCGTCGGGCGCCGGCGGCTCGGCGGGTGCGGCCTTCTTCGCCGCGGTCTTCCGGGTGCGCCGCGGGCGCGCCGGCGCCTCCTCGGCGGGAGCAGGCACATCGGCCGCCTCCGCCGCCACGGGGGCCGCCGGCTCGGCAGCACCGGGCTCGGCAGCACCGGGCTCGGCAGCCGGCTCCTCGGGCGGAGCAGCCGCGGCCTTCTTGGTGGTGCGCTTGGCGGCGGTGCGCTTCGCGGGTGCCCGCTTGCGCGCGGGCGCCGGCGTGTCCGCTCCCTCGGCAGCGGGGGTGGTCTCGCTGGTGGTGGTGTCGCTGTCCTCGACCATGGGTGGCCGCTCCTGCCTCCGCTCCCGGGCGCCGGAGCGCCGCGCGGGAGCGGCTCGTGCCGCCGGGCGCGCCCGGCGGGAAGCCTGTGGAATGCGCGTCCCCGCTCAGCAGGCCCGGCGGCAGCGTGCCGCGATCAGGCGCCGCCAACAGCGAGGGGCGCGCCGACGGCGTTCCGGTCAGGGGCGAGCGGGTCTCCCACCTCGCCCGTCGGCTCGTCGAGGGGGCCCTGTGCCAGCCGCACCGCGACAGGCGGCGCAGGCGTCACGAGGATCCCCGTCCGACGAAGTCCGGACAGGACGTCATCGGGTCGCACGGTCGGGGTTCCGTGCCGTACGACCACGTGCAGTATCGCACACGGCTCCCGCTCGGGCTCGGACCCCGCCGAGAGCCGCAGCACGGCGCCGCGCGCGTCGAACGTGCGCGTCCCGTCCTTGGTCAGCCGCTCGACGAGCACCTCGGGCGAGGCGAGGAACGCGGCGACGGCCTCCTCCGCCTGGGCGGCGGCCGTGCCGGGCAGCTCGATCCGCCAGTGCGACGCCTGCAGCCGGTCGGCCAGCGAGCCGGCGCCGGGCGCGGCCTCGACGACCTCGAGCACGTCGAGCCCCGGCGGCATCGCGGCGTCGAGCAGGCGCGCGACCTCGGCCGGGTCCACGCGCGTGGTGACGGACACCTCGACGTACTCGGCCTCGCTGGCGGTGCCGGTGGGAGCCGCCCCGGCGTACGAGATCTTCGGGTGGGGCGAGAACCCCGCGGAGTACGCGACGGGCAGCCCCGCCCGGCGCACCGCGCGCTCGAACGCGCGCTGGAAGTCGCGGTGGCTCGTGAAGCGCAACCGGCCGCGCTTGGCCCAGCGCACGCGCAGCTTCTGGACCGCCGGAGGAGGAGGCGGCCCGTCCGGGGTGCGCGCCATCAGACGACGCTCAGCGGCAGCAGCTTCTGCCCCGTCGGCCCGACCTGGATCTCCGTGCCCATCTGCGGGCAGACGCCGCAGTCGAAGCAGGGGTTCCACCGGCAGTCGTCGACCTCGACTGCGCCATCAGGGTCGACGGCGTCCTGCCAGTCCTGCCAGAGCCACTCCTTGTCCAGCCCGGAGTCCAGGTGGTCCCAGGGCAGCACCTCGTGCTGGCCGCGCTCGCGGGTGGTGTACCAGTCGACCGAGACGGAGGTGCCCTCGAACACCTCCTCGGCGCAGGACATCCAGCGCTCGAACGAGAAGTGCTCGCTCCAGCCGTCGAAGCGTCCGCCCTGCTCGTAGACCCGCCGGATCACGGCGCCGACGCGGCGGTCGCCGCGCGAGAGCAGGCCCTCGACGATGCCGGGCTTGCCGTCGTGGTACCGGAAGCCGATGGCTCGCGCGTAGTCGCGGTCGCCGCGGATCGCGTCGCGCAGCTTCTGCAGCCGCGCGTCGGTCGTCTCGTGGTCGAGCTGCGCCGCCCACTGGAACGGCGTGTGCGGCTTGGGCACGAACCCGCCGATCGACACGGTGCAGCGGATGTCGCGCGACCCGCTGACCTGGCGGCCGGTCTCGATGACGCGGCGGGCGACGCGGGCGATCGCGACGACGTCCTCGTCGGTCTCGGTCGGCAGGCCGCACATGAAGTAGAGCTTCACCTGCCGCCAGCCCGCGGAGTACGCCGCGGCGACGGTCCGGATGAGGTCGTCCTCGGTGACCATCTTGTTGATGACGCGGCGCATGCGCTCCGTGCCGCCCTCGGGCGCGAAGGTCAGCCCGGACCGGCGGCCGTTGCGGGTGAGCTCGTTGGCCAGGTCGATGTTGAACGCGTCGACGCGCGTGCTCGGCAGCGAGAGCGAGGTGTTCGTACCCTCGTAGCGGTCGGCGAGGCCCTTGGTGATGTCCGCGATCTCGGTGTGGTCGGCGCTCGACAGCGAGAGCAGCCCGACCTCCTGGAAGCCGGTCGCCTTGAGGCCCGCCTCGACCATCTCGCCGATCGTGGTGATGCTGCGCTCGCGCACGGGCCGCGTGATCATGCCGGCCTGGCAGAAGCGGCACCCGCGGGTGCAGCCGCGGAAGACCTCGACCGACATGCGCTCGTGGACGGTCTCCGCGAGCGGCACCAGCGGCTGCTTCGGGTACGGCCACTCGTCGAGGTCCATGACGGTGTTCTTGCCGACGCGCCACGGGACGTCGGAGCGCGTCGGCACGACGCGCTGGACGGCGCCGTCCAGCAGGTAGTCGACCTGGTAGAAGCGCGGGACGTAGAGGTTGCCGGTGCGGGCGAGCCGGAGCAGCAGCTCCTCGCGCCCGCCGGGCCGGCCCTCGGCCTTCCAGCCGCGCACGATCGCGGAGATCGCGAGCACGGCCTCCTCGCCGTCGCCCAGCACGGCCGCGTCGATGAACTCCGCGATGGGCTCGGGGTTGAAGGCCGCGTGCCCGCCGGCGACGACGACCGGGTGCGACTCGTCGCGGTCCGCCGCGGCGAGCGGGACGCCGGCGAGGTCGAGCGCCGCGAGCAGGTTGGTGTAGCCCAGCTCGGTCGCGAACGACACGCCGAAGACGTCGAAGGCCCCGACGGGACGGTGCGCGTCGACGGTGAACTGCGGGACGCGGTGCTCGCGCATGAGCGCCTCGAGGTCCGGCCACACGCTGTAGGTCCGCTCGGCCAGCACGTCGGGCTGCTCGTTGAGCACCTCGTAGAGGATCTGCAGGCCCTGGTTGGGCAGGCCGACCTCGTACGCGTCGGGGTACATCAGCGCCCAGCGCACGCTCGCCGCGTCCCAGTCCTTGACCTGCGCGTTCAGCTCGCCACCGACGTACTGGACCGGCTTCTGCACGCGCGCGAGCAGCGGCTCGAGCTGCGGGAACACCGAGGCTACGGGCATGGGCGGGGTCTCCCCGTGCGGGATCGTGCTGAGGGCTCAGCGGCGGGACGGTCGACTGCCCCTAGGGTACGGCCGTCCCGCCGGAGGCTCAGGCGTCCCGGTGCTGCTCGATGGCGGCGACGACCTCGTCGGCCATGCGGGTCAGCTCCGCGACCTCCTCGGCGGTGAAGTCGCGCGGGGTGGTCCCGATGACGCAGTAGGACCCGAGCACGTGGCCCGAGCTGGTCACCAGCGGCGCGCCGGCGTAGCTGCGGATGCCGTCGTCGGTGACGAGCGGGTTGTCGTGCTGCAGCGGGTCGACGGTCGCGTCCGGGACGACGTACGGCGCGCGGTTGCGCACGGCGTTGACGCAGAAGGACCACTCCACGGGCGTGCCGTCCGCCTCGTCGATCCAGCCCTCGACGCCCGAGGTGCCGGCGAGGTACTGGGCCTCGTCCAGGACGATCGAGACCAGGCCGATGGGCAGGTCGAAGCGCGCGGCCGCGGCGCGGGCGAAGGCGTCGAGCTGGGCGCGGACCTCGTCGGAGTAGAGGTCGTAGGAGCCGACCTCCTGGAGGCGCTCGGCGTCGGTGACGGGGTCGTTGGCGATGACGGGGTTCATGGCGGCGGCTCCTACTGGCCGAGGCGGGCGAGGGTGCGGGCGCTGCGCTGGCGGATGAGCAGCGACTGGCCGGAGATCCGGGCCGCGCCGCCCTGCGCGAGCGTGGCCTCGAGCACGCGGGTGAGGGTGTCGGGGTCAGCGACCCTCGTGGAGGGGGTGATCCGCGCGGCGGCGCAGATCGCGGCCCACACCTCGTCGAAGCGGCCGGCGAGCACCCGGCGCAGGCTGACCAGCAGGTCGTCGAGGGTGGGTTCGGTGACGCCGCGCGCAGGCGCCGTGGCTGGGGGCACGGGGAGGTCCTCCTGGGGATCGAGCCGGTCGTCCGACAGGCACTCCCCCTGCATCGGCGCGTCCGGGCGTCCCGCCCTGGCCCGTACGGGTGGACGCGGCGTGACCCGCGTCACCGCCCGCTCAGTCGCGCGGCAGCCGCCGCCAGTGGGTGGGCGGCCAGACCACGGCGACCGCGCGCCCGACGACGTCGTGCTCGGGGACGAACCCGCGGTCGGGGTCGTCGAGGTGCGAGCGCGAGTCCGCGGAGTCGCCGCGGTGGTCTCCCATCACCCAGAGGTCGCCCGGCGGCACGGTGACGGAGAACGGCGTCCCCGACGGGTCGTCCCCGGGGTAGATGTAGGACTCGGCGACGGCCTTGCCGTTGACCTTGACGGGCAGGCCGGGGCCCGCGCACTCCACGTGGTCGCCCGGCAGGCCGATGACGCGCTTGACGAAGTCGTCGTCGGAGGGCGTCGGCAGCCCGAACCACGACCCCACGGTCTGCACCGCGCCGAGCACGCCGCCGGCGCCCTCGCCCGACGTCTCGCTCTCCCAGCCCGCCGGGCCGTGGAAGACCACGACGTCGCCGCGGGAGATCGAGCCGAAGCGGTAGCCGACCTTCTCGACCGCGATGCGGTCGCCGACGCGCAGCGTCTGCTCCATCGAGCCGCTCGGGATGACGAAGGCCTCCACGAGGAAGCTGCGGACGAGCAGCGAGAGCAGCAGGGCGACCCCGACGATCACCGGCAGCTCCAGCCAGGAGCGCCACCTCGAGCTCCGCTTCACCTGCTGGGTCCCGCTCTCCTCGTGCACCTCGGTCACAGGGCACCTTCCCACGCCTGTGCCGCGGACGGCGCAGGGGCTGCCGCCGCCGCGTCGCCGGGCCACGCGACGACCGCGCCGGAGCCGACGAGCAGGGCCAGGACGAGCGCCGCGGCCCGGCGCCGGCGCGTGGCGCGGGCGGCGGCGCGCACCACGGCGTACGCGGCCACCGGCTCGCCCCACGGCGCCACGGCCAGCGCGCGGCGCAGCTCGGGGACGGTGGTGCTCTGCCCGCTCATGCCAGCTCCTCCAGCACGGCGCGCGCCGGCGCGCCGCCCAGCTCGTCGAGGTACGGCGACACCCGCAGCTTGCGCAGCGCCCGCGCGCACGCGCTCTTCACGGTGCCCGTGGCGATGCCGAGCACCTCGGCCGTCTGCTGCTCGGAGAGGTCCTCGACGTAGCGCAGCACCACCACCCGCCGCTCCCGCTCGGTCAGCCCGGCCAGCGCCTGCGCGACGGCCCGGCGGCGTACGGCGTCGTCGGCGAGGTCGGGGATCCGGCCGAGCTCGACCACGGGCCCGGGCGCCTCGCGCCGGCCGACCCGCCGCCACCAGCTGACCGAGCCGTTGGCGACGCAGCGCCGCGCGTAGTCGACGGGGTCGCCCTCCAGCCGCTCCCAGCGCAGGTAGACCGCGACCAGCGCGTTCTGCAGGAGGTCCTCGGCGCGGCCCGCGTCCCCCGTGAGGAGGTACGCGGTGGCGCGCAGGCGCGGGGACGCCGAGCGCACGAACGCCTCGAACGCCGGGTCGGGAGGAGCGGTCACGACGAGGAGCACGCGCGGGGGCCCGAGAAGGTTCCGCGCGGCGCTGAGCCGATCCTCAGGGAGCGCTGACGGGGACGGCGTAGGCGGTCGTGTAGGGGTTGCGCATGCCGACGACGTACGCGGTGGTCCCCGGCGCCGGGTCGGAGGCGAGCAGGCTGACCGTCCACGCGCCGCACGCGGGGTCGAGGGGAACGACGAGCCGGTGCGGCACCCGCAGGTGGTGCACGAGGCTGTCGATGACGACGGTCTGCGGGCGGCTGCTGCGCGGGGAGCAACCCGGTCCGGGCCGCTCGGGCGCGACGAGCAGCCGCGTACGGGTCACCGCGCGGCCGGTGCGCGGGTAGTGCCAGCCCTGGGGGCAGAACTTGTCGAGCAGGTTGCGGTGGCACTCGGTGAGGTAGGTGTCCGCGGTCACCGCGTACGTCCCGGCGGCCGTCGGCGTCCACGACAGCAGCGGCACCCGGACCTCGCGGCTGCCGAGCGGCACGAAGACGTTCGCGCCGTGCCCGGTCTCGACCGCGCGCGCCGTCCAGGCTGGGGCCGCCAGCGGCGTCGCGGCGAGGGTCACGCCGCCGAGCGGGATCCCGGCACCACGGACGCCGATGTGCGTGGCGACCGTCACTCGCAGCCGGCAGGCGTAGTCCCCGGCGCGCGGGGCGACGTAGAGCATCCGCACCCGCAGCACGGTCGGGCGCTGCCCGGCCATGCGGTTCGTCCCGTCCCACACCTGGTGCGTCGAGCGCAGACCGGCCGGACCGCAGCCGAGCCGCACGCCGACGGCGACCTGGCGCTGGTTCGGGGCGCCGAGCCGGACGGACGCGACGACCTCCGCCGCCTGCCCGGTGGCGAGCCCGGGCAGCGCGGTCGTGGACTGCAGGGTGGCGTCACCTCGGGCGGTGTCGTGGATCTGCTTGGCCGACGCGGGAGCCGCGGCGAGCAGGACGAGCAGAGCGGCAGCGGCGGCGAGCACCCTCGGGGACCTCATGGCCAGGAGGAGCAGGCGGGACGGTGTCCCGGTTCAGTGGCCTTCTGGTTCAGTCGCGACTGGGATCAATCCACACCGGGGTGGCGCCCCGACCTGCGCGTGTGGACGTTCTGCAGCAGCCCGACCGCCACGAGGGCGGCGAAGGTCGAGGAGCCGCCGTACGACACGAAGGGCAGCGGCACACCGGTCACCGGCATGATCCCGAGGGTCATCCCGATGTTCTCGAACGCCTGGAAGCCGAACCAGCAGATCGTCCCCACGCCGACGAGCCGGCCGAACAGGTCGTCGGCGGCCCAGGCGATCCGCCCCGCGCGCCAGAGCACGACGAGGAGCAGTGCCACGAGCGCGAGCGCGCCGCGGAAGCCCAGCTCCTCCCCCACGGCGGTGAAGATGAAGTCCGTCTGCTGCTCGGGCACGAACCCGCCCTGCGTCTGCGGGCCGTGGAAGAGCCCGTAGCCGTGCAGGCCCCCGCCGCCGATCGCGATCATGCCCTGGTGCACGTTGTAGGCCGAGCCGGAGAGGTCGCGGTCGGGGTGGGCGAACGACGTGAGCCGGTCGACCTGGTACGGCGACAGCAGTCCCGGCACGGTCACCGCCGCCGTGCCGAGCCCCGCGGCGGTGACCACGAGCAGCACCACCCAGCGCAGGGGCGCTCCGGACACCGCGATCATGCCGACGACCATCAGCGAGATGACCAGCGCGGTGCCGAGGTCGGGCTGCAGCATGACGAGGCCGAGCGGCACGGCCGCACCGACGAGCGCGAGCACGACGTCCCCGTCGCCGGCGGCGGTCTCGCTGCCGCGCTTCTCCGACAGGACCATCGCGAGCCCGACGACCAGCGCGACCTTGGCGATCTCCGAGGGCTGGATCGAGAAGCCGGCCGGCAGCAGGATCCAGGAGTGCGAGCCGTTGATGGTCGCGCCGAGCGGCGAGAGCACCGCCACCAGCCCGAGGACCGCGGCGGCGTAGACCACCGGCGCCCAGAGCCGCAGGCGGCGGTAGTCGAACCACGCCGCGGCGAGGGCCAGCACGCTGCCGATGCCGACGTTGACGGCCTCCTTCTTGAGGAAGGAGCGGCCCTTCGGCGCCGAGGGGCTGCCGCCGCTGGTCACCGACCAGACCTCCAGCGCGCCGATCGCGAGCAGCCCGGCGACGGCCGCGAGCAGCACCCAGTCGACCCGCCGCAGCGCGCCGCCGCGGTCGGTCGCGCGCGACCGCGGCACGGCGTACGCGGTGGTGGCGGTCACGCGCCCTTCTTCCCGGAGCTCTTCCGGGGGCGCACCACGGCCGTGGGCTTGCGGCCCTGCGGTGCGAGGATCCGTCCGTCGGGAGCGACGCGGGGCAGCGCCTTCGGCTGCTGCGCGCCCGGGGGCACCGCGGTCGCCGGGTCCACCGTCGTGCCCTTGACGCCGAGCAGCGCCTCGTAGATCTTCCGGACCGCAGGACCGGAGGTGCCCGACCCGGTGCCGCCCTGCGAGACCATCATCACCACGGCGTACCTCGGGTTGCTGACGGGCCCGAACGACGCGAACCACGACGTCGACTGCTTGCCGTAGACCTCGGCCGTGCCGGTCTTCGCCGCCATCGGCAGCGCGTCGTTCGGCCAGCCGCGGAAGACCCCGGCGGCTGTCCCCTTGACGGTGACGCCGTGCAGGGCGGTGTGGAGGAAGTCGATGGTCCCCTTGGAGGCGGGGAGCTTGCCGGCCGAGACCGGCCGGAACTGCTTGATGACCCGGCCCGCGGGCGACATGACGGCCTTCGCCACGTGGGGCTCCCACATCGTGCCGCCGTTGGCGACGGCGGCGTAGACGCGCGCCATCTGCAGCGGCGTGACGAGCACGTCGCCCTGGCCGATGACGAAGTTCGCCTCGTCACCGGGGCCGTAGCGCCAGCCGTCGGTGCAGTTCTCCTTGGCCAGCTGGAGGAGGAAGCGCGCCCGGTCGCCGGAGAGCTCGGGGTAGCCCTTCTTCGCCCGCAGGCACGAGCTGGCCTTCGTCTGCTCCCAGTACGCCCGCTTCCACTCGCGCGTCGGGATGCGCCCGCCGTGCTCGCCCGGCAGGTCGATCCCGGTCTGCTCGCCGAGGCCGTAGCCCTTGGCCGCCTGGACGAACGGGTCCTTCGCGTCGCTCTTCTGGCTGTAGCCGCCGAGCCGGTCCCAGGTGTGCTGCGCGAAGGCGTACCAGTTGGTGTCGCAGGAGACCTCGATCGCGCGCTCGAAGGAGATGCGGCCGTACGCCTCGGACTCGTAGTTCTTCTTCGGCTTGCCGCCGACGGGGTAGCTCGACGGGCAGTCCACGCTGGAGCTCGTGGAGTAGCCCGCCTTCACCGCGCCGGCCGTCGAGATGGCCTTGAAGATCGAGCCGGCGGCGTAGTCGCCCTGGATCGCGCGGTTGAGCACCGGGTAGTTGGCGCCGGCGCCGGTGATGGCGGCGTACTCCTTGCTGGAGATGCCGTTCACCCAGACGTTCGGGTCGTAGCTCGGGTAGCTCGCCATCGCGACGACGCCACCGGTCTGCGTGTCGAGCACGACGACCGCGCCCGAGTCGGCCTTGTACTTCTTGAAGGCCTTGTTGGGGTCGCCGACCGTGCGCGCGTGCGTGATCGCGCCGCGCAGGGCGTCCTCCGCCGCCTTCTGCACCTTGGCGTCGATCGTCGTGACGAGGTAGTCGCCGGGGGTCGGGTCCGTCTCCGCGATCGTGCCCGTCACCCCGCCGCGGTGGTCGACGGCGAGCTGCTCGACGCCGGGGACGCCGCGCAGGTAGGAGTCGTACTCCTTCTCCAGCCCCGAGCGCCCGACGAGGTCGCCGCCCTCCAGCTGCTGGCCCGCCGCCTTGGCCTTGTCGATCTCGTCCTGCGTCACCGGGCCGAGGTAGCCGAGCAGCTGGGCCGCGTTGGCCCCGACGCCCGCGCCGGGGTAGTCCCGGACGGCCGTCTGCTCGGCCGTGACGCCGGGGAAGTCCTCCTGGCGCTCGTTGATCCGCTGCGCGATGAGCATCTGCTGCTGCTGGCTGAGCGCGCCGATGTCGGAGACCGGGATCGGCTCGTAGGGCGAGCCGTTCCAGCACACGCCCTTGACGCGGCCGGGCTCCGAGCACAGCGTCGTGCGCTGGTGCAGCTCCTGCTCGGTGGTGCCCAGGACCTTCGCGAGGCGGGTCAGGAGGGCGACGCCCCCGTGCGGCTGCTTGAGCAGCTCGGTGCGGCTCACCGAGACGACGAGGGCCGTGGTGTTCTGCGCCAGCCGGCGGCCCTGCGCGTCGAGGATGAGCCCGCGCGTGGCGGGCGTGACGATCTCGCGCACGCGGTTGCTCGTCGCGGCCTGCGCGAAGCTCGAGCCGGTGCGGACCTGGAGGTACCACAGCCGGCCGCCGAGCGTCCCGAGCAGCGAGACCACGAGCACCATGAGGACGAGCAGCCGCACGGTCGAACGCTCGCTCACAGGCGCACTCCTGCTTCCGGGTCTGCCGTGCGGGCCAGGCGCTGGACCGCCGGCACGACGAGCGGAGTCAGCACCAGATCGTATGCCAGCGCGGCGAGCGCGACCTGCGGCACGCGGGACCACGCGACGCCCGGGTCGCCGATCAGCGTGCCGAGCAGGGCGCTCCCGGCGACGCTCGCGGGAGCGGCCACGACGACGGCCAGCAGGGTGCGCAGCGGCGCCGCCGCCACGTGCTCGAACGTCCGGCCCACGGCGTACCCGAGCACGGTGAGGACGGCGGCCCAGCGTCCGGCCGCGCCGTCGGAGGGCGGGAGGAGGTCGACGGCGAGGCCAGCGGCGAAGCCCGCCACCGCGCCCGGCAGCCGGCCCCACGCCTGGGCGGTGCCGACGACGACGAGCAGGACGACGTCCGGCGTCGCGCCGGGCAGGTGGAGCGGCGCGAGCACGACCGACTGGACGAGCACCGCGGTGAGCACGAGGAGGGCGAGCAGGGCCGCGCGCAGGGTGCTCACGGTCCCTGCTGCCCCACCACGACCCCCACGACGTCGAGCCGGCCGAAGTCGACGGCCGGCGTCACCGTCGCGCGCGTGGTGAGCGTGCCGGGAGCGGTACGGACCTTGACCACCTTGCCGACCAGCACGTCCTTGACGAAGGGGCGCCCGCCGGCGGACCCCGCCGTGACGAGCGACTCCCCCACCTTGACCGGGTCCGGGTCGAAGCCGGTGAGCTCGAGGTCGCGGCCCGCTCCGGTGCCGGCCACTCCGCCGAACAGCCCACCGGTCGTGCTGCGCCGCACGCCGACGTAGCAGCCGGGATCGGTCGCGAGCAGGACGGTCGCGGTCGTCGGGTGGACGGCGACGACCCTCCCCACGAGCCCCTGCCCGGAGGCGCCGGGGCCGACGACCGTGGTGTCGACGCGTACGCCGTCGTGCGCGCCGACGTCGATGGTCGCCGTGGTCGAGAACCCCTGCGCCGGCGAGAGCGCGATGACGCGCGCGGCCTTGATCCTCAGCGCCGAGGCCGAGGACGTGAGCCGCTCGAGCTCCAGCAGGCGCCGGTGCTCGTCCTGCCCCTGCGCGAGCTGCTGGCGGAGCACCTGGTCCTCCGTGCGCAGCCGGCGCAGCTCGTCCTCGCGGCTGCCGACGTCGCCGAGCCCCTGGGCGAAGCGGACCGGCGGCCCGGCGGCCGAGGCGACCGCCCGCTGCACGGGACCGAGCACGGCGCCGGCCGCGTCGCGCACGCGGCGGAGCGGGGAGCCTGCGCCCGAGCGGCCGTCGAGCAGGAGCAGCGTGACCGAGGTCAGGAGCAGCAGGGTGAGGACCAGCCGGGTGCGGCGGGAGTCACGCCCCATCGGCCGGCGCTCCGGGCCGGGAGGTCGAGGAGGCCGGCAACCTAGTGGCGCGGTTCGGGCAGCAGGACCTGCTGGAGCTGCTCGAAGTCCTCCACGCAGCGGCCGGAGCCGAGGGCGACGGCGTCCAGCGGGCGGTCGGCGATGTGGATCGGCATGCCGGTCTCGTGGCGCAGCCGCTCGTCGAGCCCGTGGAGCAGGGCGCCGCCGCCGGCCAGCATGATCCCGCGGTCCATGATGTCGCCGGAGAGCTCCGGGGGACACTTGTCGAGCGTGGTCTTGACCGCGTCGACGATCGCGTTGACCGGCTCCTCGATGGCGCGGCGGATCTCCTCCGCGCTGACCACGATGGTCTTCGGCAGCCCGCTGACGAGGTCGCGGCCGCGGATCTCGGCGTTCGGCTCGTCGGGCGTCGGGAACGCCGAGCCGATCTGCATCTTGATCTCCTCGGAGGTGCGCTCGCCGAGCATCAGCGAGTACTCCTTCTTGACGTACTGGATGATCGCGTTGTCCAGCTCGTCGCCGCCCGTGCGGATGGACTGGCTCGTGACGATGCCGCCGAGGGAGATGACGGCGACCTCGGTCGTGCCGCCGCCGATGTCGACGATCATGTTGCCGGTCGGCTCGCTCACCGGGAGCCCGGCGCCGATCGCGGCGGCCATCGGCTCCTCGATGATGAAGACCTTGCGGGCGCCCGCGCCGTAGCCGGCCTCCTTGACCGCGCGCTGCTCGACGCCGGTGATGCCGCTGGGCACGCAGACGACGAGGCGGGGGTGCGAGAACCTGCTGCGGCGGTGCACCTTCTGGATGAAGTAGCGCAGCATCTTCTCGGTCACGTCGAAGTCGGCGATGACACCGTCCTTCAGCGGGCGGATCGCGACGATGCTGCCCGGCGTGCGGCCGATCATCTTCTTGGCCTCGGCGCCGACGGCGACGATGCCGCCGCTGCCGGTGTTGATCGCCACGACGCTGGGCTCGTTGAGGACGATCCCGCGACCGCGGACGTAGACCAGGGTGTTGGCCGTGCCGAGGTCGACGGCCATGTCACGGCCGATGAAGGAGAAGTGGTTCGCCATCGGTGTGGGCGGCCTTCCTGGAGAGTGCGGTCAGGGGCAGCCGAGCGGCTCAGCGGAGCGGGGCGCTGCTGTCCCGCCCCGCGAACGACCGGGTCACTCTATCGAGTTCCCGGCACTGCCCCGCGCGCGTCGCGGGGCGCTCAGGCGAGCCCGGGGTCCGGGCGGGGCGGCCCTGCCGGGTCGGGCGGGGCCGCCGGGCCGCGACCAGCGGCGCTCAGGCGAGCCCGGGGAAGTAGATGGCGATCTCACGGGCCGCGGACTCGGGCGAGTCGGAGCCGTGGACGATGTTGGCGATGACCTTGCGTCCCCAGTCGCGGGCGAGGTCGCCGCGGATGGAGCCCGGGGCGGCCACCGTCGGGTCGGTCGCACCGGCGATGGAGCGGAAGCCCTCGATCACGCGCTGGCCCTCGAACACCGCGGCCACCAGCGGACCCGAGGTGATGAACTCCAGCAGCGGCTCGAAGAACGGCTTGCCCTCGTGCTCGGCGTAGTGGCGCGCCGCCGTCTCGCGGTCCAGCTGCCGCAGCTCGAGCGCGACCAGGCGGTAGCCCTTCGCCTCGATGCGGCGCAGCACCTCGCCGGTGAGTCCCCGCTCGACGCCGTCGGGCTTGACGAGGACGAGGGTGCGTTCGGTCTGCTGGGGCGCGGTCGCGTCGGTCACGCGCCGACCCTACCGAGCGCGGGTCAGCGCGCGGGCGGCGGCGTCGCGGCCCGCGCCGCCTGGATCTTCGCGATGTTGCGCTCCATGTGCGCGGCCAGGACGAGGAACCCGAACCACATCGCCGCGAACATGAGGCCCACGAACCACATGATCGGCACGACCAGCCCGCTGAGCACCACGACGACCTGCAGCACCGAGCCCACGACGTAGGCCCAGGAGTAGCGCAGGAACCCGCAGAGCAGCAGGCAGGCGAGGCACAACCCCCCGCCGAGGAGGGTCAGCTGGCCCGTCGAGAGGTCGGAGAGGTCCTTGGCGACGAGGACCGCGAAGAACACGACCAGCGCCTCGAGGACGAGGACCACGGCAGCGAGACGGCGGCGCACGGGGACATCCTCCCACCGCGTACGCCGCGGGGCCCGTCGTCCTCCATGTCGTGGCCGGCCCGTGGTCCGCCACCGCCATCACCTCGTGATCATGCACGTCTCGGGGAGTGGGCGGGTGTGCTGGCTTGCGGGTGTGTCTGGCGTGCGGGTGTGTCTGGCGTGCGGGTGTGTCTGGCGTGCCAGCGTGCGGGCGACGCTCGCCAGGCAAGACCCCGTACCCCGCGGTCCTGCGTCTCCCTCCCCCGTGATCATGCAGATCTCGAGTGGACGTGCGGCAGAGGTGCCTGGCACGGTGCGGCACCGCCCGCACGAGTTCTCCAGCTCCTCGTGATCAAGCACTTCTTGGGCGCTACCAGCGGGGAGCGAGCAGTACTCCCCCTTGTCCAGCCGGTGCGCCCTTCCCAGCGTCATCCGCTCCTTGCGGGACAGAGTGGGCTCGATCCGATCCTCTGACATCGGCTCGCCCTTGCCCCTCGCGCACGGCAGCGATATCATTCGAACATGCGTTCGAATGAAGGTCCTGAGTGGGGCGACGGGTTGCCCGTCCGTCCGGTGCCCGGGGTCGTTGCGCTGCCTGGGCCGGGGCTGCCGTTCGCGCAGGCTTTGGAGCAGGTCGCCGCGGGGCCGATGCTGCTGTCGCTGGTGCAGCAGCTGAGTCGCGACGAGGGCCTGCTGCGGTCGTGGGCGCTGGCGGGGGAACCGGCCCCCGGTGCCGACGGGCCGAAGGAGGGCCGCCCGGAGGTCGTGGTCCTCGCCGACGCGCGGCTGGCGCTGGTGCAGGCCTGCGCCCGCGTGGAGGCTGTGGCGGCCGCGGTGAAGGCCGAGCTCGTCGCCTCGGCCTACTCGCAGATCAGCGCCGCCACTGCGGAGACAGTGCCGGGTGCGGCGCGCGGTGGCGGGGCGGAGGCGTCCGCGCAGGCGGAGATGGCGCTCGCGCTGCGGATGACCGAGCGCGGGACCGCCGCGATGGTGGACGGTGCGCTGCTGCTGACGACCCGCCATCCCGGTACGCGGTGGCTACTCACCGAGGGCCACCTCTCACCCGCACACGCCCGCGTCGTGGTCGACGAGGCGTCCGTCCTCGCCGACGAGGACATCCCGGCACTCGAGGCGGCGGTGCTGCGCCGCGCCCCGGAGCGGACGGTCAGCGAGCTGCGCCGCGACGTGCGCCGCGCGGTCGCCAAGCTCGACCCCCGCGGCGCTGCGGAACGGCACGCCGCCGCCGTCCAGCAGCGCGCCGTCCGCGTCACCCCACTGCCCGACGGGATGGCCGAGATCCGCGCCCTGCTCACCGCCGACGAAGCCCAGGTCGTGTCCAGCGCGCTCGACCGGATCGCCCGCGACCTGCCCGCTGGAGACAGTGGCTCGACCGGAAGCGCGGGCGGGTTCGCCCGCCGCGCCGGGTCCCGCGCGGACGCGCTCGTCGCGGTCTGCTCGGTCCTGCTCGACCCGACTGCCGACGGCGACTTCCTGCCCGCCCTGACCAGGACGAGCAGCCCGGTGGCGGTGCAGGTGCAGATCTCCGCCGCCACGCTCCTCGGCCTCGCCGAGGACCCCGCCCACCTCGTGGGCCACGGCCCGATCCCCGCCGACCTCGGCCGCCTGCTCGCCTCCGACGGGACCTGGCAGCTCGCCATCACCGACCCCGACGGCCGGCTCCTCGACCTCCACAAGCTGCGCTACCAACCCACCGCCGCCCAGCGGGCGCACGTGACAGCGCTGTGGCTGCACTGCGGACACCCGACGTGCTCGGTCCCGGCGAGCCGCTGCGACGTCGACCACACGGTGCCCTTCAACCACGACCACCCGGACGACCCTGGCGGCGGGCACACCACCTGCCGCAACCTCTGCCCCAGATGCCGGCTCCACCACAACCTCAAGACCTGGTGGGGGTGGACCACCACCCCGCTACCCGACGGGACCATCGCCCACCGCACACCCCTGGGTCGGGTCTACCAAGCACGACCAGACGCCCAACCCTGCGCCCCCTGACCCACGAGAGCAGCCCAGCCCCGCCGGCACCCGCCGGACGGGGCTACGGGCGCGACCACGGGCGCGACTTGAGGGGTCTCAGGCTCGGCCACGCCCGGCCAGGCGCGACAGCGCGCCGCCGACTGCCGCGCCGACGAACTGCCGCCCCGCCGAACTGCCGCCCCGACCGACCGTCAGCCCTCGTGACCCGAGGCGGCACCGCGTACGGCAGGGACAGCAGCGGCGGAGCGGGCCGCTGGCGGCCACGGCTCCTCCCCCAGCAGCCGGGCGCCGCCGTCCCGTACCAGCTCGACGCGCAGCACTCCCGCGTCGAGCCGCCAGCGCAGCCGGCCCTCTGAGGGCAGCTCCTGCTCACCGCTCCGCGGGGCGCTCGCGGCCGGGCTCCAGCGGCCCTTGCCGGCGCGCTTCGCGGCGTACATGCCGAGGTCGGCCTCGTGCATCAGCTGCGACGCGGTGGTGCCGTCGGGCGCGTCGCGCACGGCGAGCCCGATGCTGGCGCTGACACCGCGGACGGGTCCGGCGGAGGTGGCGTACGCGTCGGCGAGCCGCTGCACGAGCACCTCGACGAGCGGCAGCGCCTGCGCGGGGTCGGGGAGGACGACGGCGAACTCGTCACCGCCGAGGCGGCCGGCGACCCCCGGCTCCGGCACCGCGGCGGTGAGCCGGAGGGCGGCTTCGACGAGCACCTCGTCGCCGACGGCGTGGCCGAGGCTGTCGTTGACCTGCTTGAAGCCGTCGAGGTCGACGAGCAGGACGGCGGCACCCCCGGCCTCCAGCGCCGCCGCGAGCCGCTCCCCGAGCACGCCGCGGCCGGGCAGTCCGGTGAGCGCGTCGTGCGTCGCGGCGTGCGCGAGCAGGGCCTCGCGAGCCGCCAGCCGCGCGACGAGCTCGCGGTTCTCGCTGAGCGTGACGACCTGGCGGAGCAGGACGAGCGCGACGAGGCAAGACGTGGTCCCCACCTCGAAGCACGAGAGCCGCTCGCTCGCGGCGCGCACCACGGCGCTGACCGAGGCGGGAGCCGCCAGCGCGTACGGCGCGAGCCCGACGCGCAGCGACGAGGACCGGTGCTCCCGGCGCCGGGACGTGCCGCGGTACACGAGGGCGGAGGCGAGGACCAGCGTGGAGCACGCCGCGCGCAGCAGGTGCGGCACCGGCGACCCGCTCTCACCGCGGAGCACCTCCAGCGACTCCGCGCACGCGCCGGTGGCGTCGCAGAGCAGCGCGCCGACGAGCAGCAGCGGCATGGTCCGACGCCCGGGCGGGATCTCGCTCAGCGCGATGCAGGCGTAGAAGACGGCGAGGGTCGCCGCGCCGGCCGGCCAGAGGACCAGCGCGGGTGACGCGGAGGGGTGCCACGCCGGGTCGAGCACCAGGGTGCGCAGGAGGATCGCGACCCCGATGCCGCCGGTCAGCCCGTCGAGCAGCATGCGGAGGCGGGAGCGGACGTCCGAGGCGCGCGAGGTGAGCCACATCCCGCACGTGACGCCGAGCAGGAAGAGCAGCCTGCCGGGGACCTCGAGCGCGGGGACGCCGGCGCAGCAGGCCCAGGCGGCGCACGCCGCCGCTTGGCAGCGCCAGGCGCGGGCGCCGCGGGCCGAGGCGATCCGCGCCGCGCGCAGGCAGGCCAGGGCCGCGACGGCGGCCGCCGCCGCGTCCAGCGCTGCTGCGGGCATGCCCCCTCCGCTCCCCCTGCGGCCCGTACGACGCCCTCATCGGCCGAGCGCGCCCGGGCCTGAGCGGAGCCGCTCTAGCGGAGCACGACCTGCTGCTCCTCCGCGCCCGGCGAGACGGCGAACCCGCCGCGCTGCCCGGCAGCGGCGACCTCGTAGTCGCCGTACCACCCGCGCACCGCGACCCGCCCTCCGGCGTCCGTGCGCAGCGGGGTGGGCGGCAGCCACCACTCGCCCTTCACCAGCCCGTGCAGGGCGGCGTACGACGGCTTGGGCGTCCCGTCCGCGCGCACGAAGCCCACCGGCGCGCCGAGCCACGCGCCGGCGTCGGTGATGCCCCAGTACGTCACGGCCTCGACCGCGGGGTGGCCGAGCAGCGTGCGGTAGTGGCGCACCACCTCGTCGGCCTGGCGCGCCTCGCCCTCGGGCGTCGACGGCCACGACTCGACCTGCCAGTCGTTGAGGTCCTGAATCTCCGGCGGCATGAGGTCGCCGGAGAGCAGGGTGCTCTCGGTGAAGTGGATCGGCAGGCCGTACCGCGCGAAGCGGTCGAGGGTCTCGAGCGTGCGCTCCTCGCCCCAGTAGCCCTGGTGCATGTGGCTCTGCAGCCCGAGCGCGTCGATGCGGATGCCCGCCTCGAGCACGCCCTCGATGAGGCACTCGTACGCCGTGGACATGTCGAAGTCGTTGAGCAGCAGGGTCGCCGCGGGGTTCGCCGCGCGGGCCGTCTCGAAGGCCAGCCGGATCATCGGGATGCGCCCGATCGCGCGGCACAGCCGGGTGATGCCGTTGTCCTCCTTGTCGAACACCGGCATGATGACGACCTCGTTGATCGCGTCCCAGGTGTCGATGAGCCCGGCGAAGCCGCTCACCTCGCGGGTGATCCGCTCGCGCTGCACGGCGGCGACCTCGTCGGTGGACAGCTCGAGCAGCCACGGCGCGGTGACCGTGTGCCAGGCGAGCGGGTGGCCCTTGAGCTCGACGCCCCGGTCCCGGAACCACCGCGCCGCCGCGAGCAGCCGCGCCGTGTCGGGCCGGCCGCGCACGCGCTCGAAGTCGCCCCAGTAGAACGGCAGCGTGGCCGTGTTGAACAGCTCGAGCCACTGCTCGGCGAGCAGACCGGCCGCCTCCGCGGCCGCGCCGGCGAGCTCGCCGTCGGCCAGCGGGATGAGGTCGAACCCGATGCAGCCGAAGCGGAAGGCGTGCGCCGTCTGCCGGACGGTCACGTCCGCGTCCGCCACGGGTCGCCCCTCGCCGTCGACCACGGTGACGACGGTGCTGCCCGTACGGTGCTCCACCCCTAGCCCCGGCGGTGGCGCGTCGGCGCGGCCCGGTGCCGCGCTGGACAGTCTGCGAGCATGGGGTTTCTCCCTCACTGGTGCGTCGTCGGTCCAGCGGTTCAGCGACCGGGGTCGTGGTCGCTCGCGAACGTAGTTGCACGACTTTTCGCTGTCAATCGTTCTCGATAACGATTTCCGCCGCTACGATCAGCCGGTGCCCTCCCCCCGCGTGACCATCGGCGATGTCGCATCCCACGCCGGCGTCTCGGTCGCGACGGTGTCCAAGGTCATCAACGGCCGCTACGGCGTGGCGGCGGCGACCGCGGCCAAGGTCCAGGCCGTCATCGACGAGCTCGGCTACGAGTCGAGCCTGGTGGCGCGCAGCCTGCGCAGCCACAAGACCAACGTCATCGGCATCCTCGTCGCGGACCTCGAGCCGTTCAGCACCGAGCTGCTCAAGGGCGCCTCGCGGGCCATCCACGGCTCGGGCTACGAGCTCGTCGTCTACTCCGCCGGCGGCCTCGCGGTCGACAGCGTGGGCTGGGAGAAGCGCTACCTCTCGCGGCTCGGCGGCACCCTCATCGACGGCGCGGTGCTCGTCACCCCGACGGTCGTCGAGGCCGACGCCGCCATCCCGCTCGTCGCGGTGGACCCGCACCGCGGGCGGTCGGGCCTCCCCATGGTCGACTCGGACAACCGGCGCGGGGCGCGGCTCGCCACCGAGCACCTGCTGGGCCTGGGGCACCGGCGCATCGGCTTCCTCGCGGGCCGCCCCGACCTGGAGTCGGCCGAGCAGCGCGCGCTCGGCTACCGCCAGGCGCTGGAGGCGCACGGCATCCCGCTCGACCCCGACCTCGTGCAGATCGGGGCGTACGAGCAGGAGCTCTCCGCCGACGCCGCCCGCGCCCTGCTGACGCTGCCAGACCGGCCGACGGCGGTCTTCGCCGCGAACGACCGCTCGGCGATCGAGACCCTCGAGATGGCGCGGGTGCTCGGCATCGCGGTGCCGAGCGAGCTCTCGGTGGTCGGCTTCGACAACATCCCCGAGTCGGTCATGGCCGAGCCGCCGCTCACGACCGTCAACCAGCCCATCCAGGACATGGGACGCATGGCGGTCGAGCTGCTGCTCGAGCTGCTCGGCGGGGCGAGCCCGGCGCAGACGCACCTCACGCTGCCGACCGACCTCGTGCTGCGCTCGTCCACCGCGCCGCCGCGGCTGCCGAGGGCACGGCGCGGCACGAGCGGCCGGCGGACGACCAGCGCCTGAGCGCTCAGCTGCTCTCGCGCACGACCAGCACCCGCTCACTCATCGGCTCGTCCGCGACGTCCTCGCCCTCCGTCGCGCGGACCAGCATGCGCGCTGCGCGCCCGGCGTCCCCGACGACGTCGCGGCCGAGCGCGGAGACGCCCGGGCAGGTGAGCCGGCACATGAGCGAGTCGTCCCAGGCGACCACGGCGAGGTCGTCGGGGACGCGCAGCCCGTCGCGCAGGCACGCCGAGATCGCCGCGACCGCCATGACGTCGTTGTCGAAGAGCACCGCGGACGGCGGCTCGGGCAGGGCGAGCAGCTCGCGGACGGCGCGTACGCCGCCCTCGGGCGTGTAGTCCGCGCTGACGTCCGTGCCGGTCTGGCCCGTCAGCTGCTCGCTCGCCCGGCGAAAGGCGCTCGCCCGCGAGCGGGTGCTCGCCAGGCCGGCCGGTCCCCCCACGCGGGCGATGCGCCGGTGCCCGCGCTCCACGAGGTGGGTCAGCGCGGCGGTGGCGGGAGCGCGGTCGTCGACGCGCAGGGAGGGGATGCCGTCGACCTTCGCGTGCGAGCCGAACACCACGGCCGGGAGGCCGATCTCGCGCAGCACGGGCAGCCGCGGGTCGCGAGCACGCACGTCGATGACGACGACGCCGTCGACCCGGCGCTCGGCCCACCAGCGCCGGTGGACCTCGCTCTCCTCGCGCACGTCGCCCACGAGGGTGAGCGTCAGCCCGATCCCCAGCGGCGAGAGCGCCGACTCCAGCCCGGCGATGAGCGCCGCGAAGAACGGCTCCGCCTGCAGCAGCTCCGGCGGCCGGGCGACGACGAGGCCGACGGCCCTCGCCCGCGCCTCCGACAGCCCGCGGGCGGCGCTGCTCGGGTGCCAGCCCAGCCGCTTCGCCGCGTCGAGCACGGCGGCGCGGGTCTCGGCGGACACGCCGGGGCGGCCGTTGAGGGCGAACGAGACGCTCGCCTTGGAGATGCCCACCTCCCGCGCGATGTCGCGGATGGTGGGCCGCCGCCCGGCCTCGACCACGCGGGCTACCTGCGCCCGCTGGCGCCGAGCAGGGTACGGGCCTGCCCCACGGTGACGATCGAGCCGGTGACGAGCACCCCGGAGCCGCCGACCTCGGCGTCCTCCTCGGCGAGGCCGACGGCGACGTCGAGCGCGGTGTCGAGGGCGGGGACGACCTCGACCCGGTCGGGCCCGAACACCTCGACCGCCAGGGCGCCGAGCTCGTCGGGGTCCATCGCCCGCTCGGAGCGCGGCGCCGTCACGACGACCTCGGCCAGCACGGGCTCGAACGCCTCGAGGATGCCGCGGACGTCCTTGTCGGCCATCGCCCCGACGACGCCGACGAGCCGGGTGAAGTCGAACGAGTCACGCAGCGCCTCGGCCGTCGCGAGCGCCCCCGCCGGGTTGTGGGCGGCGTCGAGCAGCACCGTGGGCGAGCGGCGGACGACCTCGAGCCGGCCGGGCGAGGTCACCGCGGCGAACCCGGCGCGCACCGCCTCGACGTCGAGGAGCCCGTGCTCGCCGCCGCCGAAGAACGCCTCGACCGCGGCGAGCGCGGTGGCGGCGTTCTGCGCCTGGTGCGCGCCGTAAAGCGGCAGGAAGACGTCCTCGTAGTCGCCGCCGAGCCCGCGCAGGGAGACCAGCTGGCCGCCGACCGCCTGCGCCCGCGCGAGGACGCCGAACTCCAGGCCCTCGCGCACCACGGTCGCGCCCACCTCGGCGGCCCGGGCCTGGAGGACCTGGGCGACCTCGAGCTCCTGCAGCGCGAGGACCGCGGTGCCACCGGGCTTGATGATGCCCGCCTTTTCCGCGGCGATCTCGACCGTGGTCGCACCCAGGAACCTCGTGTGGTCGAGGGCGATCGGCGTCACGACGGAGACCGCACCGTCGGCGACGTTGGTCGCGTCCCACGCGCCGCCCATGCCGACCTCGATGACGGCGACGTCGACAGGGGCGTCGGCGAAGGCGGCGTACGCGAGCGCCACGAACACCTCGAAGAACGTCAGTCGCGGCCCGCCCCGGGCGTCGACGAGCTCGAGGTACGGCGCGACGTCGTCGTAGGTCGCGACGAAGCGCTCGGCGTCGATCGGCCGGCCCTCGATGCTGATCCGCTCGCGCGGGGTGTGCAGGTGCGGGCTGGTGAAGCGGCCGGACCGCATGCCGAAGGCCCGCAGCAGCTCGTCGACCATGCGGGTCGTCGTCGTCTTGCCGTTGGTGCCGGTCAGGTGGACGACGGGGTACGCGCGCTGCGGGTCGCCGAGCAGGTCGACGACCGCGCGGATCCGGTCGAGGCTCGGCACGAGGTCGTGCTCGGGCGCGCGGGCGAGGATCGCGGCCTCGACCTCGGTCAGGCGCTGCTGCAGCTCGGGGCTCTCGGGCATCCGCGTCAGCCGAGCCCGCCGAGCTGGGCGTCGATCCGGGCGATCTCCGCCTCGGCCGCCGCCAGCTGGCCCTGCACCTTGGCCACCACGGCGTCCGGGGCCTTCGCGAGGAACGCCTCGTTGCCGAGCTTGCCGGCGGCGCGCGAGCGCTCGACCTCGGCGGCGGCGCGGTCCTTCTCGAGCCGCTTGCGCTCGGCGGCGACGTCGATCGTGCCGGAGAGGTCGAGCTCGACGACGGTCTCGCCGAGGGTGAGCCGCGCGGTGGCGGTGAAGCCGTCGCCCGGGTCGACCAGGCGCACCAGCGAGCGCACCGCCTCCTCGTGCGGGGCGAGCGCCCCCAGCCCGGAGAACCGGGCCGGCACCCGCTGGCCGGGGTTGACGCGCTGCTCGCTGCGGAAGCGGCGCACCTCGGTCACGAGGCGCTGGAGCGCGGCGACCTCCTGCTCGGCAGCGGCGTCCGCGCGGTGCGCGTCGGCGACCGGCCAGGGCGCGACGACGAGCGACTCGCCGCCGGTGAGCGCGGTCCACAGGGTCTCGGTGACGAAGGGCACGACGGGGTGGAGGACCTTGAGCAGCACGTCGAGCACGTGGCCGAGCACGAGCCGGGTGGCCTCCGCCCCCTCGCCGGCGAGCTGGACCTTCGCGAGCTCGAGGTACCAGTCGCAGAACTCGTCCCACGCGAAGTGGTAGAGCGCCTCGGTGGCCTTGGCGAACTGGTAGTCCTCGTAGAACGCGTCGACCTCGGCCAGCGTCGTGTGCAGCCGGGAGAGGATCCACCGGTCCGCGACGCCGAGCTGCTCGGCCGGGGGCAGCTCGCCGACGTGCGCCCCGCTCTGCAGCGCGAGGCGGGTGGCGTTCCACAGCTTGTTGCAGAAGCGGCCCGAGCCCTGCACCCACTCCTCGCCGATCGGCACGTCGGTGCCGGGGTTGGCGCCGCGGGCCAGTGTGAACCGCAGCGCGTCCGAGCCGTAGCGGTCCATCCAGTCGAGCGGGTCGACGGTGTTGCCCTTGGACTTGGACATCTTGCGGCCGCGGTCGTCGCGCACGAGGCCCGTCAACGCGATGGTGCGGAACGGCACCTCGCCGTCCATGGCGTACAGGCCGAACATCATCATCCGGGCGACCCAGAAGAAGATGATGTCGTAGCCCGTGAGCAGCACGCTCGTCGGGTAGAAGGTCGCGAGGTCCTGGGTGCGCTCCGGCCACCCCAGGGTGGAGAACGGCCACAGGCCGGAGGAGAACCACGTGTCGAGCACGTCGGGGTCCTGCGTCCACCCCTCGCCCGGCGGCTCCTCGTCCGGCCCGACGCAGCGCACCTCGCCCGCCGGCCCGTACCAGACGGGGATGCGGTGGCCCCAGAGCAGCTGGCGGCTGATGCACCAGTCGTGCATGTCGTCGACCCAGTCGAAGTAGCGCTGGCTCATCGAGGCCGGGGAGATCGTCGTCCGCCCGTCGCGCACGGCGTCACCGGCGGCCTTCGCGAGCGGCTCGACGCGGACGAACCACTGCAGCGAGAGCCGCGGCTCCACGGTCGTGCCGCAGCGCGAGCAGTGCCCGACCGAGTGGACGTAGGGCCGCTTCTCCGCGACCACGCGCCCCTCCGCGCGCAGCGCCTCGACCACGGCGGTCCGGGCGGCGAAGCGGTCGAGCCCCTCGAACGGCCCGGGGACGGTGACGGCCGCGGCCTCGTCGAGCACGACCAGCGAGGGCAGCCCGTGGCGCTGGCCGATCTCGAAGTCGTTGGGGTCGTGCGCGGGCGTCACCTTGACCGCGCCGGTGCCGAACGCGGGGTCCACGTGCGGGTCGGCGACGACGGGGATCCGGCGCCCGGTCAGCGGGAGCTCGACCTCGGTGCCGACGAGGTGGGCGTAGCGCTCGTCGTCCGGGTGCACCGCGACGGCGGTGTCGCCGAGCATCGTCTCCGCGCGCGTCGTCGCGACGACGATCGTCGCGTCCCCGTCGCCGTAGCGGATCGAGACGAGCTCGCCGTCGTCGTCGCTGTGGTCGACCTCGATGTCGGAGAGCGCCGTGCGGTCCTGCGGGCACCAGTTGATGATCCGCTCGGCGCGGTAGACGAGCTCGTCGTCGTAGAGCCGCTTGAAGATCGTCTGGACGGCGCGGGAGAGCCCCTCGTCCATGGTGAAGCGCTCGCGGCTCCAGTCGACGCCGTCGCCGAGGCGGCGCATCTGGCCGAGGATGCGGCCGCCGTACTCCTCCTTCCACTCCCACACCCGCGCGACGAACTCCTCGCGGGTGTAGTCGTGCTTGGAGCGGCCCTCGGTCGCCAGCAGGTGGCGCTCGACGAGGGTCTGCGTCGCGATGCCGGCGTGGTCCATGCCCGGCAGCCACAGCGCCTCGTAGCCCTGCATCCGCTTGCGGCGGGTGAGCGCGTCCATGAGCGTGTGCTGGAACGCGTGGCCGAGGTGCAGCGAGCCCGTGACGTTGGGCGGCGGGATGACGATGGCGTACGGCGGCTTCCCGCTCGTCGCGTCCGCGGTGAACCAGCCCCGCTCGACCCAGCGCTCGTAGAGCGGGCCCTCGACCTCCGCCGGCGCGTACGCGGTCGGCAGGGAGGGGGTCACGGGGGTCGTCTCAGCGCTCACGCCGCCGAGTCTAGTGATCGGGCAGCGCGCCCCGGCTCACGCGACCGGCGAGAGGAAGTCCGCGACGTACGCGCTGATGAGCGCCGCCTCGTCGGCGCCGTGGCCGGCGAAGCGCAGCCCCACCTCGCCGTCCGCGCTCGCGCGCACGGCGAGCGCGCGCACCCGCAGCGTGCGGTCGAGCAGGGCGCACTCGAGCTCGACGGGCTCGTCACCGGCGAGGTGCACGCCGTCGGGCAGCAGGCAGCGCGCGCCGCCCTCGCTGATGTCGAGCAGGCGGACGGGGTGGCCCTGGCCGCGGACGACGAGGGTGCCGGGGTCGGCGACCGGGACGCGCGCGGACGAGCGCCGCTCCAGGCTCTCCCCCAGGGCGCCCATCGCACGGACGCGCTCCATGGCGTCGGCCAGCGAGCGGCGCAGGTCGTCGACCAGCCGGCCCTGCTCCCCGGCGACGCCGGACAGCGAGGTGTTGGCGGCGTCGACCGCCTTCACGCAGCCGCCGGTGGCGGCGACCGCGTCGGACAGCGCCTGGGCGTCGCGCTCGAGGGCGCTCACCGTGCTGGTGATCTCCTCGGTCGAGCTCGCCGTCGTCGCGGCCAGCTGCTTGACCTCGTCGGCGACGACCGCGAACCCGCGGCCCGCCGCACCCGCGCGCACGGCCTCGATGGTCGCGTTGAGCGCGAGCATCTTCGTCTGGTCCGCGACACCGGTGATGAGCCCGGCGATCGACCCGACCCGGTGCAGGCTCTCGCCGAGGGTGCGGATGAGCTCGTCGGCGTGCTCGGCCTGCGCCACCACCGCGCGGGCGACCTCGTCGACCTCGCGGACGCTGTCGTCGATCCCCGACGCGGCTTGCGTGACGTCGCCGACCTGGGCGACGACGCCCTCGAGCTCGGTGAGGACGACCGCGGAGGTCTCGTCGACCACCTGCTGGGCGCGGTCGCGGGCCTGCTGCTCGGCGAGCCGCTGGTCGCGGTAGTGCGTGCGCTGCTGGCGCTCGAGCTCGGTGGCGCTCGCGCGCAGCGCCCGCTGCTGCTCGACCAGCGTGCGCCGGGCCCCGTCGACCGAGCGCACGATGGAGGCGAGCTCGTCGCGACCGTGGGGAGCAGGCTGCTCGGACAGGTCGCCACCGGCGAGGGCGGCGGCCGCGCCCACGGCGGCCCGGGCGTCGCGCCCGGTCCGCCAGCGCACCGCGCCGGCGATCCAGACCGCGAGCAGCAGGCTCAGCGCCGTCAGGCCCAGGCGCAGGTCGCGGGCCGAGGACAGGTGCCGCTCGCGGGTGGCGAGCAGGGCGTCGAGCGGCGCGAGCCCTCCGGTCACGACCGCGTCGTCGGCGAGGACGCGGACCGCCTGCTGCAGCTGGGGTCCACTGGCCGCCGTCGTCGCGGTGGCGACCTGGGCGGCGGCCGCGCCGGCCGTGCGCAGGGGGGTCAGCCGCTCGGCGAGCCCGGCGGCCGAGGTGCTGCGGGCCGCGGTCGCCGCGTCGGACACGAGCGAACCGCCCGCTCCCGCGACGGTCCCGGCGAGCACGGCGCGGGCGGCGACCTGCGCGTCGGCGGCCCCGCTCGGGGGGACGGCCGCCGCGGCGGCGGCCGCGAGGGCGCGCGGCAGCTGCACGACCTCGGCGTCCATGACGTAGAACGAGTCGAGGTCCGGGTCGAGGATGAGCTTGGAGCCGTTGCCGGTCTCGGTGACGAGGGCGACGAGCGCGTCCGCGACGGCGGCACGACCCGCGGGGCTGCCGGCGTCCGCCGCGCCGAGGGCCGCGCTGACGGCGCGCAGCTCGTCGGCCAGGTGCAGCTCGGGGTGGGCGGCGACCTGGGCCTGGAGCGGTGCCAGGTCGACCCGGTCCCCGCGGACGTCGGCCGCCAGCGCGGTCAGCGCCGGGCGCAGGACTACGACGCCCGCGCGCTCCTGCGCGGCGAAGGAGAGCTGGCCGCCGACGGCCTGCGCGTACGAGCCGGCGGCGATGCCGCCCGGGACGAGCAGCACGGCGATGAGCACGGCGAGCGCGCCCCCCAGCCGCAGCCGGGAGGTCACGGCCAGCGCGGGGCGCAGTGCCCAGGGGGCGGCCGCCGCAGCGCCAGCGGCACCACCCGCAGCAGCAGCACTGCCTCGCGGCATCGTCGACCTCCGGGACCGGGGAGCGCACCGCAGCGCGGCGCTCCTCCCCCATCGACCGGGGCCCGCTCCCCTTGAGCCGGTCCTGGGGCTGGCCTGTCCTCGTGCCGGTCAGCCGACCGGCGCGGGTCAGGCGGACTTCTCGCGGCGCTCCCGCTTCGGGGCTTCGCGCGGCACGAGGGTCGGGTTGACGTTCTTCAGCACGACGTCGCGGTCGATGACGACCCGCGCCACGTCCTCGCGGGAGGGCACATCGTACATGACCGACATGAGGACCTCCTCCATGATCGCGCGGAGGCCGCGGGCGCCCGTGCCGCGCAGGAGGGCCTGGTCGGCGACCGCCTCGAGGGCGTCGTCGGTGAGCTCGAGCTCGACGCCGTCGAGCTCGAACAGCTTGAAGTACTGCTTGACGAGCGCGTTGCGCGGCTCGGTGAGGATCCGGACCAGGGCCTCGCGGTCGAGCGGGCTCACGCTGGTCAGCACCGGCAGGCGGCCGATGAACTCCGGGATCATGCCGAACTTCAGCAGGTCCTCGGGCATGACGTCGGCGAACGACGCGTCGGCGTCGAGCTGGTTGGTCGCGCGCAGCTGCGCGCCGAAGCCGAGCCCCTTCTTGCCCGCGCGGCCCTCGATGATCTTCTCGAGCCCGGCGAAGGCGCCACCGACGATGAACAGCACGTTGGTGGTGTCGATCTGGATGAACTCCTGGTGCGGGTGCTTGCGGCCGCCCTGCGGCGGCACCGACGCGGTCGTGCCCTCGAGGATCTTCAGCAGCGCCTGCTGCACCCCCTCGCCGGAGACGTCGCGCGTGATCGACGGGTTCTCGCTCTTGCGGGCGATCTTGTCGATCTCGTCGATGTAGATGATCCCGGTCTCGGCCTTCTTGACGTCGTAGTCGGCGGCCTGGATCAGCTTGAGCAGGATGTTCTCGACGTCCTCGCCGACGTAGCCGGCCTCCGTCAGCGCGGTCGCGTCCGCGATCGCGAACGGGACGTTGAGCATGCGGGCCAGGGTCTGCGCGAGCAGCGTCTTGCCGCAGCCGGTGGGGCCGAGCAGCAAGATGTTGGACTTCGCGAGCTCGACGGACTCGTCGCGCCCGTGCTTCGGGCCCTTCGCGTCGCCGGCCTGGACCCGCTTGTAGTGGTTGTAGACCGCGACCGACAGGGCCTTCTTGGCCACGTCCTGGCCGATGACGTACTGGTCGAGGTAGTCGAAGATCTCGCGCGGCTTGGGGAGCTCGTCGAAGGCGACCTCGGTCGTCTCGCTGAGCTCCTCCTCGATGATCTCGTTGCAGAGGTCGATGCACTCGTCGCAGATGTAGACGCCGGGGCCGGCGATCAGCTTCTTGACCTGCTTCTGGCTCTTCCCGCAGAAGGAGCACTTGAGCAGGTCGCCGCCATCGCCGATGCGTGCCACGCGGTGCCTCTCCTCTCGATGACGACTGCTGCCGGTGCGGTCTCGACGGTACCCCCTCGGGGCCCCCCGTGGTACGGGTCCGGCGCGGCGCGCGCCGGTCGATCTCCCATCGACCGGCGCGCTGCTGCGCTGAGGACGATCAGGACCGCTTGGAGAGGACCTGGTCGATGATGCCGTACTCGACGGCCTCGCCCGGGGTGAGGATCTTGTCGCGCTCGATGTCGCGGCGCACCTGCTCCAGCGGGACCTTGCCGTGCTTGGCCAGCGTCTCCTCGAGCCACTCGCGCATGCGCAGGATCTCGCGCGCCTGGATCTCGATGTCCGAGCCCTGGCCGCCGCCCTCGCTGTAGGGCTGGTGGATGAGGATGCGGCTGTTGGACAGCGCGAACCGCTTGCCCTCGGTGCCGGCGGCGAGCAGCACGGCCGCGGCGCTGGCGGCCTGGCCGAGGCAGAACGTCTGCACGTCGGGGCGGACGAACTGCATCGTGTCGTAGATCGCCGTCAGCGCGGTGAACGAGCCGCCGGGCGAGTTGATGTAGATGACGATGTCGCGGTCGGGGTCGGCCGACTCCAGCACGATCAGCTGGCTGATGACGTCGTTGGCGATCGTGTCGTCGATCGCCTGCCCGAGGAAGATGATGCGCTCCTCGAACAGCTTGGTGTAGGGGTCGAGCCGCTTCCAGCCGTAGGAGGTGCGCTCCTCGATCTGCGGGAGCACGTAGCGGGAGGACGGCTGGTGCAGGGCGCCACCGGCCTGCTGGCCGAGCAGCACGCCCTGCGGGAGGTGGAGGTCGCTCATCGCGGGATCCTTCGCGTCGCTGGGGTGGGGGGTCGCGCGGTCTCAGCCGGCCGGGGTGTCGTCCGTGCCGACCTGGCGCGCGTGCCGCACCACCTGGTCGATGAAGCCGTAGTCCTTGGCCTCGTCCGCCGTGAACCAGCGGTCGCGGTCGGAGTCGCGCTCGATCGTGTCCACCGTCTGGCCGGTGTGCCCGGCGATGAGCTCGGCCATCTTGCGCTTGGTGTAGAGCATCTGCTCGGCCTGGATCTTGATGTCGGAGGCCGTGCCGCCGAAGCCGCCGGACGGCTGGTGCATCATGATCCGCGCGTGCGGGGTGGCGTAGCGCTTGCCGGCAGTGCCGGCGGAGAGCAGGAACTGCCCCATGCTCGCCGCGAGGCCCATGGCCACGGTCGCGACGTCGTTCTCGATGTACTGCATGGTGTCGTAGATCGCCATGCCGGCCGAGACCGAGCCGCCGGGCGAGTTGATGTAGAGCCAGATGTCGCGGTGCGGGTCCTCGGCGGCCAGCAGCAGCATCTGCGCGCAGATGGCGTTGGAGTTCGCGTCCTCGACGACCGAGCCGAGGAAGATGATGCGCTCGCGGAGCAGGCGCTCGTAGACGCGGCTGTCGAGCCCGCCCTCGGCGGCGGACGAGCTGGCGGTCTGGGCGGCGTGCGTCGGCACGACGAGCCCTGACGGGGTGGTTGCGGTCACTGCTGCTCCCTCGGACGACGTGCAGTGGAGGTCGTGCGCCCGGCTCCCCCGCTGCGGGGGTCCCGGGACCTGGCTCTGACACTAACCGTGGGATCGGCTCCGCCAGTCCCCGGCACACCCGTGTTCGCCACTGGCATAGGTGGGGCCACCGGCGGGGCCGGCAGCACGACGCCCCCGCCGCCGGGGGTCCGGGGCGGGGGCGTCGGGGTGGTGCTGGGCGCTGCGGGGCGCGGCCGGCCTCAGGCGTGGTCGTGGCCCTCGTGGTCGCCGTGGTCGTGGCCCTCGTGGTCGCCGTGGTCGTGGCCCTCGTGGTCACCGTGGTCGTGGCCGGCGTGGTCGTCGAGGTCCTCGGGGTCGTAGTCCAGCGCGGTGCTGGCGAGCTGCGGGCGCAGCTCCTCCAGGTCGACGACGTTGCCGGACTCGTCCTTGATGGTGACGGCCTCCAGCAGGATGGCGAGCGCCTTGCCGCGCACGACCTCGGAGACGAGGACGGGGACCTGGCCGGCCTCCATCAGCTGCTGGGCGAACTGCTCGGGGGCCAGGCCGTACTGCTGCGAGCGGCGGACGAGGTGCTCGGTGAGCTCCTCCTGGCTGACCTGGACCTCCTCGCGGCGGGCCAGGGCGTCGAGGACGAACTGCGCCTTGACGGCCTCGGCGGCGCGCTTGGCGACCTCGGCGTCGAACTCCTCCTCGGTCTGCTCCTCCTCGGCGAGGTACGCGGCCTTGTCGAGGCCGGCGCGCTCGAGCTGGTGGTGCAGGTCGTGCTGGCGGGCGTCGACCTCGGCCTTGACGACGGCCTCGGGCAGCGGCAGCTCGATCTGCTCGAGCAGCGCCTCGAGGGCCTTGTCGCGGGCGGCGACGCCCTGCTCGACGCGGGCGCCGCGCTCGAGGCGGGTGCGCAGGTCGGCCTTGAGCTCGTCGAGGGTGTCGAACTCGCTCGCCAGCTGGGCGAAGTCGTCGTCGGCCTCGGGGAGCTCGCGCTCCTTGACGGACTGGACGGTGACGGTGACCTCGGCCTGCTCGCCGCGGCGGGGGCCGCCGGCGATGGAGGTGGTGAAGGTGCGCGACTCGCCGGCGGACAGGCCGGTCACGGCCTCGTCGAGGCCCTCGAGCAGGCCGCCGGTGCCGACCTCGTACGACTGGCCGGTGAGCGAGCCGCCCTCGATGGTCTCGCCCTCGACCTGCGCCTCGAGGTCGATCGAGACGAAGTCGCCCTCGGCGGCGGGGCGCTCGACGCCGTTGAGGGTGCCGAAGCGCTGGCGCAGCTGGGTCAGCTGCTCCTCGACGGCCTCGTCCTCGACGACGACGTCGTCGACCGTGACCGTGATGGAGGACAGGTCGGGGAGCTCGACCTCGGGGCGGACGTCGACCTCGGCGGTGAAGACCAGCGGCTCGCCGTCGGCGAACGCGGTCACCTCGACCTCCGGCTGCCCCAGCGCCGCGACCTCGGTCTCCTCGACGGCCCGGCCGTAGAACTGCGGGAGGGCCTCGTTGACGGCCTCCTCGAGGACCGCCGCGCGACCCACGCGCTGGTCGATGATCCGCGCCGGCACCTTGCCGCGGCGGAAGCCGGGGATGCTGACCTGGCCCGCGATGCGCTTGTACGCCGCGTCCAGGCTCGGCGTGAGCTCCTGGAAGTCGACCTCGACGGTGAGCTTGACCCTCGTGGGGTTGAGGGTCTCGACGTCGGTCTTCACGCTGGGTGCTCTCCTCGGGACTGCTGGGCGTCTGCTGGGCGTGCGGTGGTACGGCGGGTGGTGCGGCGCGCGTGGGCGTGCCGTGCTCCGGGCAGGGTGGCACCCTGCTCAGTCGGGGCGGGGAGATTCGAACTCCCGATCTCCTGCCCCCAAAGCAGGCGCGCTAGCCACTACGCTACGCCCCGCGGCGCGCGCAGCAGTCTAGACTGCGACCGCGCTGCCGGACTCCGGACCGCGTCGCGGGTGTAGCTCAATGGTAGAGCCCCAGCCTTCCAAGCTGGTCATGCGGGTTCGATTCCCGTCACCCGCTCTTGCCCGCTGCCGACCTGCCCGTCGCCCACCTCGACCTCGACGCGTTCTTCGCCGCGGTCGAGGAGCGGCAGAAGCCCAGCCTGCGGGGCACGCCCGTGGTGGTCGCCGGTCTCGGGCCGCGCGGCGTCATCACGACCGCGAACTACCCCGCCCGCGCGTACGGCGTCCGGTCGGCGATGCCCACCTGGCAGGGCCGCGCGCTCGCCCCGCTCGCGGCGTGGCTCAGCCCGCGCTTCGAGGCGTACGCCGAGCACTCCCGCGCCGCGCTGGCCCCGGTGCTCGCGGCGTTCGCGCGGGTCGAGCAGGTCGCCTTCGACGAGGTCTACGTCGACCTCACCAGCGCGTACGAGGGCGACTGGACGGGCGACCCGCGGGCCGCGGTCGAGCGGCTGCGCGGCATGGTCTCCGCCGCCGTCGGGCTCAGCGCCTCGGTCGGGGTCGCCCGGCACAAGCTCGGCGCGAAGCTCGCGAGCGAGGCGGCGAAGCCCGGCGGCACCCGCGTGCTCGACGCGGCCGCCGAGGAGGAGCTGCTGCTGGGGCTGCCCGTGACGGCGCTGCCCGGCATCGGCCCGGTCGGTGCCCAGCGGCTCTCCGGCGGCGGCATCCGCACACTGCCCGAGCTGCGCGCCGCCGGCCTCCCCACGGTCACCGGCCTGCTCGGCTCCGCCGTCGGGCGGGCGATGTGGGAGCTGGCCCACGGGCGCGACGAGCGGCCCGTGGAGGCCGAGCGGGTGCGCAAGTCGGTGGGCTCCGAGCGCACGTTCGCGGTGGACCTGCACGGGCTCGTCGCCTGCCGCGAGGGCCTGGACCCGCTGTTCGCCGAGGCGCACGAGCGGCTGCTGGCCTCGGGCGAGACCGCGCGGACGGTGACGGTGAAGCTGCGCTACGCGGACTTCGCCGTCCAGACGCGCTCGGTGTCCCTGCCGTCGCCGAGCGACGACGAGCAGGTGCTGCTCGAGGCCGCCCGCCGGGCGCTGCTCGCGTCGTCGGCCGGCGCGCCCGGCGCGCTCGGCGTCCGCCTGCTCGGCGTCGCCTTCAGCGGGCTCGACTCCGTGGCGCAGCTCGTCCTCGGCGCGGAGGAGCGCCCCCGCCCCGCGCTCACCCCGCTCGCCGTCGTCGAGGAGGAGGGCGAGGAGGCGCCGGCGCCGGAGGGTGCAGCGGTGACGGAGCACTCTCCCGCGGGCGCCGACGTCGTCCACCCCGAGCACGGCCGCGGGTGGCTCGTCGGCGCCGGGCACGGGGTTGCGAGCGTGCGCTTCGAGACGACGCTGAGCCCGCCGGCGCGTACCCGGTCGGTGCGGCTCGACGGCACGCTGCGCCACGCGCCTCCCGAGCCCGTGGTGCCCGGGCCCCTGCCCTAGGGGATGCGGCTATGCCGGGAGCGCGGCCTCGACCGCCTTGCGCAGGTCCGGGTCCTCGGGCTCGGTCTGCGGGCGGAACCGGGCGACGACGGAGCCGTCGGGGGCGACGAGGAACTTCTCGAAGTTCCACTGCACGTCGCCGGCCTTGCCGTCGGCGTCCGCGGTCTGGACCAGCTCGGCGTAGAGCGGGTGCCGCCCGGGGCCGTTGACCTCGATCTTCTCGAACAGCGGGAAGCTCACGCCGTACGTCGCGGAGCAGAACTCCGCGATCTCCTCCGCGGAGCCCGGCTCCTGGCCCTTGAACTGGTTGCAGGGGAAGCCGACGACCTGCAGCCCGCGGTCGCCGAGCTCGCGCTGCATCGCCTCGAGACCGGCGTACTGCGGCGTGAGGCCGCACTTGCTGGCGACGTTGACGACGAGCAGCGCCTTGCCGGCGTACGCGCCGAGGGTCGCGTCGCTCCCGTCGAGCCGGTGCAGCGGGACGTCGTGGATGCTCACGCGAGGACTCCTCCGGTCGGGTCGCCCGACTGGCAGGTCGGGCACCAGTACAGGTTGCGGGACAGCAGTTCGCGGGTCTGGACCGGGGTGCCGCAGATGCGGCAGGGCAGCCCGGTGCGCCGGTAGACGTAGTGCGCGTCCGCCAGCGTCGCGCGCCCGCGGCGCGACCGGTGCTCCGGCCGCGTCGTGACGATGCGGCCGGCCCGTACGCCCGCGCGGAGCAGCGCGCGCAGGTCGAGCCAGAGCACGTCGAACGCCGTACGGGACAGCAGCTTCCCGGGCATGGCGGGGTCGATGCCGGAGCGGAAGAGCACCTCCGCGCGGTAGACGTTGCCGATCCCGGCGACGACGGTCTGGTCCATGAGCAGGCCGCCGATCGAGGACCCGCTGCGGGACAGGGCGCGCCACATGCGCTCCGGGTCGGCGTCCGTGCGCAGGGGGTCGGGTCCCAGCCGGGCGAGCAGGGCCGTGCGCGCGGCAGGGTCGACGACCTCGCACGCCGTCGGTCCGCGGAGGTCCGCCCACGCCTCGTCGTTGCGCAGCCGGAGCCGCAGGGCTCCCTTGACCTCAGGGGGTTCTCCGCGCCCGGCGGCCCACTTGCCGTAGAGCCCGAGGTGCACGTGCAGGAGCCGGCCGTCGCCGAAGTCGCCGAGCAGGTGCTTGCCCACGGCCTCGGTGCGCTCGAGCACACGGCCGTCGAGGAGCGCCGCCCCGTCGGCGAAGCGCCCCTGCGGGCTGGAGGCGGAGACCTCGGTGCCGGCGAACAGGTCGGCGAGCAGCGCCGCACTGCGGTGCACGGTGTGCCCCTCGGGCATGCCCCTCCTCTATGCTCGCGCCCCGACAGGAGAGGGGGGCGCATGCCCGCAGGCCGGATTGTCACCCCGGACGGGGTCGTCGAGGGGCACCTCACCTTCGCAGACGGCCGCATCGCCGGCATCCGGAGCGCCCCGGTCGACGCGGACGCCCCGTGGCTGGTGCCGGGCTTCGTCGACCTCCACGTGCACGGCGGGGGCGGGGCGTCGTACGCCTCGGACGACCCGGACGAGGTGCGCGCGGCCGCCGCCTGGCACCTGCAGGGCGGCACGACGACCACGCTCGCGAGCCTGGTCACCGCGCCGCAGGAGGTGCTGGTGCAGCAGGTCGCGACCGTGGCGTCGGTCGTCGAGGCCGGCAGCACGGTCGTCGGCAGCCACCTCGAGGGCCCGTTCCTCGACCCGGGCCACAAGGGGGCGCACGACCCGCGGCTCCTGCTGGCCCCGGACGCGGACCTCGCCGAGCGGATCGTCGCCGCGGGCCGCGGGACCGTCCGCATGATGACGCTCGCACCGGAGCTGCCGGGCGGACTCGAGCTCGTCGCCGCGCTCGCCGCCGCCGGCGTGCTGCCGGCCGTCGGGCACACCGACGCGACGGCAGACGTCGTCCGCTCGGCCGCGGCCGCCGGGGCGCGCGTCGGCACCCACCTGTTCAACGGGATGCGCGGGCTCCACCACCGGGAGCCGGGTACGCCGGGCGGCCTGCTCGACTCCCCGGACGTGGTCTGCGAGCTCATCTGCGACGGCGTCCACCTCGACGGCGCCGTCGTCCGGCTCGCCTTCGCGTCCGCGCGCGGCGGCGTGGTGCTCGTGACCGACGCGATCTCCGCGGCCGGTGCTCCTGACGGCCGCTACCGGCTGGGGTCCCTGGACGTGGACGTCGTCGACGGGGTCGCACGCCTCGTCGAGGGCGGCTCGATCGCGGGGAGCACGTTGACGACGGGAGAGGCGTTCCGCCGTGCAGTGCGCGACTTCTCCGTCGCGCTGGAGGACGTCGTCCAGGCCGCGTCCACCCGTCCGGCCCGCGTCCTCGGGCTGACCGACCGGGGTGCGGTCGAGGTCGGGCTGCGCGCTGATGTCGTGGAGCTGTCGCCAGATCTCGCTGTGCAGCAGGTGTTCCTCGCGGGGGTCCCTGTCCGGTAGCGCCTGTCCGGTAGCGCCTGTCCGCTAATGCAGGGTCTTCGCGGCGACGAAGAACCCCGTCAGGCAGAGGACCATGAGCGGCGTCCAGGAGTCGACCACGTCGAGGACCACGCGCAGCACCCTGCTCCCGGTCCGGTGGTACGCCGCGGTGACGGACTTCGGGCGGGCCGCTCCGAGCAGGCCCGAGACGAACAGCAGGGGGAAGACGTCGTCGAGGCTCCCGTCCCGGGAGCCGAGCGGTGCTCGGAGGACGGTCAGGCCCCACACGACGACGAGCGCCCCGGCCGCGGCGTTCGTGAGGGCCAGCGCGAGCGTGACCCGGTTGACCGGCTGCGGCGGGACGGGGGGCTGGTGACGCGTCCGGCGGCGGCGGTGGTCGGTCACCCGCTCACTCGCCCGGCAGCGGCGGCAGCCCCTCCCCCGCCTCGTACGCGGCCAGCAGTCCCAGCCGGCGCGCGTGCCGCCCGCCCTCGAACGCCGTCTCGAGGAACACCTTGACCAGGTCGCACGCCCGCTCCGGCGGCGTGAAGCGCCCGCCCATGGCGATGACGTTGGCGTCGTTGTGCCGGCGGCCGAGCGCCGCGGTCTCCTGGTCGTAGGCCAGGACCGCGCGCACCCCCGTGACCTTGTTGGCGGCGATCTGCTCGCCGTTCCCGGAGCCGCCCAGCACGATGCCGAGCGACCCCGGGTCGGCGACGACGCCCTCGGCGGCGCGCAGGACGAACGGGGGGTAGTCGTCCTCGGGGTCGTAGGAGGCCGGACCGTGGTCGACGGCCTCGTGGCCCTGCTCCTGGAGCCAGGCGACGAGCGCCTGCTTCAGCTCGAACCCTGCGTGGTCGCTACCGAGGTGGACGCGCATGAGCGCATCCAACCACTCCTCAGTCGAAGATCGGGTCGCGGGTCCGGGTGCGCTTGAGCTCGAAGAAGCCGTCGGTGCCGGCGACGAGCAGGACGCCGTCCCACAGCTTGCCGGCGTCCTCGCCCTTGGGGGCCGGGGAGACGACGGGGCCGAAGAACGCGACGCCGCCGACGCTGATGACGGGCGTGCCGACGTCCATGCCGACCTGGTCCATGCCGGCGTGGTGGCTCTTCTTGAGCGCCTCGTCGTAGTCCGTGCTGGTCGCGGCATCGAGCAGCGACGCCGGGAGCCCGACCTCCTCGAGCGCCTCGGCGATGACCGAGGGCAGGTCGTCGGTGCCGCGCTTCTCGTTGTGGATGCGCCGCCCGAGCGCCTCGTACAGCGGGAGCACGACCTCCTGGCCGTGCTGCTCCTCGGCAGCGGTCACGACGCGGACGGGGCCCCACCACTTGGGCAGCTGGTCCTTGTAGAAGTCCGGCAGGCCCTCGCGCCCGTCGTTGAGGTACGCGAGCGACATGACGTGGAAGGTCACGTCCACGTCGCGCACCTGCTCGACCTGCCGCACCCACCGGGAGGACATCCAGGCCCACGGGCAGATGGGGTCGAACCAGAAGTCGGCACTCGTGCGCTCGGTCATGCGTCTCCCTCTCGTCGTCGTGATCGTCGTACGGGCGGTCCCGTCCTGGAGCGGCAGCACGGCGGCCGCCGGGTTTCTTCCCGCCGCGGCGGCACCGACCCTCGGAGCGGGTAGCGGGAGGCGCTCCGTGGGAGGATGCGGCCCATGCCCGGCATGAACCTCACCCGCGAGGAGACGGCGGCCCGCGCCGCCCTGCTCTCCGTCGAGTCCTACGCCATCGAGCTCGACGTGACGGGCACGGGTGCGACCTTCCGCTCGACGACCCTCGCGCGCTTCCGCTGCGCGGAGCCCGGCGCGGAGACGTGGATCGACCTCGTCGCCGACGGCATCCAGGAGGCCGTGCTCAACGGCACGCCGCTCGACACCGCGGCGCTGTTCGACGGCACGACGCTGCGCCTGCCGGGGCTGGCGGAGGACAACGAGCTGCGCGTCGTCGCCGACTGCACCTTCATGCGCACCGGCGAGGGCCTGCACCGCTTCGTCGACCCGGTCGACGGCGAGACCTACCTCTACTCCCAGTTCGAGGTCGCCGACTCGCGGCGCATGTTCGCGGTCTTCGAGCAGCCGGACCTCAAGGCGACGTACCAGCTGACGGTCACGGCTCCTGCCCACTGGCAGGTCGTCAGCGTCTCCCCGACGCCGGAGCCCGAGCCCGCCGCCGACGGCGCCGCGGTGTGGCGGTTCGCCCCGACCTCGCGGCTCTCGTCCTACGTCACCGCGCTCGTCGCCGGTCCGTACGCCGTGGTGCGCGGCGAGGTCGGCTCGCGCAAGGGCTCCGTGCCCGCCAACGTCTACTGCCGCCGGACGCTCGCGGAGTTCCTCGACGCCGAGGAGATCCTGAGGATCACCCAGCAGGGCTTCGACTTCTACGAGGAGCTCTTCGACCTGGCCTACCCGTTCCACAAGTACGACCAGCTCTTCGTGCCGGAGTTCAACGCCGGCGCCATGGAGAACGCCGGATGCGTGACGATCCTCGAGGACTACGTCTTCCGCAGCCGCGTCAGCGAGGCGTCGGTCGAGCGCCGCGCCATCACGATCCTCCACGAGCTCGCCCACATGTGGTTCGGCGACCTCGTGACGATGAAGTGGTGGAACGACCTGTGGCTCAACGAGTCCTTCGCCGAGTTCGTCTCGCACGTCGCCGCCGCTGAGGCCACCAGCTGGACCGACGCGTGGACGACGTTCGTCACGACGGAGAAGACCTGGGCCTACCGGCAGGACCAGCTGCCGAGCACCCACCCGATCGTCGCCGAGATCAACGACCTCGAGGACGTCGAGGTCAACTTCGACGGCATCACGTACGCCAAGGGCGCGTCGGTGCTCAAGCAGCTCGTGGCCTACGTCGGGCGCGAGGCGTTCTTCAGCGGCATCCGCACCTACTTCACCACCCACGCCTACGCCAACACCACGCTGCACGACCTGCTCGTCGAGCTCGAGCGGGCCAGCGGGCGCGACCTCTCGACCTGGTCGGCACTGTGGCTGGAGACGGCGGGCGTCGCGACCCTGCGGCCCGAGCTGACCACGGCGGCGGACGACACGTTCACCTCCTTCTCCGTGCTGCAGGAGGTGCCGGAGCAGCACCCGACCCTGCGCCCGCACCGGCTCGGCATCGGGCTCTACGACCTCGGCGAGGGGGGCCTCACCCGCCGCCGCTACCTCGAGGTCGACGTCGACGGCGCGAGCACTCCCGTGCCCGAGCTGTTCGGCGAGAAGCGCCCGGACCTCCTGCTGCTCAACGACGAGGACCTGGCGTTCGCGAAGGTGCGCCTCGACGACCGGTCCGTGCAGACCCTCGTCGCGCACATCGACGAGGTCGCCGCGTCGCTGCCCCGCGCGCTGTGCTGGGGGGCGGCCTGGGACATGTGCCGCGACGCGGAGATGCGGCCGCGCGACTACCTCCGCCTCGTCGTCGAGGGCATCGGCAGCGAGACCGACTCCTCGATGCTGCGCACGGTCCTGCGCCAGGCGGAGGTCGTGGCCCGGCTCTACGTCGAGCCCTCCTTCCGCCAGCGGGCCGCGCAGGTCCTCGCCGACGGCCTGCAGAACCTCGCCCGCCAGGCGGCGCCCGGGTCCGACGCGCAGCTGCAGCTCGTCCGCGCAGCAGCGGCTGCGGCGCGCACTCCGGAGCAGCTGGCGTTCGTCGCCGGGCTCTACGACGGCACGCACCAGCTCGAGGGGCTCGCGGTCGACACCGACCTGCGCTGGGACCTGCTCCACCGCCTCGTCGCGGGCGGGGAGCGCGGGCCGGAGGCCGTCGACGCCGAGCTGGTGCGCGACCGCACCGCGACCGGCGAGCGGCACGCCGCCGCCGCCCGTGCCGCGCAGCCGACCGCCGAGGCGAAGGCCGCGGCGTGGGAGTCGGTCGTCGAGCGCGACGACCTGCCGAACTCCCTGCTGGTCGCGACGATCGGCGGGTTCGCCGAGCCCGGCCAGGAGGAGCTCGTCGCGCCGTACACCGAGCGCTACTTCGACGCGCTCGAGCGGGTCTGGGCGGCGCGCACCAACGAGACCGCGCAGTCGATCGTCGTCGGGCTGTTCCCGACGCTGCTCGCCGACGCGGAGCTGCTGGCGCGCACGGACTCCTGGCTCGCCGAGCACGCCGCGGCGCCCTCGTCGCTGCGCCGTCTCGTGCTGGAGTCGCGCGACGGCGTGGCCCGCGCGCTGCGCGCCCAGCAGCGCGACGCGCAGGACTAGCGGCGGGCGCGGAGCCCCGCCAGCAGGAGGACGAGGCAGCCGAGGAGCAGCACGGGCTCGAGGCCGAAGCCCGCGCGCAGCCCGTACGCGTCGGCGAGGCTCCCGAGCAGGTACGGCGCGGCCGCCGACACGACGCCGGCCGCGAGCTGCGTGCGCGCGTTGGCGACGTCCTCGTGACCCTCGGCGGCGCCGAGCACGAGGGACAGCGAGAGCGGGTAGAGGTTGGCGACGCCGACCCCGGCGACGAACAGCCCGACGACGGCCGGGACGGGCGCGCCCGAGAGCCAGAAGAGGACGAAGCCCGCGGCCGTCACCGCCAGGGAGGCCTGCAGCAGGACGACGCTGCGTCCCGGGGCCCGCGTGAGCCAGCCCCCGCCCACCCGGCCGACGAGGATGCCGAGGTAGTTGCTGCTCAGCGCGGTCCCGGCGGCCGCGGCGGACATGCCGGTGCCGACGAGCAGCTGCGGGCCGAAGTAGACCAGGCAGAACTCGACGGCGACCGTGATGGCGGTGAGCACGGCGAACATCCCGCAGGCCAGCGGGATGCCGCCGCGGCTGTGCGCCTCCGGGCTCCGGGCCGGCACGGGGAGCGGCTCGTGCCGGTAGCGCAGCCAGAGGCCGCCGAACCCCACCGCCGGCAGCACGAGCACGGCCCGCCAGCCGAGGCCGCTGGCGGCTGACGCGCCCAGCGCCAGGGGGGCCAGGACGGCCGAGGCGGCGGCACCGATGTTGGCCTCGGTCAGCGCGCGCTCCCGCCGCTCGCCGTGGCCGTCCGAGAGGACCGCCTGCAGCGTCGCCAGCAGCACCGTCCCGCCCAGCCCGAGCAGCCCTGCGCCGACCATCGTCACTGCGATCCCGCGGCCGAGCAGGAACAGCCCGGCCGCCAGGGAGGTCCCGAGCGCGGAGCCCCAGAGCAGCGGGCCGCGCGCCACGCGCCGCGCGACCGCGGCGAACCCGGCGCCGGCCACGGCCGCGCCGCCCGACAGCAGCGCCGAGTACGCCCCCAGCGTCGTGTAGGAGAAGCCGAGCTCGTGGCGGAGCAGAGCGAGCGCCGGGCCGAACGCGTACAGCCACGTGGTCCAGCAGGCCAGCGCCGCGTACGCGAGCACGGTGGGGCGGTCCCGCACGAAGGTCGGGAGTTCCTCGACTGCTGTGTACCGGTACACACCTAGACTGTAGGCCGTGCCCCCCTCCCCTGGCGAGTCCCCGCGGCGCCCGACCATGCGCGAGGTGGCGCGCGCCGCGGGCGTCTCGGTCATGACGGTGTCGTACGCCTACTCCCAGCCGGAGCGCGTCTCACCGGAGACCGCCGCTCGGGTACGGGCCGCCGCCGAGCAGCTCGGGTACCCGGGTCCGCACCCCGCCGCGAGCTCGCTGCGCCGGGGCCGCGTGGGCACGCTCGGCGTCGTGCTCGGGGAGCGGCTGAGCTACGCGTTCGACGACCCGCAGGCCGCGCGCTTCCTCGCCGGCATCGCCGACGTCTGCGCGGAGGAGGGCGTGGGGCTCACGCTGCTGCCCATCACGGGCGCCGACTCCGACCGCGAGCGCGTCGCGCGCGCCGTCGTCGACGGCCTCGTCGTGTGGACGACCAGCGACGACGACCCCGTCCTCGACGCCGTGGCCGCCACGGGGCTCCCCGCCGTGGTGCACAACGGCCCGCACTCCCGCGGGCTCCCCGTGATCGGCATCGACGACCGCGCGGCGGCGGAGGAGGTGGGGCGTACGGCGTGGCGGGGCTCGCGCCGCCCGCTCGTGCTGGGGTTCCCGCTCGACCGCGAGCGCGAGCGGCTCCTGCTGCGGGCGGACGAGGTCGGCGAGGTCCGCTACCCGGTCACGCGGCACCGCTGGGAGGGGCTGCGCGCTGCGTGGACCGCGGCGGGTCGCCCGGCCGCGGAGCTGCGGCTCGCGGTGTGCCCGGACAACGCGACGGAGGTCGGCGAGGCGTTCGTCGCGGAGCTGCTCGCCGCGGGAGACCGCCCCGACGCCGTCGCCGCGATGAGCGACGAGCTCGCCCTCGGTGCCCTGCGGGCCGTGGCCGCGGCGGGGCTGCGGGTGCCGGACGAGGTGGCCCTCACCGGCTGGGACGACAGCCCCGAGGCTGCGCGGGCCGGGCTGACGACGGTGGCCCAGTCGCTGCGCGACCAGGGCGCGGAGTGCGCCCGGCTCGTGCTCGGCCGCACCGCCGACCCGCTCGTCGAGCACGCCTGGCACGTCGTGGTGCGCGGCTCGACGCGGTAGTCCCTTGCATTCGTCCTACTCGCGATATATCGTGACTGTTGTCAGAACAGACGACACGAGGAGGAGCGATGCGCGAGCACAGCCCCTGGAACGGCCCGTGGGGGCCGAGACGACCCCACCACCACCCCGAAGGGCACCACCCCGAGGGACACCACCCCGAGGGACTCAGCCCGTACGGGCCGCCGCACGAGCACCCGCACGAGCGGGGTCGGCGCGGCGGGCACGGCGGCCCCGGCCGGCGTGGTCCCGGCGGTCGCGGCCGCGCCCAGCGCGGTGACGTCCGTGCAGCGGCGCTGCTGCTGCTGGCCGAGGAGCCGATGCACGGCTACCAGCTCATGCAGGCCATGGCGGAGCGCACCGGAGGCGCCTGGCGACCGAGCCCCGGCGCGGTGTACCCCACCCTCGCCCAGCTCGAGGACGAGGGGCTGGTCACGGTCCGCTCGGAGGGCGGGCGCAAGCTGGTCACGCTGACCGACGCAGGGCGCGAGCAGGCCGCCGGCCTGGAGGACCCGTTCGTCGCGCTGAGCGACGACGCCGACCGCCCCGACCTGCGCCGGATCCTGGAGGACGTCCACCACGCGGCGCGGCAGATCAGCAGCCGCGGGAGCGCCGCGCAGCTCGAGGCGGCCGCGAAGGCGCTCGCCGAGGCGCGGCGCGCGCTCTACCTGCTGCTCGCCGACGGCGACGGCTGACCCGGTCGTGGAACCAGCGGGGCTAGCGGCTGAGCGCGCTCGCGTGCTCGCCGAGCATGCGGATGCCGTTGACGATGCCGCCGGCGAGGTCGCCGCTGCCGAACGACGAGGTCATCGCCAGCGCGGCGAGCGTCGCCGAGCGCTCGTCGAGCCGGCGGGCGGCGCGGGCGCCGGTGACGAGCTCGAGCCGCCGCGCGGCGGGGTCGACGGCCACGAGCGCGACGTCGGCACCGGCGGCGCCGAGACCGGCGAGCAGCTGCTCGGCCCGCGCCCGCGGCTGGGCGCCGAGCGCGCCGACGTAGACGCTCACGTGGAGCCCGGCACGCTCGCGGACCTCGGCCCGCGCGCGCTCGATGGCCGCCTGCTGCTTGTCGCTGAACGCCTCACCACTCGGCACTGACGCCACCCGTCCCCTCGGCCCGCGGGGCGTCGTCGGCGGCGGCGGCGCCCGCGGACGGCCCGCCGAACCACACGGGTGCAGCACGCCAGCCGACGCCCGGGCGGTAGCGCGGGCCGCGGGTCGCGCCGGGCGCGAACGTCAGCACCGCCACCACGACGGAGACGAGCAGCGGGATGCCGATGTAGATCGCCACGCCGGCCAGCACGCTGATGCCGGGGCCGGGGTCGTCGCCGTCGTAGCGGCGGTTGCCCAACGCGTAGGCGCTCGGGGAGGCCGTGAGAGCGAGCAGCGGCAGGAGGGCGGCGTACGTCCGGGCGACCAGTCGCGGACGCCAGAGCGCGGATCGGCGAGTCACAGCCCGCAGCCTAGCCACGGTCCGCCGCCGCCCGCGCGAGGGAGTCGCGCACCACGCGGGCCAGCGACTCCGCGCGGGCGTCGGAGACCAGCTCCTCGAGCAGCACCGGGCGCCCGGACCCGTCGCAGAGCGGGAAGCGCCAGTTGGGGTACTCCCGGAACGTCCCCGGCTGGTTGACCGCGCGGCGGTCCCCCACCGCGTCGGGCAGGGCGACCGAGACGAGGCGCGCCGGAGAGGCGCAGACGAGCCGGTGCAGCGCCTCGACGACCGCCTGCTCGTCGTGCTCGTCCTCGGGGCGCAGGAACCCGTGCTGCAGCAGGAACTCCACCCACGACCGCTGGTCCGCGGCGTCGGCGGCGCGCTCCTCCTCGACCGGCCGGGTCAGCAGCCCGAGCTCGTCGCGGATGCGGATGTGCTCGCCGGCGAGGTAGCCCGCCGTCGGCGGGAGGTCGTGGGTGGTCACCGAGGCCAGCGACAGCTCGCGCCACCGCTCGGGCGGAAGCGGCACGCCCGCGTCCCAGTCGCGCTCGAACCACAGGATGGACGTGCCGAGCACGCCGCGGTCGGAGAGGAACTCGCGCACGCCGGGCTCGACCGTGCCGAGGTCCTCGCCCACGACGACCGCCCCGGCCCGCGCGGCCTCGAGGCAGAGGATGCCGACGAGGGCCTCGGGGTCGTAGCGGACGTAGGTCCCCTCGGTCGGCGGCTGGCCCTGCGGCACCCACCACAGGCGGAAGAGCCCGAGGATGTGGTCGACCCGGATGCCGCCGGAGTGCCGCAGGATCGTGCGCAGCATGGCGCGGTAGGCGGCGTACCCCGTCTCGACGAGGACGTCCGGGCGCCACGGCGGCTGCGACCAGTCCTGGCCCTGCTGGTTGTACGCGTCGGGCGGCGCTCCGACGCTCACCCCCTGGGCGAGCGCCGACTGCAGCGCCCACGCGTCGGCGCTCGACGGGTGCACGCCGACGGCCAGGTCGTGCATGATCCCGAGCCGCATGCCGGCGTCGGTCGCGGCCTGCTGCGCCGCGGTCATCTGCTCGTCGAGCAGCCACTGCAGCCAGGAGAAGAAGTCGACCCGGTCGGCGAGCCGCGCCCGCGCCTCCTCGACCGCCGGGGAGCGCGGGTCGCGCAGCTCCTCCGGCCACTCCTGCCAGCTCGCGCGCCGCTCCTCGAGCAGCGCGCACCAGGTGGCGAAGTCGACCAGGCCGCCGCCCTCGCGCGCGAGGAACGCGTGGTACGCCGCCTCCCGCCGCTCGTCGCGCGCGACCGCGTGGAGCAGCCCGAGGGCCTCCCGCTTCGCGGCCCACACGCTGTCGCGGTCGATGGGGTCCGGAGTGCGCGAGGCGGCGCGCTGCTCCTCGCCCAGGGCGGCGACCCGGGCGCGGTCCTCCTCGCCGAGCGCGACCAGCTCAGGGACGTCCTCGACGCGCAGGTAGACGGGGTTGACGAAGCGGCGCGTCGACGGGAGGTAGGGCGAGGGCTCCATCGGCTCGACGGGCTCGGCGGCGTGGAGCGGGTTCACGAGGACGTAGTCCGCCCCCTGCTCCCCCGCCCAGCGGGCGAGCGTGGCGAGGTCGCGCAGGTCGCCGAGGCCCCACGACGCGCCGGAGCGCGAGGAGTACAGCTGCGTCGCGAAGCCCCAGGCCCGCGTCCCCGGCTCGGGCAGCTCCAGCCGCCGGGGGGTGACGATGAGCAGGCCGTCGCCCTGCGCCCCGCCGCCGGCGACCAGCTGGTGGTAGCCGAGCGGCAGGTCCTCGGGGAGACGGAACGTCGCCTCGCCCGTCTGGACGCCGTCGACCGTGCGCGGCTCCACCCAGCGCTCGACCTGCTCGAGCTCCACCCGGCCCCCGGACTCGAGCTCGACCGACACGGTCGCCGGGCTGCCGTGCGGGACGTGCACGGGGATCTCCGCGCGCGTCCCCTGCCGGACGACGGTGCACGGGGGGACCACCCGGCGCCACGGCGCGAGCTGCTGCTCCTCGAGGGCGGCGGCCGGGTCGGAGGCGTCGACGCCGAGCGCGGTCAGCACCGCGCGGATCGTCTCCGGGTCCACCTCGCGGTGGTGGCCCTGCCAGTCGTGGAACTCCGTGGAGACGTGGAAGGCCGAGGCGAGCTCGGCCAGCGCGGGGGGCAGTCCTGTCACACGTGCCGTCGTGCCCACCCCACGCCGGGTCACACCGCTGCGCGCCGCCGCGTGATCATGCGGCTGTCCCGGTCGGCGCGCCCTCGACGCCCGCCAGCGCGAGGTACGGCTCCCAGAGCGGCTCGCGGCGGCCCCACCCGACGACCAGGGCGATGCTCGCCGGCGGCTCCCCCGGGGTGAACGGCAGCTCCCAGCCGAGGTCGGCGAGCAGGGCGTCGCCCTTGCGGTGGTTGCACCGGCAGCAGGCGGCGACGACGTTCGTCCACGCGTGCTGGCCGCCGCGCGAGCGCGGGATCACGTGGTCGACGGTGTCGGCGCGCTTCGGGCAGTACGCGCAGCGGTGCGCGTCGCGCTCCAGGACGGCGCGCCGGGTCAGCGGCACGCCGCGGCGGTAGGGCACCCGGACGTAGGAACGGAGACGGACCACGACGGGGACGTCCATCGTGGTCCGCTCGGAGTGCAGCAGGCGGTCCGGGGCTCTCTCGACGACCACGGCCTTCTGGTTGAGCACGAGGACGACGGCGCGGCGCAGCGGCACGACGCAGAGGGGCTCGAGGCTCGCGTTGAGGACGAGCGCGTGCGCCATACCAGCCTCCCGGGCGTGTTCGCCGGCGCGTGGCTCGCGTCGGTCTGCGCAGGGCCAGTCTGCGCCCGGTACGCCCGTTTGACCACCACATTGCGCTCCTGTCACACACCGTTCACACGGCCGCTGCCCGGCCCCTCGGCCTCCGGGCGACGTGGCCGGCCGCCGCATAGGGTCGGCGGCATGCCCGACCGACGCCCGCCCTACCCCGACGCCCCGCGCCTCGACATCGTCGAGCGGCTGCCGGAGTCCGCCCCCGCGTACGACGTCGCGGACCCGTACCGCTGGCTGGAGGACGCAGCCGATGCGGCCGTCGAGGCCTGGTCGAGCGAGCAGGACGCGCTCGTCCGCGCCCACCTCGACGGGCTCCCCGGTCGGGACCGCGTACGCGCCCGGCTGCGCGAGCTGCTCGGCGCCGGCTCGGTCTCGGCTCCCGCGCTCCGCGGCGAGCGGCGGTTCTCCATGCGGCGCACGGCGGAGCAGGAGCTCTCGGTGCTGTGGGTGCGCGAGGCGGACGGCAGCGAGCGGGTGCTGCTCGACCCCATCGCCCTCGACCCCTCCGGGCTGACGACGCTCGACTCGTGGCAGCCGAGCAAGGAGGGCCACCTGCTGGCCTACCAGCTCTCGGAGGGCGGCACGGAGGAGTCGGTGCTGCGCGTGCTGGACGTCGCGACCGGTGAGCTCGTCGACGGGCCGATCGACCGCGCCCGCTACTCCCCCGTCGCGTGGCTGCCGGGCGGCGAGGCGTTCTACTACGTGCGCCGGCTGGACCCCGCGCTCGTCCCGGCCGACGAGGCGCAGTACCACCGGCGGGTCTGGCTCCACCGGCTCGGCACCTCGCCCGAGGAGGACGTGCTCGTCTTCGGCGAGGGGCGGGAGAAGACGGAGTACTACGGCGCCTCGGTCTCCATGGACGGCCGCTGGCTCACCATCTCGGCCTCCGAGGGCACGGCGCCCCGCAACGACCTCTGGATCGCCGACCTCTCCTCCTCTCCGCTGGAGTCGCCCGCGCTGCGCGAGGTGCAGGTCGGCGTCGACGCCCAGACCGGCCTGCACGTGGGGCGGGACGGCCGGGTCTACGTCTTCACCGACCGCGACGCCCCGCGCGGACGGGTCTGCGTGACCTCACCCGACGACCTCGCGTACGCGTCCTGGCGCGACCTCGTCCCCGAGGATCCCGAGGCCGTCCTCGACGGCTACGCGCTGCTCGACGGCCCGGAGCTCGGCGACGCCCCGCTGCTGCTCTGCTCCTGGACGCGGCACACGGTCTCCGAGGTCTCCGTCCACGACCTCGCCACCGGCGAGCGCCGCGGGTCGGTGGACCTGCCTGGCGTGGGCTCGATCGGTGGCCTCTCAGCGCATCCCGAGGGCGGGCACGAGGTGTGGTTCGGCTACACCGACCACGTGACGCCGTCGTCGGTCTACCACTACGACGCCCGCACCGGCGAGGTGTCGCTCTACGCGACCCCTCCAGGCAGCGTCGAGGTGCCCGAGGTCTCCGTGCAGCTCGAGGAGTTCTCGTCCAAGGACGGGACGACCGTGCGCATGTTCGTGCTCTCACCGACCGCCGCTCCCGACCAGCCGCGACCCACGATCCTCTACGGCTACGGCGGTTTCGGCATCCCCATGGGCCCGGGCTACTCCTCCGGGATCCTGCAGTGGGTCGAGGCCGGCGGGGTCTACGCCGTCGCCTGCCTGCGCGGGGGCGGCGAGGAGGGCGAGGAGTGGCACCGCGCAGGGATGCTGGGGCGCAAGCAGAACGTCTACGACGACTTCTACGCCGCGGCGGAGACGCTCGTCGCCGAGGGGTGGACGACGCCGCAGCAGCTCGGCATCAGCGGTGGCTCCAACGGCGGCCTGCTCGTCGGGGTCGCACTGACCCAGCGGCCCGAGCTGTTCGCCGCGGCCGTCTGCAGCGCGCCGCTGCTCGACATGGTGCGCTACGAGCAGTTCGGCCTCGGCGCGACGTGGGCGGTGGAGTACGGCTCGGCCGCCGACCCCGAGCAGCTCGGCTGGCTGCTGTCGTACTCGCCCTACCACCACGTCGTCGCCGGCACGGACTACCCGGCCACGCTGTTCACCGTCTTCGACGGCGACACGCGCGTGGACCCCCTGCACGCCCGCAAGCTCGCGGCCGCGCTGCAGCACGCGACCTCCGGCGACCGCCCGGTGCTCGTCCGGCGCGAGAAGGACGTCGGCCACGGCTCGCGCTCGCTGTCGCGCACGATCGAGCTCAGCGTGGACACGACGGTCTTTCTCGCCGCGCACACCGGGCTGCCGCTGTAGGCGCTGCTCAGACGAGGCCGCCCATCAGCGGGTCGGAGATGCTCTGCCGCCCGCTCTCCACGTGGCCGGCGTAGCCCACGACCAGGCCGGGGTCCTGCTGGACCGTGAGGGTGACGTCGTACCAGCCGCCGCTGCTGCCGAGCGACCAGGTCTCCGAGCGGGAGGCGCCGGGGCGTACGGACACCCGCGTGGTCTCACCGGTGTAGCGCTCGCGCAGCGTGACGTCGATCCGCTCGGACCCGGGGTTGCTCACGTCGAGGCGCACCTTGTGCTTGTGGTAGGTCGTGGTGGCCGCCACCGCGAGCCGGCCGGGCGTGGTCCCGCCGCGCCAGGAGCGGAAGAACCCGTTGGGGCCGTGGAGCTCCAGGTCGTAGTCGCCGGTCGGCAGCGCGACGACGTCGGTCACGTCGTGGCCAGCGCCGACGGTGTAGCTCCGGGGCTGCGACGCCGGGTCCGCCGAGCGCAGCTGCAGCACCACCGCGGCGTCGCCGGTGTTCGCGATCGTGAGGTGCAGGGCGCCGGCGCGGACCACGCCGTCTGCGTGGACCTCGTAGGGCAGTGCCCGCGCCGGGCGCACACCGCGCTCCTGCGGCGGCACCTGCTGGTCGGCGGGCTTCGTCAGCTCCTCGTCCGGCTGGCGCGTGAGGTCCTGCGGCTTCAGCGAGTCCGTCTCCGGCAGGGCGAGCGCCGTCGTCGTGCCGGGGGACTCGAAGTCGAAGGCCGAGGTGAGGTCACCGACGACCGCGCGGCGCCAGGGGGTGATGTTGCTCTCGACGAGGTCGGGGTTGCCGGCGCCGAACCGCTTCTCGAGGAAGCGGATGAGCGAGGTGTGGTCGAACAGCTCGGAGTCGACGTAGCCGCCGCGCGTCCACGGCGACACGACGATCATCGGCACCCGCATCCCCAGGCCGTACGGGCCGGCGGGGTGCGCGTCGCTGCCGGGGTAGACCTCGTTGGTCGTCGGGACGGTGGAGATGCCGTCCGCGGCGGAGGTCGGCGGCGTCGGCGGCACGAGGTGGTCGAAGAACCCGCCCTCCTCGTCGTAGGTGATGAACAGCGCCATCCGGCTCCACACCTCGGGGTGCTCGGCGAGGATCTGCAGGACCTGCGCGACGTACCACGTGCCGAAGTCGGGCTCCCAGTTCGGGTGCTCGGAGTACGCCTCGGGCGCGACGATCCACGAGACCTGCGGCAGCTGCCCGGACGCGACATCGGCGCGGAACTGGTCCAGCAGCCGCTCCGGGTCGCGGTCCTCGGCCTTCACGTCCGTGCCCGTCTTGGCGCGGTCCGCGAGCGGGTTCCCGGGCTGGGCGTCCTGGTACTGGTGGAAGTAGAGCAGCGAGTTGTCGCCGTAGTTGCCGATGAAGGGGTCGGAGGTCCAGCCCCAGGAGCCCGCGGCGTCGAGCCCCTCGCCGACGTCCTGGTAGACCTTCCAGCTGATCCCCGCGCGCTGCAGCCGCTCCGGGTAGGTCGACCAGTCGTAGCCGGCCTCGGCGTTGGTGATGACCGGTCCACCGCCCTTGCCGTCGTTCCCGACCCACCCGGTCCACATGTGGTAGCGGTTCGGGTCGGTCGGGCCGAGCAGCGAGCAGTGGTAGTTGTCGCACACGGTGAAGGCGTCGGCGAGGGCGTACTGCCAGGGCAGGTCGGCCCGCGTGTGGTAGGTCAGCGCCGAGGTGCCCTTGTTGGGCACGAACTGGTCGTGGCGGCCGCCGTTCCACGCCGCGTGCGTGTCGTTCCAGCCGTGCGGCGGGTCCGGCAGGAAGGTCTGGCCCAGGTCCTGGACGGGCGGGCGGAACGGGAGCAGCTCACCGTCGCCGTCCGGCTGGTGCCACACGGACTTGCCCGACGGCAGGCGCACCGGGCGCGGATCCGCGAAGCCGCGTACGCCGCGCAGCGAGCCGAAGTAGTGGTCGAAGGACCGGTTCTCCTGCATGAGGACGATGACGTGGTCGACGTCCTCGATGCTGCCGTGACGCACGTCGGCCTCGATGGCCAGCGCCTTCTGCATGTCGAAGCCTGGCAGGACTGCCGCAGCAGCAGGCAGTCCGAGCATCTTGAGGAACGTGCGGCGGTCCGTGGACATCCTGGTCTGCCTTCGTGTCAGCGCCGTCGGGGACGGAGCCGACGCTAGGGGCGCGAGGAGACGCGGGCCGGAACGGCAGGTGAACGTCCGCGGGCAGGGCTCAGAGCGCTTCCTTGCGCCACAACGGCTGGGCCAGCCAGGCGACCAGTGCACCGACCGCCGTCGCCACGACGGCGTCCGCGAACGACGCGGGGACGCCGATGCGGTCGATGAGGACGCCCGCGAGCCCAGCACCCGCCGCAGCCCCCGTCGTCACGGCGGTCGTGTGCCAGCTCTGCCCCTCGTTGACCTGCTGCGGCGGGCAGAGCCGGTCGATGAGGTTGAGCTGCATGAGGATCGTCGGCGAGATGGAGAGCCCGGCGAGGAGCAGCAGCGGCAGCACGCCGAGCAGCGGTGGCGGGTCCAGCCGGAGGAGGAACGGCAGGGGCAGCAGCCCGAGGCTGAAGGTCGCGAGCGTCCAGGGCATCCGGCGCTGCTCCTGGCCGGGCACGTGCGAGGCTCGCGCGCCGTAGACGAGGCCGCCGATCGTGCTGCCCCCCGCGATCGCGGTGAACAGGATGCCCAGCTTCGTCTGGTCGTGGAGCACGCTGCGCGCGGTCGCCGCCAGCGAGGTGTCGATCGAGCCGAAGGCGACCGCGAGGCAGAAGCCCGCCAGCAGCAGCAGCGGCATCCCCGGGGAGAGCGCGGCGCTGCGCTGCCCCCGCGACGTCCCGTCGGCGTGGTCCTCGTGCGGCTCCACCGAGCGCGACGCCCGCGTCAGGGCGAACGCCGTGGTCCCTCCGGCGAGCGCGACCGCGGCCGCGGCGAGCGGGAACGCCGCGGGCGTGGTCACGACGAGCACGGAGAGCAGCAGCGGGCCGCCGATGAAGATGGTCTCGACGGCGACGGCGTCCAGCGCGTACCCGCCGCGGCGGAGGGGCCCGTCGGGGAACACCTGCCGCCACGCCTCGCGCATCGCGGGGCCGATGGGCGGGAACAGCACGCCGGCCCCGGTCGAGAGGGCTACGAGCACGCCGAGCGGCGCGTCGGCCGCGGCCAGCAGGGCGAGCGCGAGGAGCAGGGCGCCGCAGCCGAGCGAGGCCGGGACGAGGACCCGCAGGTGCCCGACGCGGTCGAGCGCGCGGCCGAGGACGGGGGCACCGACGGCGGTGCCGAGGCCGTACGTCGAGGTGACGAGACCGGCATCGCCGTACGACCCGCGGACCTGCTGCACGAGGAGGACGGCGCTCAGCGGCACCAGCGCGTACGACAGCCGGGCCAGCAGCGAGAGCACGAACGGCAGCAGCGCCTCCCGGTGGCGGAGGACCTCGACGTAGCCCTTCAGGCCGACCGCGGACATCCGTCCATGCTCACACAGCGGCGCGGCTCGACGTGCATCCGTTTCCCCGGGGGCGGATCATGGGCGGCATGACGGACGAGCAGGGCCCCGGCAGCCGGCTGTGCCTGGTGACGGGGGCGACCGGCTACATCGGCGGTCGGCTCGTGCCGGAGCTGCTCGCCGCCGGGCACCGCGTCCGCGTCCTCGTGCGCGACCCCGGCAAGATCGAGCGCTACCCGTGGGCCGAGCAGGTCGAGACCGCACGCGGCGACATGGCCGACGACCGGTCCCTGCGCGCGGCGCTCGCCGGGGTCGAGGTGGCGTACTACCTCGTGCACTCGCTCGGCACCGGCCGCAGCTTCGAGACCACGGACCGGTCCCACGCCCTGACCTTCGCCGCCGCCGCGCGCGCGGAGCACGTCGGGCGGATCGTCTACCTGGGCGGCCTGCTGCCCCGCGACGAGGACCTCTCGCCGCACCTGCGCTCCCGAGCCGAGGTCGGCTTCATCCTGCTGGCCTCCGGCGTGCCGACGGCGGTCCTGCAGGCCGCGGTCATCCTCGGCTCGGGGTCTGCTTCGTTCGAGATGCTGCGCCACCTCACCGAGCGGCTGCCGGTGATGGTGACGCCGAAGTGGGTCAACACGCGGATCCAGCCCATCGCCGTGCGCGACGTGCTCCGCTACCTCGTCGGCGCCGCCCAGCTCCCGCCGGAGGTCAACCGGGCCTTCGACATCGGCGGCCCCGACGTGCTGACCTACGCCGAGATGATGCACCGCTTCGCGCTCGTCTCCGGGCTCCCCCGGCGGAGGCTGCTGAAGACGCCGGTGCTCTCGCCGTCGCTGTCGAGCCACTGGGTCGGCGTGGTCACGCCGGTGCCGAACTCCATCGCGCGCCCGCTCGTCGAGTCGCTGCGCAACACCGTGGTCTGCCGCGAGCACGACATCGCGCAGTACGTGCCGGACCCGCCCGAGGGCCTGCTCGGCTTCGACGACGCCGTCGGCCTCGCCCTGGCCCGGGTGCGCGAGATGAGCGTGCCGACGTACTGGTCCTCGGCCTCGATGCCCGGCGCGCCGAGCGACCCGCTGCCGACCGACCCGACGTGGGCCGGCGGCGACCTGTACGTCGACGAGCGCGAGCGGCTCGTCCGCGCCTCGCCCGAGGCACTGTGGCGGGTGCTCGAGGGCATCGGCGGCAAGCGCGGGTGGTACTCGTTCCCGTTCGCCTGGCGGGTGCGCGGGCTCATGGACCGGCTCGTCGGCGGGCCGGGCCTGCGGCGCGGGCGTACGGACCCCGACGACGTCCACGTGGGCGACGCGCTCGACTTCTGGCGGGTCGAGGCGGTCGAGGAGGGCGAGCTGCTGCGGCTGCGCGCCGAGATGCGGCTGCCCGGGCTGGCCTGGCTCGAGCTGCGGGTGCGCAAGGCCGGCAGCGGCGCGACGCTCTTCCACCAGCGGGCGGTCTTCCGCCCGCAGGGGCTCTCCGGCCGGCTCTACTGGTGGTCGGTCTGGCCCTTCCACGGCGTGATCTTCGGCGAGATGCAGCGCAACATCGCGAAGGCGGCCGAGCGGCTCGAGCGGGACCACGACGACCCCTCGTCGGTCGACGTGCGGGCCCTCGACGCGCTGGGCGACCCGCGCCGCTGACGGTCCCCGACGTCGTGGGCCTGGTTCGGCGTCCTAGCGCGAACCAGGCACACGACGTTGGGGGTCAGGACAGGGCGGCGTCGAGCGTGATCGTCGTGCCGGCGAGGGCCTTGCTGACAGGACACCCCTCCTTGGCGGACTGGGCCGCCTCCTCGAACTGCTCGGCGGTGAGGCCGGGCACCGTCGCGCGGACGGTGAGGTGGATGCCGGTGATCCCGGTGCCGGGCTGGAAGGTCACCTCGGCCTTGGTGTCCACGGTCTGCGGCGGGGTCCCGGCCTGGGCGAGCCCGTGCGAGAGCGCCATCGAGTAGCACGTCGAGTGGGCCGCCGCGATGAGCTCCTCGGGGCTCGTCACGCCGTTCGGCTCTGCCGAGCGCGCAGGCCAGTTGACCGGGAACTCGCCGATGCCGGAGGAGTCGAGCGAGACCTCGCCCTGGCCCTCCATGAGCGAGCCCTCCCAGTGGGCGTTGGCGACGCGGGTGGTGGCCATGCGGGTTCCTCCCTGACGGTGATCACTGCTTCTCCTGCGACCATAGGTGACGTGAGCACGACCGGCGACAGCAGCCCGACGTTCTACGAGCGGGTGGGCGGCGGCGAGACCTTCCGCCGCCTCGTGGCCCGCTTCTACGCCGGGGTGGCCGACGACCCGGTGCTGCGCCCGCTCTACCCCGAGGAGGACCTCGGGCCGGCCGAGGTGCGGCTGCGGATGTTCCTCGAGCAGTACTGGGGCGGCCCGCGCACCTACTCCGACCAGCGCGGGCACCCGCGGCTGCGGATGCGCCACGGCGGCTGGTCCATCGGGGAGCGCGAGCGCGACGCCTGGCTGCGCCACATGCGCGACGCCGTCGACGAGCTCGACCTCGAGCCGGAGGCGGAGCGCGAGCTGTGGGCGTACCTGGTGATGGCGGCGCAGAGCATGGTCAACGCGGCTCCCGAGCGCGGGCTCCCGCTCGCCTGAGGGCGCAGCGGTGCGTGCGAGCATGCGGGGGTGACTTCCCCGTGGTGGCGTGACGCCGTGATCTACCAGGTCTACCCGCGCAGCTTCGCCGACAGCGACGGCGACGGGCTCGGCGACCTCGGCGGCGTCATCGCCCACCTCGACCACGTCCGCGACCTCGGCGTCGACGCGATCTGGCTCAACCCGTTCTACCCCTCCCCGCAGAACGACGCGGGCTACGACGTCTCCGACTACCGCGACGTCGACCCGCGCTTCGGCACGCTCGCCGACGCCGACAGGCTGCTGCAGGAGGCGCACGCGCGCGGGCTCAAGGTGCTCGTCGACCTCGTGCCCAACCACACCTCGAGCGAGCACGCGTGGTTCCGGGCGGCGCTCGCCGCGGCGCCCGGCAGCCGCGAGCGCGCCCGCTACCTGTTCCGCGAGGGCCGCGGCGAGGACGGCGCGCAGCCGCCCAACGACTGGACGTCCGTCTTCGGCGGCCCGGCGTGGACCCGCGTCCCGGACGGCCAGTGGTACCTCCACCTGTTCGACAGCACCCAGCCCGACCTCGACTGGACCAACCCCGAGGTGGTCGAGGAGTTCCACGACGTCCTGCGCTTCTGGCTCGACCGCGGCGTCGACGGCTTCCGCATCGACGTCGCGCACGGGCTCGCCAAGGACCCGGCGATGCCCGACCTCGCCGGCCGCTTCCCCACCGCCGGGCCCGCGCCGTTCGGCCACCCCCACTGGGACCTCGACGAGGTCCACGAGGTCTACCGCGGCTGGCGGCAGGTGCTCGACGCGTACGCCGGCGACCGGACGTTCGTCGCCGAGGCGTGGGTCGCCTCGCCGGAGCGGCTCGCGCTCTACCTGCGCGCCGACGAGCTGCACACGGCCTTCGGCTTCGGCTTCCTGCTCGCGCCGTTCACCGCGGAGGACCTGCGCCGCGTCGTGGACGACAGCCTGGCGGCGCTGGAGGAGGTCGGCGCGCCGGCGACCTGGGTGCTGTCCAACCACGACGTCGTCCGGCACCCGACGCGGCTCGGCGGCGGTGCCCCCGGCCTCGCGCGCGCCCGCGCACTGACGCAGCTCATGCTCGCGCTGCCCGGCGGCGCGTACGTCTACCAGGGCGAGGAGCTCGGCCTCGAGGAGGTGCAGGACCTCCCCGACGAGCTGCGCCAGGACCCGACGTTCGCGCGCACGGGCGGCGAGGAGGTCGGCCGTGACGGCTGCCGCGTGCCGCTGCCGTGGTCCGGGAAGGAGCCGCCCTTCGGCTTCGGCGGCGAGCCGTGGCTGCCGCAGCCCGCGTCCTGGGCGCCGCTCACGGTCGAGGCGCAGGAGGCCGACCCGGGCTCGACGCTCGCGTTCTACCGGCGCGCGCTGCGGCTGCGCAAGGAGCACCCCGCGCTCGGCGAGGGGACGCTCGAGTGGCTCGACGCGGCGCCCGGCGTGCTCGCGTTCCGGCGCGAGCCGGGCCTCGTCTGCGCGCTCAACACGGGCGACTCCCCCGCCCCCGCGCCGGTCGCCGGCCGGGTGCTGCTCGCGAGCGGCGAGCTGCCCGACGACGGCGTGCTGCCCGGCGCGACGGCCGTCTGGTACGCCGTCGACTGAGCCGCCGGCGCCCTCGGCCGTCGGCCTAGTCGACGAGCTTGGCCCTCATCCGCCACACCGCGAGCCAGCCCGCGAGCAGCGCGAACAGCGCGAGGACCGCCACGTGGCCCAGGTCGGCGAGCGGGTGCAGGCCGAACACCGCGTGCCGGACGAGCTCCACGCAGTGGTAGAGCGGGTTGAGCGTGGCCAGCCCCTGCGCCCAGCCGGGCAGCTGCGACACGGGGAAGAAGGTCCCCGCCACGAGGAACAGCGGGGTGATGACGCCCGAGATGATGTAGTTGAACGAGTCGATCGAGGGGACCAGCGCGCTCGCGAGGATGCCGGCGAGCGCGAACCCGAGACCGGTGAGGAAGCCGATGAGCGGGACGAGCACCATCCCCGGTGCGGGGTCCAGCCCGAAGCACATCGCGACGGCCAGCGGCGCGAGGCAGTAGACCCCGGCCTTGACCGCGATGAACAGCGCCTCCCCCAGCACGACCTCGTGGGTGTCGACGGGTGCGGCGAGCAGCGCGTCGTACGCGTGCTGGTACACCCGGCGCACGAAGGTCTGGAACATGCCGGCGAAGGCGGACACGAACAGCGCGGTGGTCGCGACCACGCCGGTGCCGAGGAACTCGATGTAGCGGTAGCCGGCGATGCGGCCGACCAGCGAGCCGAACCCGGTGCCGAACGACAGCAGGTAGATCGTCGGCTCGACGACCGCCGAGAAGCTGGTCGAGCGCCAGTAGTAGGTGAACAGCGTCACCTCGTGCCGCCACACCCCCGCCAGGGCGGGCAGCTCGACCGCGCGCAGCCGCGCGGGCTCGGTGCGTGCGGCTCCCGCCGTCTCCGTGCTCACGCCACCACCTCCCCGGTCAGCGCCACGAACACGTCCTCGAGGTTGGCCGGCCGCTCGAGCCGCTCGCCCAGCTGCTCGGCGAGCTCGGCGGGCATCGACTCCGCGCGCAGGACCGACACGGAGGGCCCCGTGCGGCGCGTCGGCAGGCCCGCGCCGTGCACGCGCTCGGCCACCTCCTCGAGCCGGTGCGGCGGGCCGTAGTACTCGTACGCCCGCTCCCCCGCGTGCTCGGCGAGCAGGTCCGCCGGCCGGCCCTGCGCGACGACCCGGCCGGCGGCCACGACGGCGACGAGGTCGGCGAGCCGCTCGGCCTCCTCGATGTAGTGCGTGGACATGAGGACGGTGACCCCCTCGGCGCGCAGCCCGTCGATGAGCGACCAGAGCTCCTGGCGCACCTGCGGGTCCAGCCCGACGGTCGGCTCGTCGAGCAGCACCAGCGCCGGACGGTGCACCAGCCCGCGGGCGATGAGCAGCCGGCGGCGCATGCCGCCCGACAGCTTGTCCACGCGGGTGTCCGCGCGGTCGGTCAGCTGCGCGACCCCCAGGGCCCGGGCCACGGCCGCGTCGCGCTCGCGGCGGGGGACGCGGTAGAGCCGCGCGAACACCTGGAGGTTCTGCTCGCACGAGAGCTGCTCGTCGAGGTTGTCGCGCTGCGGCACGACGCCCATCGCGGCACGCACCCGCTTGGACTCGCGCGGCACCTCGAGCCCGAGCACGCGGATCTCCCCGGCGTCGGCGAGGGCCTGCGCCGTGAGCAGCCGCATCGTCGTCGACTTCCCCGCGCCGTTGGGCCCGAGCAGGCCGAAGCAGGACCCCTCCGGCACCTCGAGGTCGAGCCCGTCGACGGCCTGCACGCTGCCGAAGGCCTTGCGCACGCCGGACAGGGAGATCGCCGCTCGCGTCGTCACGGCGCCGACCCTACGGCGGGGCACCGACGGAGTGCAGCCGAGTTCCGCCCCGGCTGCCGCTCCTCCGCTCAGCCCCTGCGCGGGCCCCCGCGGCGCGGGCGGCCGGCACCCGCGCGCGGCGGGCGCGGCGCGGAGGGCTGGACGACGGGCTCGGGCTGCGGCACGACCAGCGGGGCGTGCTCGCCGACGAGGCCCGCGAGGACCTGGTCGCCGGGCCGCACCCGGTGCTGCGCCGGCGTGATCTTCGCCTGCCGCGAGAGCAGCTGCACGTCGCGCCGCTGGTCCGGCGTCATCACCGTGACCACCGCGCCGCTCGCGCCCGCCCGGGCGGTGCGCCCGGAGCGGTGGAGGTAGGCCTTGTGCTCGGCCGGGGGGTCGACGTGGACGACGAGCTCGACCTCGTCGACGTGGATGCCGCGCGCAGCGATGTCGGTCGCCACCAGCACGCGGACACCGCCCTCGGAGAACGCCTGGAGGTTCCGCTCGCGGGCGTTCTGCGAGAGGTTGCCGTGCAGGTCGACGGCGGGCACGCCGGCCGCGGTGAGCTGCTTGGCGAGCTTCTTCGCCTGGTGCTTGGTGCGGGTGAACAGCACCCGGCGCCCGAGGCCCGAGGCGAGCTCGCGGACGACCGCGCCCTTGTCCTCCTCGACGACCTCGAGCACGTGGTGCTCCATCGTCTGGACCGGCGCGACGGGCGGCGCGACGGCGTGGAGCTTGGGGTCGGTGAGGTAGCGCTGCACGAGCACGTCCACGCCGTTGTCGAGCGTGGCCGAGAACAGCAGCCGCTGGCCACGCGCCGGCGTCTTGTCCAGCAGGCGCTTGACGCCGGGCAGGAAGCCGAGGTCGGCCATGTGGTCGGCCTCGTCGAGCACGGTCACCGCGACCGAGCCGAGGTCGCACAGGCCCTGGCGGACGAGGTCCTCGAGCCGGCCCGGGCAGGCGATGACGATGTCGGCACCGGCCTGGAGGGCGCGCTCCTGGCGGCCCTGGGGGACGCCACCGAAGATCGTCGTGGTGCGCAGCCCGGCGGCGGTCGCCAGCGGCGCCACCGTGTCGGCGACCTGGTTGGCGAGCTCGCGCGTCGGCACGAGCACGAGGCCGCGCGGGGTGCTCGGGCGGCTGCGGGGGGCGCCGGAGAGACGGGCGACCAGCGGCAGCGCGAACGCGAGCGTCTTGCCGCTGCCCGTCGCGCCGCGGCCGAGGACGTCGCGCCCGGCGAGGGAGTCCGGCAGCGTCGCGGTCTGGATCGGGAAGGCCGTGGTCTTGCCCTGCCGGACCAGCTCGGCGGCGAGCGCGGCGGGCACGCCGAGCTCGGCGAAGGTGCGGGTCGGCAGCTCCGCGACCGCCGGCTGCGCGGCGGGCTGCGCGCCCGGCTGGGGGGCGGCCGGGCGCGGGGCGCGCTGGCCGGTGGGAGCGGTGCGCGCCGCGGGGACCGGGCGGCCACCCGTGGGGCGGGGGCCGGAGCCGCGCCCGGACGGGCGGGGGGCGTGCTGGCGCGGGGGCATGCTGGACTGCGTCAAGGGACGTCCTCATCGGGTGTGGCCGCTGCGCGCGCTGCCCGACGATGGGAACCCGCCCCGGTGGGCGGTGCGACGACCTCGGACGCGCAGCAGTGCGGCGTCCTCGTCACCATTGTGCATGATCCGCCCGGCGGGCGCAGGCGTGCCGCACCGCTGCGCGGACGCCGCAGCAGCCGCCCACCCCTCCTCCGGACGGCGGAGGAGCGGACTGCAGGACTTCCGCCCTGCCGGCCGACAGGCCCATGATCAGCGGCGCGGGACGTCGCCGGTACCGGTGCTCCCGCCGCACGGAGGGGGGCGGCGGTGCCCGGGACCGGCACGACCAGCGAGGGGCTGCTCGACGCCGTGTTCGAGTCGCTCCCCGGGCAGGTCGCGGTGCTCGACGCCGACGGCGTCGTGCTGCTGGTGAACCGGGCCTGGCGCGAGTTCGCCGAGCGCGCGGGGGGCGCGCAGTGCGGCCCGGGCACGAGCTTCTTCGGGGTCTGCGCCCGCGCGCAGGGGGCGGCGGCCGGCGAGGCGGCCCTCGCCGCGGCCGGTGTGCGCGCCGTGCTCGACGGGGTGACCCGCGAGTTCACCATGGACGTCGCCTGCGACACGCCCCTCGGCCGGCTGTGGTTCAGCGCGTCGGCCGTGCCGCTGCTGAGCGGGAGCGGGGCGCTGCTGTCGTACCTCGAGATCACCGAGCGCAAGCAGAGCGAGGTGCGCGCCGCGTACCGCGCGGCGCACGACCCGCTCACCGGGCTGCCGAACCGGTTCCTGCTCCAGGACCGGCTGGCGCACGCCCTCGCCGCCGCGTCGCGCGGCGACGTCTCGGTCGCCCTGCTCTTCCTCGACGTCGACGCGTTCAAGCGGGTGAACGACCGCTTCGGCCACGTGGTCGGGGACGCGGTGCTGGTGGAGGTCGCGCGCCGGCTGCGCCGCTGCGTACGCCCCGGGGACACCGTCGGTCGGCTGGCGGGCGACGAGTTCGTCGTCGTGTGCGCCGGACCGCGCGCCGCGGCGTCGGCCGGGGCCATCGCGCGCCGGGTGGAGACCGCGATGGCCGAGCCCGTCCTCGTCGAGCACGGCGCGCTGCGCCTCGGGGTCAGCACCGGCATCGCCATGGGCCGGCCCGGCGACGACGCGGACGAGGTGCTGCGCCGGGCGGACGAGGCGATGTTCCGGGCGAAGGCGGGCCGGCGCTGACGTGCGGGGACGGGCTCAAGCCGGGCGGCGGACGGCCGATGACCGACGTACGGGGCCAGTCGAGGAGGTGCGCCGTGCCCGAACGCGTCGCCGAGCTCGCGCGCGAGCTCGCGGAGGTCACCCGCGAGGGCGTCGCGGGGATCACCGCGGTCACCGCGCGGACCAAGCTGCTCTCGCTCAACGCCCGGATCGAGGCCGCCCGCGCCGGGAGCGCGGGGCTGGGCTTCGGGGTCGTCGCCGACGAGGTCGGGGCGGTCAGCCGGACCGTGGACGAGCTGACGGGGACGCTCACCGCCGAGCTCGAGACGCGCGTGGCCCGGCTGCAGGAGCTCGGCGACCAGCTGGTCGCGGACGTGCGCGGCACCCGGCTCGCCGACCTCGCCCGGATGGCCATCGACATCGTCGACCGCAACCTCTACGAGCGCTCCTGCGACGTGCGCTGGTGGGCGACCGACGCCGCCGTCGTCGCGGCGTGCTCCCCGCACGGCGACCGCGCCCACGCGAGCGCGCGGCTCGGCGTCATCCTCGACTCGTACACCGTCTACCTCGACCTCTGGCTGGCCGACGCCGACGGTCGCGTCATCGCCAGCGGTCGGCCGGGCCAGCACCCCGTGGCCGGGCTCGACGTCTCGCGCGAGCCGTGGTTCCGCCAGGCCGTCGCCACGCGCAGCGGCGAGGAGTTCGCGGTCGTCGACGTCGAGCGCAACCCCGCCCTGGGCGGGCGCGCCGTGGCGACGTACGCGACGGCCGTGCGCGCGGGCGGCGCCGCCGACGGGGCGGTCGTCGGTGCGCTGGGGATCTTCTTCGACTGGGAGCCGCAGGCCGCCGCCGTGCTCGCGGGCATCCCGCTCGGCGACGAGGAGCGCACGCGCACCCGCTGCCTCGTGGTCGACTCGGCCGCCCGCGTGCTCGCCGCCAGCAGCGGCGGCGGCGAGCTCGAGGAGGTCGTCGCGCTCGACGTGCACGGGAAGCAGGGCCACTACCGGCGCGCGGACGGCACGGTCGTCGGCTACTGCCTCACGCCGGGGTACGAGACCTACCGCGGGCTCGGCTGGTACGGCGTGCTGGAGCAGCGCCCGCCGGGCGTCGGGCGCTAGGACCGCTCGGCGGCGGGTACGCCGCCCCCGTGCCCTACGTCGACAGCGAGGTGGCCCCGCTGCGCAGCGTGCTGCTGCACAGGCCCGGCCTCGAGCTCGCCCGCCTCACACCGCGCAACAGCGGGGCCCTCCTCTTCGACGGGGTCCCCTGGGTGTCCCGCGCGCAGGAGGAGCACGACGCGTTCGCCGAGGAGCTGCGCCGGCGCGACGTGGAGGTGCTGCTGCTCGGCGAGCTGCTCGCCGAGGCGCTCGCGGTCCCAGCAGCGCGCGAGGAGGCCGTCGCCTCCGCCCTGGCGCCGGGCCGGCTGGGCGACGTGCTCGCGGCGCGCGTCGGTGCGCACCTGCACGGCCTGCACCCCCGGGACCTGGCGACCGCCCTCGTGGCCGGCCTGGCCCGCGACGAGCTGGACGCCGGCGACGGCCTCGTCGCCCGGCTGCTCGCGCCCGAGGAGTTCCTCGTCGCGCCGCTGCCGAACCTGCTGTTCACCCGGGACTCCAGCGTCTGGGTCGGGTCGGAGGTCGCCGTCACCCGGCTCGCCATGCCCGCCCGCCGCCGGGAGACGGCGCTGACCCGGCTCGTCTTCACCCACCACCCCCGCTTCGCGGGCACGGGGCACCTCTACGACCGGAGCGACGAGCCGCTCGAGGGTGGTGACGTGCTGCTCCTGTCGCCCGGCGTCGTGGCGGTCGGCACGGGCGAACGGACGACCGCTGCGGGCGTGGAGCGGCTGGCGCGCGCCCTGCTGGGCCGGCACGCGGCTGGGAGGGGGCTCGTCAGCACGGTGCTCGCCGTGCCCGTGCCGCAGCGGCGCGCGACCATGCACCTGGACACGCTGATGACCATGGTCGACGCCGAGACCGTCGTGATGTACCCGGGCGCGGCCGACGGGCTGGTCGCGCACACGGTGACCGCCGCCGAGGGCGGCGGGCTGCGGGTCGAGGGTCCGGCGCCCCTGCTCGAGGCCGCTGCCGCCGCGATGGGCCTCGACAAGCTGCGGGTCATCGACACCGGCATGCTCCACCCGGTCGTCGCGGAGCGCGAGCAGTGGGACGACGGCAACAACACCCTCGCCCTCGCCCCGGGGGTCTGCGTCGCGTACGAGCGCAACACCGGCACCAACGACCGGCTCGAAGCGGCGGGCGTGGAGGTGGTCCGGATCGCGGGCAGCGAGCTCGGGAGCGGGAGGGGCGGCCCGCGCTGCATGTCGTGCCCGTTGGAGCGCGAGCCGCTGGCGAGCTGGGTGCCGGGGGTTCGGGCGGGGTCCGGCCGGGGCACGGTCTGGTCCATGAGCGAGCAGCACGCACCCGACGAGATGCCCGACGACTCCGCCACCCGCGTGCCGGACGGGGCCGTCGACGAGTCCCGCCTCCACGACATGGGCGGGGACATCGGACCTGCGTCCGTCCGGGCCTCCAGCGCGGACGACGGCAGCGGCAGTGCGGAGGACGCGGCCCCGCACGAGGGCTACGCCCGTGAGGTGCCGGACTCCACCATCGGCGCGGACGCGCCGCGCGACTCGCCGGTCTCGGGGTCGGACCAGAGCGGCGACATCGCGCCCGCGCCCGTGGCCGGCGCGCCCTCCGAGTACATCTCGGTCGACGAGGCCGACAACCTCGGGCGCGGCGCCGACGGCGACACGGCCGCCCGGCTGGCGCAGGACGACCTGTAGGCGGCGGGCGCAGCAGGGCGCGCCGGGCGAGCAGCACCGGCGCACCGGCTGCGGGCCGGCCGCGAGCAGCGGTCAGGGGGTCTCGGGCTCCGTACGGTGCGCCTCGACGAACGCGCGCTCGGCCGGGCTGAGCCGGCGCGGCCTGCCCGCGGCGAGGTCGTAGGCCACGAGGGTCGAGCGGGCCCGGGCGTAGGTCGTCGCGTCGTCGTGCACGCGGTAGGCGACCTCGAAGGACCCGCCGCCGACCGTCGCGACCCCCACCTCGACGTCGATGCCCCGGGGGTGCCAGACGAGCGGGGCGAGGTAGTCGATCTCGTGCCGCGCGACGACGAGGCCCTCGCGCAGCGCCGCCACGCCGGCGTCCGCGCCCACCCGGAACAGCAGGTCGATGCGGGCCTCCTCGAGGTAACCGAGGAAGGCGACGTTGTTGACGTGCTGGTAGGCGTCCATGTCCCCCCACCGCATCGGCACGCGGACGCGGTGGAGGGGCACGGCTGCTCCCGGGCTGTGCGGGTGCGGGCTCAGTCGCGGCCGAGCTTGCGGTAGGTCATGCGGTGCGGGCGCGCGGCGTCGGCGCCGAGCCGCTCGACCTTGTTGGCCTCGTAGGACTCGAAGTTGCCCTCGAACCAGAACCACTTCGCCGGCTGCTCCTCGGTGCCCTCGTAGGCGAGGATGTGCGTCGCCACGCGGTCGAGGAACCACCGGTCGTGGGAGATGACCACCGCGCAGCCCGGGAACTCGAGCAGCGCGTTCTCCAGCGAGGTCAGGGTCTCCACGTCGAGGTCGTTGGTCGGCTCGTCGAGGAGCAGCAGGTTGCCGCCCTCCTTGAGCGTGAGGGCGAGGTTGAGCCGGTTGCGCTCACCGCCGGAGAGCACGCCCGCGGGCTTCTGCTGGTCGGGGCCCTTGAAGCCGAACGCGCTGACGTAGGCGCGCGAGGGCATCTCGACCTGGCCGACGTGGATGAAGTCGAGGCCGTCGGAGACGACCTCCCACAGCGTCTTCTTCGGGTCGATGCCGCCGCGGCCCTGGTCGACGTAGGAGACCTTGACCGTCTCGCCGACGCGGACCGCGCCCGAGTCGGGCTGCTCCTCCCCCGTCAGCATCTTGAACAGCGTGGTCTTGCCCGCGCCGTTGGGACCGATGATGCCGACGATGCCGTTGCGCGGCAGCGAGAACGACAGGTCCTCGATGAGCGTCCGGTCACCGAAGCCCTTGGTGAGGTGCTCGGTCTCGACGACGACCGAGCCCAGGCGCGGGCCCGGCGGGATCTGGATCTCCTCGAAGTCGAGCTTGCGGGTCCGCTCGGCCTCCGCCGCCATCTCCTCGTAGCGGGCGAGGCGCGCCTTGGACTTCGCCTGGCGCCCCTTCGCGTTGGAGCGCACCCACTCGAGCTCCTCCTTGAGCCGCTTGGCGCGCTTGGCGTCCTTCTGGCCCTCGACCTTGAGCCGCGAGGCCTTGGTCTCGAGGTAGGTCGAGTAGTTGCCCTCGTAGGGGTAGGCGCGCCCGCGGTCGAGCTCGAGGATCCACTGCGCGACGTTGTCGAGGAAGTACCGGTCGTGGGTGACCGCGACGACCGTGCCGGCGTACTTCGCGAGGTGCTGCTCGAGCCACAGCACGCTCTCGGCGTCGAGGTGGTTGGTGGGCTCGTCGAGCAGCAGCAGGTCGGGCGCCTCGAGCAGCAGCTTGCACAGCGCGACGCGGCGCCGCTCACCGCCGGAGAGCAGGGTGACGTCGGCGTCCGGCGGCGGGCAGCGCAGCGCGTCCATCGCCTGCTCGAGCTGCGAGTCCAGGTCCCACGCGTTGCGGTGGTCGAGCTGCTCCTGCAGCGTGCCCATCTCCGCGAGCAGCTCGTCGCTGTAGTCGGTCGCCATGAGCTCGGCGATCTCGTTGAAGCGGTCGAGCATCGCCTTGGTCTCGGCCACGCCCTCCTGGACGTTGCCGAGGACGTCCTTCTCCTCGTTGAGCGGCGGCTCCTGGAGCAGGATGCCGACGGAGTACCCCGGGGTGAGGATCGCGTCGCCGTTGGACGGCTGGTCGAGCCCCGCCATGATCTTGAGCACGCTCGACTTGCCGGCGCCGTTGGGGCCGACGACCCCGATCTTGGCGCCCGGGAAGAACGACAGGGTCACGTCGTCGAGGATGACCTTGTCGCCGTGCGCCTTGCGCGCCTTGCGCATCGTGTAGATGAACTCCGCCATGGCTACAGCCTAGGGCTCCGCCGGCACCCCGCCCCGCGACCGCGCCCCGCCGCTCAGCCGCCAGCCGCCGCCGCGCCGACCAGCTCGCCCTGGTGGGTGCCCCCGCGCAGCCCGCCCACGGCGTCCGCCGCCTCCGCCGCGTCGATCGTCTCGACCGGCAGCGCGGCCACCGCCTCCGGCTCGGCGGTGCGCTCCTTGCGCTCGGCCCGGCGGAAGTGGGTCGACCCGCGCGAGAGGTCGTGCCCCACCGTGTCCGCGCTCAGCTCGAGCGCGGTGCCCGAGCGCTCGCCGCTGGTCCACTCGCGGGAGCGCAGCGTCCCCCGGACGACCACGGGGTCGCCCTTGCGCAGCGAGTTGGCCGCGTTGACCGCGAGGTCGCGCCAGCAGGTGACGCTGTAGAAGGTCGTGTCGCCGTCGGCCCACGACCCGTCGCGCAGCCTCCGGCGCGGGGTGTGCGCGAGCCCGAAGTTCGTGCGCGGCACGCCCTCCTCCGTCTCGCCGTGCCGGCAGTCGGAGGTCAGGTTGCCCACCAGCGTGACGTACGCGTCGTTCACGGTCCGCTCCTCTCGCCGGGCGGCGCCGCTCGCCGCCCGCTCCACGAGGCTGCGGCGCGACCACCGCGTACGGACAGGGCGGGAGCCCCTCTTGGGGACAAGCGGTCACCGCGGCACGACCAGCCCCTGTGGACAGCGCGGCAGACTGGGACGGTGGACGTGCCCGACCTCGTCGCCCGGCTGCGCGCCGCGGGGTGCGTGTTCGCCGAGGACGAGGCGCGGCTGCTCCTCGCCGACGGCCGCGACCTCGAGCCCCTGGTGGCGCGCCGCGTCGTGGGCGAGCCGCTCGAGCAGGTGCTGGGCTGGGCGGAGCTCGCCGGCGTGCGCGTCGCGCTGGCACCGGGCGTCTTCGTGCCCCGCCAGCGCAGCGCGCACCTCGTCGAGCACGCTGCCGTCCTCGCCCGCCCGGGCTCGGTCGTCGTCGACCTCTGCTGCGGCTCCGGCGCGCTCGGGCTCGCCGTCGCGCGGGCCGTCCCGGGGGTGCGCCTCGTGGCCGCCGACCTCGACCCGGTCGCCGTGGCCTGCGCGGCGGGGAACCTCGCGGGGGTCGGCACGGCGTACCAGGGGGACCTCTGCGCGGCGCTCCCGCCGGAGCTGCGCGGGCGGGTCGACGTGCTCGTCGCCAACGCGCCGTACGTCCCCAGCGGTGCGGTCGCCACCCTGCCGCCGGAGGCGCGCGACCACGAGCCCCTGCTCGCGCTCGACGGCGGGGTCGACGGGCTCGACGTGCACCGGCGCATCGCGGCGGAAGCACGCGAGTGGCTGGCGCCGGGCGGGACCCTGCTCGTCGAGACGGGCGAGGAGCAGGCCGGAGCGGCCGTCGCCCTGCTCGAGGCGGCCGGGCTGCACGCCGACGTGGATCTCAGCGAGGAGTGGGGCAGCGCGGTCGTCAGCGGCCGGAGGCGCTGAGCCCGGCGACCGTCCCGATGACGACGACGGCCGGAGGGCGTACGCCGGACCCGGTCACCGCCGCCGCGAGCCCGGCCAGCGGCGCGCGCACCACCCGCTGCGACTCGAGCGTCCCCTCCGCCACGACCGCGCACGGGGTCTCCGGGTCCCGGCCGTGCTCGACGAGGGCGTCGCTGATCGCGCCCAGCCGGTCGACGGCCATGAGCAGCACCAGCGTCCCGCGCAGCCGCGCCAGCGCCGGCCAGTCGACGGTCGACCGCGGGTCGCCGGGCGCGAGGTGCCCCGACACCACGGTGAACTCCTGGGCGAGGCCCAGGTGCGTCACGGGGACGTCAGCCGCCGCCGGCGCCGCCAGCGCGCTCGTGACGCCGGGGACGACCTCGACCGGCAGGCCGGCCGCGCGGCACGCCTGGAGCTCCTCGAAGCCCCGGCCGAAGACGTACGGGTCACCGCCCTTGAGCCGCACGACCCGATGACCCGCGAGCCCGTGCTCGACGAGCATCCGGGTGGTCTCCTCCTGCGGCACGCTGCGGCCGTTGGGGTCCTTCGACGCGTCCAGCACGACGGCGCCGGGAGCGAGGAGCCCCTGCACCGCCGGTGCGAGCCGGTCGGTGACGACGACGTCGGCGGCGCCGAGGAGCGCGAGGCCGCGTACGGTCAGCAGCCCGGTGTCCCCCGGGCCACCGCCCACCAGCGCGACAGATCCGCGCGGCGGCAGGGCTTCCCGCGACTCGCCCGCCAGGACCGCCCGCAGCGCCGCGACGAACGCGTCGTTGGTCGCGGCATCGCGGACGGCGATGCGGATCCAGTCCGAGCCGAGTCCCGGGAAGGTCTCGCCACGGCGTACGGCGAAGCCCTGGGCCTGCAGCGCTTCCCGGACGTCCGGGCGGCCCGGAACCTGCAGCAGCACGAACGACGTCGACTGGCCCTCGTGGACCCGGGCGCCCTCGACGGCGGCGAGCGCAGCGCAGAGCTGCTCGCGGTCGGCGCCGATCGCCCGGGCGCGGTCCTCGGCCTCGCGCACGGCGTCCGGCCCGCTGCACGCCTCGAGCGCGACGAGGGCCGGCGTCGACACCGACCACAGCGGCTGCGCCTCGCCGAGCTCGTGCACCAGGCCGGGATCGGCCAGCAGGTAGCCGACGCGCAGCCCCGCGAGCCCCCAGGTCTTCGTGAGGCTGCGGATGACGACGAGCCCGGGCAGGTCCTGCCGTCCGGCCAGCGACTCCGGCTCCCCCGGCGCGGTGTCGGCGAAGGCCTCGTCCACGACGACCACGCGCCCGGGGCGGCAGAGCGCCGCGAGGGCGTCGGCCGGGTGCAGCACCGAGGTCGGGTTGGTGGGGTTGCCCACGACGACGAGGTCCGCGGTGTCCGGGACCGCGGCAGGGTCGAGCACGAACGGCGGCGGCAGGACCACCTGGTGCACCGCATGTCCTGCTGCCCGCAGCGCGGCCTCGGGCTCGGTGAACTGCGGGTGCACGACGACCGCGTGCCGCGGCCGGAGGATCCGGGCGAGCAGCACGAAGGCCTCGGCCGCGCCCGAGGTGAGCAGCACCTCGGCGGCCGCCCGGCCGTGGCGGCGGGACACGGCCTGCCGCGCCACCGCGGTGTCGGGGTACGCCGCGAGCCGTCCCAGCGACGCCGCGATGCGCGCGTGCAGCCACGGCGGTGGGCCGTCCGGGCGCACGTTGACCGCGAGGTCGACGAGCCCCGGCACCGCGTCCCGGTCACCGTGGTGGCGCAGGGCCGCAGCCTCACCCATGGGCATGCGCGTGGGGGTGCTCGTGCCCGTGGGAGTGCGTGCTGTCGTCGGGGTGGTCGTGCGGCGCCTGAGCCGCACCGACGCGGTGCTCGTGGCCGGGCATGGCGATCCGGTAGATGCAGGTGTCGCAGTTCATCCGGATGTCCCCGCGCAGCGCCTCCTCGTAGCGCTCTGCGACGAGCCCCGCCAGCTCGTCGCAGTCGCCGAGCAGCCCGGCGACGCGGACGTCGAGGTCGGGGTGCTCGGCGGCGTACGCCTGCGTCTGCTCGACGATCCGGTCGGGCAGCACGCCGGCGAAGAGGAAGTACGGCGCCACCACGATGTGCTTCGCGCCGAGCCGCCGGGCGCGCTCGATCCCCTCCGGCACGCTCGGCCGCGCCAGGGAGATGAAGGCCGGCTCGACGAACGCGTAGCCACGACCCTCCCAGAGCAGTCGCGCGACCTTGGCGATCTCGGCGTTGCCGTCGGGGTCCGTGGACCCGCGCCCCACGAGCACGACCGCGGTGTCCTCGCGCGGCAGGTCGCCGGCGACCGCGGCGATGCGCGTCTCCAGGACGTCCTGCAGCACCGGGTGCGGGCCGAGGGGTCGGCCGTACGCGTAGGTCAGGCCGGCGTGCCGGTCCTGCTCGCGCTGCATGGCGCCGGGGATGTCCCCCTTGCCGTGCCCTGCGGCGACCAGCACAAGCGGGACGGCGACGAGGTGGCGGTGACCGGCACCCACCAGCTCGGCGACGACGTCGCGCACCGGCGGCGGCGACAGCTCGATGAAGCCGCCCCGCACGGGGATCCCGCGGGGGGCGAGCAGCCGGCCGGTCCGCTCGATGAGCGCCTGGAACTGCGCCACACCCTCGGCACTGCGCGTGCCGTGGCCGACGACGAAGAGCGGGGGGCGGGTCATGCGGGCTCCTCGTGGTAGAGCAGGGCGTTGACGGCGGCGGAGGCGACCGCGGAGCCGCCCTTCTCCGAGATGTTGCTGATGGCAGGCAGTCCTGACTTGCGCAGGGCCTGCTTGGACTCGACGGCGCCGACGAAGCCGACGGGGAGACCGACGACGAGCGCGGGGCGGGCGTCGAGCGCCAGCAGCTCGACCAGCGCGGTCGGCGCGTTGCCGACGACCCACACCGCGCCGGGGCCGACCTCCTGCAGCGCCAGGCGGAACCCCTCGGCCGAGCGCGTCCGGCCGGCGGACGCCACGGCCTGCCGCACGCGGCAGACGCTGGCCCTCGTCGTGATCCCCGCGGCGACCATCTCGGCGTCGACGACGATCGTGGCGCCGTCGGCCAGCGCCGAGAAGCCCTGCTGCAGAGCGGCTTCGTCCGTGACGACGTCGTCGAGGTACGCGGGGTCCGCGCTCGCGTGGATGATGCGCTCCACGACGGCGCGGGTCAGCGGGGGCAGGGCCGAGGTGTCGACCCGGCGGCGCATCCGCGCGTACGACTCGACCTCGATGGGGTGCACGGTGCGCGGCATCAGCGGGCCACCAGCTCGATCGCGTCCACGGGACACACCTCCACGCACTCGCCGCACCCGCTGCACCGCTCCAGCACGACGAGCGTGCTGCCCTGCGGCCGGATCGCGTGCTCGGGGCAGGTGAGCAGGCAGGCGCCGCACCCCTGGCAGGCGCGGACCTGCGCGATCAGCGCTGCCACTTGTAGCCCCTCGGTGTCACCATGCGCCCCGCGACCATGCGGGTGTTGCTGCTGCCGACGACGACGAGGGAGTACATGTCGACGTCGGCCGGGTCGAGGTCGGCCAGGGTGCTGACGATGACGGCCTCGTCGCTGCGGCTGGCGTTGCGCACGACGCCGACCGGCGTCGTGGACGGCCTGCGGGACAGCAGGATCTCGAGCGCGGTGCCGAGCTGCCAGTCGCGCTGCCGGCTGCGCGGGTTGTAGAAGACGACGACGAAGTCGCCGTCGGCGCACGCCCTGAGCCTGCGCTCGATGGCCTCCCACGGGGTGTGGAGGTCGGAGAGCGAGACGTACGCCGTGTCGTGCCCCAGCGGCGCACCCAGCAGTGCGGAGGCGGCGAGGGCGGCGGTGATGCCCGGCACCCCGACGACGTCGATGTCGTCGCCCGCGACGTCGAGCGCGGGCGAGGCCATGGCGTACACACCGGCGTCGCCGGAGCCGATGAGGGCGACGGCGTGCCCGAGCTGCGCCTGCTCGACGGCGGTACGCGCCCGGGCCTCCTCGTCACCGAGGCCGCTGGCGAGCACGGTGGCGCCGGGACGCAGCAGGTCGCGCACCTGGTCGAGGTACTGGTCGAGACCGACGACGACGGAGGCCCGGGCGAGCTCCTCCGCGGCCCGCGGGGTCAGCAGGTCGCGGGCGCCGGGACCGAGGCCCACCACGGCGAGCCGGCCGCGGGGGCGGCGCCGGGCGACGGCGACGGTGGCCATGGGCGACTTCTGCTTGTGCACCAGCAGCTCTGCGCCGGATCCGGCGGTGACGAGCGCGGCGGCCTCCGCGACGGAGGCGGTGCCCACCTCCGCGGCGACGACGGCGCTGGGGTTGGGGACCTCGACCTCGGCGAGCACCGCGGCGGGGTGCACCTCGACGGCCCACCCCCGCGAGCGGGCCGCCTCGAGGATGCCCTCCTCGTCGGCCTTGAGGTCGACCGTGGCGAGCACGCCCACGGACGCCGGGGAGAGACCGGCCTCTGCGAGGGCCGCGTCGACGAGTGCGAGCACCTCCTCGGCGGCGACACCGCGGCTCGACCCGACGCCGAGCACCAGCGACGGGGGCCGCAGCACCGCGGTGCGGCCGTCGAGCGGCAGCTCCCGGTCGGTCACGGCGAGGACCATCTCGCCGTCCTCCCCCACGTTGGCGGGCAGCGCGGGCAGCGGCCACGTGGCGTCGGAGGCGAGGCGCACGGGCGTGCCGTCGAGGACCGCGCGGGTCACGGCGGCCACCGCCCCCTCCACCGGCCAGCCGAGGGTGTCGAGCCCCGGGACGGCCGTGGCGTCGGTCGCCGTCGTCACCACGGGCTCAGTGCCGAGCACGGCGGAGAGGCGGTGCGTCAGGGCGTTCGCCCCGCCGGCATGGCCGCCGAGCACGGCCACCGCGTGCCGCCGGCCCTCGTCGACGCAGACGAGCCCGGGGTCGGTGTGCTTGTCGTGCAGGAGGGGCGCGACGAGGCGCACCGCGGCGCCGACGGCGAGGAAGGCCACGACCTGGTCGCACTCGCCCCACGCCTGGCGCAGCGCGTCGGCGACGGGACGCGGGTAGTGGCGCGTCTCCTCCGGCCACGCCTCGGCGACCGACGCTGCGGCCCGGCGGCCCGCAGCGGTGACGGCGACGAGCCCGATCACCGTGCACGTCCTACGACCAGCAGCACGGGGTTCGCCGCCGCGAGCCGCGACGACCCGTCCGGCAGCGGAGCGAGCCGCGAGGTCGAGACGAGGGAGCCCGCCACGGCGTACGACGCCTGCTCGAGCGCCTCCTTGACCGGCCCGAAGCGGTCGAGCGCCGCGAGCGCGACGACGACGGTCTCCGCGCCAGCCTCCGCCACCGCCGCCACCGCCGGGACTCCGCCACCGCCGACGAAGACGGCGTCGGGTCGCGGCAGGTCCTGCAGTGCTGCAGGCGCTTCTCCCGCCACCACCTGGACCTCCACCCCGTGCCGCTCCGCGTTGCTCTTGATCCTCGCCCGCTGCTGGGCATCCCGCTCGACGGCGACGACGGCGGCGCCGAAGCGCGCGCACTCGATGCCGACGCTGCCGCTGCCGGCCCCCACGTCCCAGACGAGCCGCCCTGGAGCGGGGGCGAGGCGCGGGAGGGCGAGCGCGCGGACCTCGGACTTGGTGACCATGCCGTCGCGGTGGGCGAACTCGTCCTCGGACAGCGCCCAGCCCTCGGGCGCCGCAGCGCCGAAGACCCACCCGCGCCGCGACTCCTCCGGCGCGAGGCAGAGGACGACATTGGGCTCGGCCCAGTCGTGCTCGCCGGCCCGCGCGGCCGGCACCTCGACGACCCGCTCGTCCGCACTGCCGAGGCGCTCGGCGACGAGCAGCGTGCGAGGCACTCCGGCGAGCCCGGCCGCCAGCTCGGCGGGGCCGGAGCCGGGAGCGGTCAGCACGGCGACCTTGCGACGGGCGCGGCAGACGTTGACAGCACGGCGCAGCTCCCGACCGTGCGCGCTGACCACCACCGCATCGTCCCAGGGCAACCCCGCCCGCGCGAACGCGAGCGCGACGGAGGACAGCGCGGGGAACACGCGGAGCCGCAGCCCCTTCTCGCGCAGCGCCCGGACGATGCCGAAGAACCCCGGGTCCCCACTGGCGAGCACGACCACCGGCCCACCAGTGGGATCGGCGGCGTGCCGCTCGACCTCCTCCAGCGCACGCGTGACGTCCCCCATGACGACCCGGCGAGCGCCGTGCGGCACGGGCACCGCGTCGAGGTGGCGCTGTCCGCCGGCGACGAGGGTGGCCTTCTCGAGCAGCGCCAGGGCATCACCGCTCGGGGGCGATCCGTCGAGCCCGATGACCGCGATCACGCCGCCCACTCCTCGCGGGTGGCCGCAACGACCGTACGGCCGGTGAAGTCGACCATCGCCACGTCGGCCGCGAGCGCCTGCTCGGTGAAGCGCTCGAGCACCTCGGCGACCCGGCGGCAGAGCAGCGTGCCTGCGGCCTCGAGGATCCCGGCCTGCTCCCACAGCTCGTACGCGTGCCGCGCGGTGTTCGCGGCCACGACCTCGGCGACGACGGCGTCACTGCCCCCGGCGGTGCGCGTCACGTCCGCGAGCAGCGAGAGGTCGACCTTCGAGCGGGTGTAGTGCGTCATGAGGATGCCGGCGGCGAGCTTCGACAGCTTGCCGACCATGCCGACGAAGACCACGCGCTGCAGGGAGTTCTCGCGGGCACGGCGCAGCGCGGCACCGGTGAAGTCGCCGACCTCGACGAAGCAGACCTCGGGCAGCTCGGGCAGCAGCGCCATCGCGCCCTTCTCCGTACGGCCTCCGGTGACGAGCACGAGCGTGGTCTCGCCCTGGGCGGCCATGACGGACACGGCCTGCTCGACGCTCGCCCGCCAGGATGCGGTGGAGAACGGCCGGACGATCCCCGTGGTGCCGAGGATGCTGATGCCGCCGAGGATCCCGAGCCGGGCGTTGGTGGTCTTGCGCGCCATGAGCTCGCCCTCGGGGACGCTGACGACGACCCGGGCGCCGCGGTCGCCCACGACCTCCTCGACCGCCTGCCGGATCATCGCACGGGGCGTGGGGTTGATGGCGGGACCACCGACCTCCAGCCCGAGGCCGGGCCTGGTGACGACACCGACGCCCACCCCGCCCTCGAGCTCGACGCCGGGCACCGGCAGCCAGCTCACCGTGGCGGTGAGGTGCGCGCCGTGCGTGACGTCCGGGTCGTCACCGGCGTCCTTGACGACGACCGCGGTCGCGCGCTCGGCGGACACCTCGCAGGAGTCGACGACGAAGGTCACCCGGTTGCCGCTGGGCAGCGCGACCTCCACGACCTCCGGGGCCGCCTGGTCGCGCAGGGCGGTGGCCGCCGCCTTCGCGGCGGCGGACGCGCAGGTGCCCGTGGTCCAGCCGGTACGCAGCGCCTGGGGACGCTGCTTCATCGTGCGCGGCAGGTCGGGCTCGCGGAGCTCGGGCCCCTGCTGCGGGTCGTCCGGCACGCTCACGCGCTCCCGCCCTCGGCACGCGCCCGCCGCAGCTCGCGCCGAGCCGCGGGGTCCGCCCGGCGGAAGCCGTGGAAGTGCCCCGGGTGGTAGAGGTGCGAGCGCGTCCCGTGCGCCCCCAGGGCCGGGCCGACGAGGAAGAGCGTGTGCTTCCAGAGCTTGTGCTCCTTGACCGTGTCCTCGAGCGTCCCGACCGTGCACGTGACGACGAGCTCGTCCGGCCAGGTCGCCTGGAACGCGATGACGACGGGGGTGTCCTCGGCGTACCCGCCCTCGAGCAGCTCCTCCTGCAGCTGACCGGACCGTGCGGCGGAGAGGAAGACCGCCATGGTCGTGCCGTGGCGCGCGAACTCCCGGACCTCCTCCCCCGGCGGCATCGGCGTCTTGCCACCGCCGAGCCGGGTGAGGATGACGGACTGCGCGACCTCGGGGATCGTCAGCTCGCGCTGCACGATCGCGGCGACGGCGGAGAAGGCACTGACACCGGGGATGATCTCGACCTCGAGGCCGAGCTCGCGGCAGCGGTCGAGCTGCTCCTGCACGGCTCCCCACAGCGCCGGGTCGCCGGAGTGGATGCGCGCGACGCGCAGCCCCTGCTCGACGGCGCGCTGGTAGATCGGGAGCACGCCCTCCATGGGCAGCTGCGCGGAGTCGACGACCTCGGCGCCCTCGCGGCAGTGCTCGAGCACGGCCTCCTCGACGAGGCTGGACGCCCAGATGACGACATCGGCGTCCGCGATCGCCTTGGCAGCACGGAAGGTCAGCAGGTCGGCGGCGCCGGGACCGGCCCCCACGAACGTCACCTTGCCGGTGCTCACAGCCTGCCTCCTCGGGTGCCCCGCGCGGGGGGTGCGATGACGGTGGAGAGGTACGGCGCCTCGGCGTCCGCGGGGACCTCGGTCAGCGGGCGCACGTCCTCGTCGGGGAGTCCCAGCGCCGCACCGAAGACGGCACCCTCGAGCCGGCCCCGCGCCTCCAGGACCGCGCGGACCGCCGGGAGGTGGCGCCCGCCCTTGTAGGCGACGACGGTGTCGAAGGCGTCCAGCGCCTCCTCGTAGGCCGCGATGCCGGCTGTCAGCGGCAGCAACGCCAGCGACTCGGTCCCCTCGCAGAGCACGGAACCGCTGCGGGCAGCCAGGTCCTGCATCGCGGTGATGCCGGGGACGGTCTCGACCACGAGCCCCGGCACGGCCTCGGCGACGGTGTCGGCGAGGTAGGAGAACGTCGAGTAGACGTTGGGGTCGCCGATCGTGGCGAAGGCGACCGTGCCCGCGCCAGCGGCGAAGGCGTCGGCAACAGCAGAACCGGCTGCCGCCCAGGCACTCTCACGGCGAGGGGTGACGCCACCGCGGTCGTCGAGCGCGAATACCACACGGCGTACGCGGTCGTGCGTCACGTGCGCCCGCACCGTGGCCTCGGCACGGCCGGGGACGTCGAGCGCCATCACCGGCACGAAGACCACGTCCGCCTCCGCGAGCACGCGGACGCCCTTGACCGTGACGAGGTCGGGGTCACCGGGACCGACGCCCACCCCCACGAGACGCGCACTCATGCCGCGGCCGCAGCAGCGGTGAAGCGGGCCGCGATGCCCGGGGCACCCGCCCAGTGGACGTGGAGGTAGGACGCGTGTACGCCGCCGCTGACGAAGCCCTCGGCGGCACCGCCCGCCCACTGCCACGCCGGGCTCGTCCCGCCCACGGCCGGGCGGGTGCAGGCGGTGCGGTGGAACTCGTGACCACGTACGCGCTCGCCGGTCCGCGCCAGCACCGAGTCCGAGACGGCCACGGCCTCGCGGTAGCCGAGGGTGAGCTGTCCGGTCATGCGCGCCTCGATGTCGAGCACGCCGCACATCTCCTTGCCGTCCAAGCGCTTCGCGAGGTAGAGCAGCCCGGCGCACTCGGCCGCGATGGGCGCGCCCGAGGCGGCCAGAGCCAGCACGGAGGCGCGGAGGGGCTCGTTGGCGGAGAGCTCCGCGGCGTACATCTCGGGGAAGCCGCCGCCCACCACGAGGCCGCGCGCGCCCTCGGGCAGCGACTCGTCGCGCAGCGGGTCGACGGGCACGACCTCAGCACCTGCCGCGCGGAGCAGTTCGGCGGTCTCGGCGTAGGAGAAGGTGAACGCCGCGCCGGAGGCGACCGCGATCCGGGGACGGCCCGGCACCGGGTCACCCACGGCGACGCGCGGGTCCCAGGCGGCGGCGGACAGCGGCGGCGCGGTGCGGGCCAGGTCGTGCAGCGCGTCGAGGTCGACGCAGGCGTCGACGAGCTCGCCGAGGGCGCGCACGGTGGAGACGCTGGCGGCCGAGCGCTCGGCCACGGGTACGAGCCCGAGGTGCCGGGAGGGCGCGGCGATGGCGTCGGAGCGCGGCAGCGCCCCGAGGACGGGGACGCCGATCTCCTCGAGCGCGTCGCGCACGATCTGCTCGTGGCGCTCGGACGCGACGCGGTTGAGGATGACGCCGCCGAGACGCACACCCGGGTCGAAGGTCGCGAAGCCGTGCACCAGCGCGGCGACCGAGCGGCCCTGCGAGGACGGGTCGACGACGAGGACGACGGGAGCGCGGAGCAGCTTGGCGATCTGGGCGGTGGAGGCGAGCTCCCCGCGCCCGCTCGCGCCGTCGTAGAGCCCCATGACGCCCTCGACCACGGCGAGGTCGGCGCCGGCCGCACCGTGCAGGAACATCGGGACGATGCGCTCCTCGCCGCAGAGGAACGCGTCGAGGTTGCGGCCGAGCCGGCCCGCGGCGAGCGCGTGGTAGCCCGGGTCGATGTAGTCCGGACCGACCTTGTGCGGCGAGACGGCGAGCCCGCGGTGCGCGAACGCCGCGAGCAGACCGGTGGTGACGGTCGTCTTGCCGTGGCCGCTGGCGGGCGCCGCGAGGACGACCCGCGGGATGCTCACCACTCGATCCCCCGCTGGCCCTTCTGCCCCGCGTCCATCGGGTGCTTGACCTTGGTCATCTCGACCACGAGGTCGGCCGCCTCGACCAGGCGCGGGTCGGCGCCCCGGCCGGTGATGACGACGTGCTGGGTGCCGGGGCGGTCGCGCAGCACCGAGACGACCTCGTCGACGTCGACCCAGCCCCAGGTCATCGGGTAGGTGAACTCGTCGAGGACGTAGAGGCCGTGGGTCTCCGCGGCGAGGTCGCGCTGGATCTGCGCCCAGCCCTCGCGCGCGTCGGCGGCGTGGTCCTCCTCGGTGCCCGGGCGCTGGGTCCACGACCAGCCCTCGCCCATCTTGTGCCAGGCGACGGGCGCGCCCTCGCCGGTCTGCTCGTGGACCCGGCCGAGCGCCTTGAACGCCGACTCCTCGCCGACCTTCCACTTCGCGGACTTGACGAACTGGAACACCCCGATGGGGATGCCGGCGTTCCACGCGCGCAGGGCGAGCCCGAACGCCGCGGTGGACTTGCCCTTCATCTCGCCGGTGTGGACGACGACGAGCGGGCGGTTGCGGCGCTGGCGCGTGGTGAGCCCGTCCTCGGGGACGACGCTCGGCTTGCCCTGCGGCATCAGGCGGCCCTGCCCTTCGCTGTGGTCCTGCCCGGCAGCGTCGTCTCGCGGACGAGCGCCGCGAGGCTCTCGGCGGCGAGCTCCTCGAGGCGTACGCAGTCGCCGCCGAGCCCCGCTGCCAGCTGCGCCGCGAGCCCGAGCCGGACCGGGCCCGACTCGCAGTCGACCACGACGCTCGTCACCCCGCGCGCCTGCAGCAGAGCGGCGGCGCGCTCCGGCGCCTCGCCGCTCGTGTGCCGGCCGTCGGTGACGACGACGAGCAGGGGCCGCCGGCGCGGGTCGCGCACCCGCTCCAGGCGCAGCACCTGCTCGGCCTGGAGCAGTCCGGCGGTGAGCGGCGTGCGGCCGCCGGTCGGGAGCGCCTGCAGCCGCGCCGCGCCCGCCTCGACCGACCACGTCGCGGGCAGCGCCGTCTCGGCGGCCGCGCCGCGGAAGGTGACGACGGCGACCTTGTCGCGGCGCTGGTACGCGTCGAGCAGCAGGCTCAGCACCGCGCCCTTGACCGCGGACATCCGCTGGCGCGCCGCCATCGAGCCCGACGCGTCGACGCAGAAGACGACGAGGTTGGACTCGCGGCCCTCGCGCACGGCCTGACGCAGGTCCTGGCGGCGGACGACGAGCGCGCCGTCCCGCCCGCGGCGCTGCTGGTGGGGCGCGGCCGCGCGCAGGGTCGCGGCGAGGTGCAGCGCGGTGACCGGGCCGCGCGGCAGCTCGCTGCGCACCGTCCGCCCGTTGCTGGTGCGCGCGCGGGAGCGCCGGCCCTCGGCGCCGTCGCCGAGACCGGCGACGCGGAGGGGACGCACGGCGTACGGGCTGGCCGCGGAGGCGACGGCCTCGCTGCTGCCGGTGGGGCTGCCGGGAGCCGGGTCGCCCCCGCCGGCCTCGGGCGTCGCGCTGTCGCCGGGGGCGTCGGCGCCCTCGCCGCCGCCCGAAGGACCAGGTCCCGCAGGCTCGGGGTCGGGCTCCGGCTCGGGCGCGCTGGACTCGAGCGCCTCGTCGAGCTGCTGGGAGTCGAGGCCGGGCGCGTCGAACGGGTTGCGCCGGCGCCGGTGCGGCAGCGCGAGGAGCGCGGCCTGCCGCACGTCCTCCGGCAGCACCTCGGTGCGGCCGTCCCAGGCGGCGAGCGCGATCGCCGTCCGCGCGGTGACGAGGTCGGCGCGCAGGCCGTCGACGTCGAACGCCGCGCAGACCGCGGTGACCTGGCGCAGCGCGGCGTCGGAGAGCACGACGGAGGGCAGCAGCGCGCGGGCGGCGGCGATGCGGCCGGCGAGGGCAGCGTCCTCCGCGGCCCATCCTGCGGCGAAGCCCGCGGGGTCGGCGTCGTACGCGAGCCGGCGGCGCACCACCTCGGCGCGCTCGGACGGCTCGCGGGAGGCGCGCACCTCGACCGTGAGGCCGAAGCGGTCGAGCAGCTGCGGGCGGAGCTCGCCCTCCTCGGGGTTCATGGTCCCGACCAGCAGGAAGCGCGAGGCGTGCGTGACCGAGACGCCCTCACGCTCGACGTGCGCGCGGCCCATCGCCGCCGCGTCCAGCAGCAGGTCGACCAGATGGTCGGAGAGCAGGTTGACCTCGTCGACGTAGAGCACGCCGCGGTGCGCGGCCGCGAGCAGCCCCGGGTCGAAGGCCTTGACCCCCTCGCCGAGCGCGCGCTCGAGGTCGAGCGAGCCGACGACCCGGTCCTCGGAGGCACCGACCGGCAGCTCGACCAGCCGCGCCGGGCGCTCGGCGGCCGGCCCCTGGGGGTCGTGCGGGCCGTCGGGGCAGGCGGGGTCAGGGGCGGCGGGGTCGCAGGAGAAGCGGCAGCCCGGGACGACCGCGAGCGGCGGGAGCAGCGCGGCGAGCGCCCGCACGACCGTCGACTTGGCGGTGCCCTTCTCGCCGCGCACGAGGACCCCGCCGATCGCGGGGTCCACGGCGTTGACGAGCAGGGCCAGCCGCAGGTCGTCGAGGCCGACGACGGCGGAGAACGGGTAGCGCGCGTCGGAAGCGCGCACCTCGGGGAGTGCCAACGCCGTACGTCCCTCCCGGGGTGTCCACGCCCCTGGTCGGCTCGGACGACGGCGGGAGTAATCCTGGCTCCCGGATCAGCGCTCGGCCTCGGCCTTCCAACCGCTCGCACGACGGGGTGCTCCCGTCGCCCTCGCAGCCGTGGCCGGAGATGAGGCTCCGCTCCCCGGTGACAGTGGCGGGACCGCGCCGGAATCGCACCGGCTTCCTCCACTGCCGTCGCAGTGCTCCTGCATCCTAAGGGCAGGCACCGACGGGCAGCGCTACACGTCCCGGCGGCGGAGCACGACGGCCGCCGCGGCGAGCGCTGCCACGACCCACAGCAGCAGGACCAGCCCGCCGGCTCCCGCGCTCAGCGCGTGCGGGTCCTCGGGGCGCGGGGAGAACAGCGAGGCGCCCGCCTCGCCCGGGAGGTACGGCAGGGTGTGCGCCCGCCACGACGCCGGCAGCACCTGCCCGATCCCCGGGATGACCAGCAGGATCGCGACCAGGGCCGCGATGCCGCCGGCGGTGCTCCGCAGCAGGAAGCCGAGGGCGAGGGCGAAGATCCCCACGAGCGTGAGGTAGAGCCCGACTCCCACGACCGAGGCGGCCGCGTGCGGGGCGGACAGTGTCGTGCCGTGCGAGGCCAGGAAGTGCTGGCCGCCGAGGAACGCCACCAGCGCGGCTGGGGTCATGACGACGAAGACGACGACCGCGTAGAGGGCGGCCTTGGCCCACAGCACCGGGAGCCGGGTGGGCACGGCCCCGAAGGTCGCCCGGACCATCCCGGTGGCGTACTCGCCGGAGATGAGCAGCACCCCGAGCACGCCGACCGCGAGCTGGGCGAGGTTGACCCCGATGAGGCTGCGGTTGATCGGCTCGAAGACCGCCCGCTCGTCGGCGCCGATGCTCGACCAGTGGCTGTTGGTCGCGGCGCCGACGGCCCAGCCGATGCCGACCATGGCGATGACGGCGACGAGCAGGGTGATCCAGGTCGAGCGCAGCGAGCGGAGCTTGACCCACTCGGAACGCAGGACCCGCGGCAGGGTGACGGGCCGGACCTCGACCCGCTCGGTGCGCGGCGCGGTCGTGCCGGTCGGGGCGGTGGCGGTGCTCATGCGCGGGCCTCCGAATCGGCGGCGGCGTACTCCACGTCGTCGCGGGTCATGTCCATGAAGACCTCCTCGAGGGAGGCGCGGTGCGGCGTGAGCTCGTGCAGGGCGATGCGCTCGGCCAGCGCCACCTCGCCGATGCCGGGCGCGTCGACGCCGGACACCTGCAGGCCCCCGTCGCCGTCCGCGACGACCTCGGCGCCCTGGCGGACGAGGGCCGCGGCGAGCGCGGTCGGCTCGGCCGAGCGGACGAGCACCGAGCTCGTCGGCGCCCCGGAGATGAGCTGCGCGATCGGCACGTCGGCGATGAGCCGGCCGCGCCCGACGACGACCACGTGCTCCGCGGTCTGCGCCATCTCGCTCATGAGGTGCGAGGAGAGGAAGACGGTGCGGCCCTCGTCGGCGAGCTGCTTGAGCAGGTCGCGGATCCAGCGGATGCCCTCGGGGTCGAGGCCGTTGACCGGCTCGTCGAGCATGACGGTCTCCGGGTCTCCGAGCAGCGCGCTCGCGATGCCGAGCCGCTGGCCCATGCCGAGGCTGAAGCCGCCAGCCCGGCGCCGGGCGACGTCCTGCAGCCCGACCATGCCGATGACCTCGTCGACGCGGCGGTCGCTGATGCCGTGCGTCGCGGCCAGCGCGCGCAGGTGGTTGCGCGCCGAGCGCGAGGTGTGGACGGCCTTCGCCTCGAGCAGCGCGCCCAGCACGTGGAGCGGCCGGTCGTGCTCGCGGTACGGGCGGCCCGCGACCGTCGCCGTCCCGGAGGTCGGAGTGTCGAGGCCGAGCACCATGCGCATCGTCGTCGACTTGCCGGCGCCGTTCGGGCCGAGGAAGCCGGTGACGATCCCCGGCTGGACGGTGAAGGTGAGGTCGTCGACGGCGGTCTTCTCGCCGTACCTCTTGGTCAGTCCGCGGACCTCGATCACGTGCGCTCCTCGCCCTGGTAGCGGTTCGCCGCGAGTCTGCGCCCCCGAGGCTGTGACGACGCTGAGTCGTCGTAGTGCGGCGCCCCAGGACGTGCACGATCCCGTCCCCTCCTCGTGATCATGCACATCCTGGGGCGGGGCGTCAGACGGCGGTCGCGGTGCCGTCCCGGCGCTCGACGGGCGTGCGGTCGCGACCGGTGACGCTGAGGTACGCCACGGTCGCGATGATCGCGGCGAGGAAGACCAGGCTCGTCAGCAGCGTGCCGAACCCGGCACCGCCGTCGCTGCGGTCGCCCGAGAGGTAGTCACCGGTCGAGCCGCCGAGCGGTCGGGTGAGGACGTACGCGACCCAGAACGCCGTGAGCGGCGCGACGAGCCGCGTGCGCCAGGCGACGACGACCAGCGCGAGGGCCACGGCGAACACGACGACCGCGCCGAGCAGGGACATCGAGAGCCGGTCGACGAGCAGGTCGCCGACGGCGGTGCCGAGCGCGAAGGTGACGAGGACGACGAGCCAGTAGAAGGCCTCGCGACGGGTGGTGACGATCGAGTGGATCGAGAGGGTCCCCTCGGTGCGGTACCACCAGAGGAAGATGCCGGCGAGGAGCACGGCGAAGACCGGTGCCGTCACGAGCAGGCTGATCCCGAGCCCGTCAGTGAGGTTGTCCGTGGCGAGCGTGCCGACGACGCTGATGAGCACGACGCTGAGCCAGTAGACCCAGGGGACGTACGCCCGGGTGCGGAACTGCACGACGAGCGCGGCGACGAGCAGCGCGGTCATCAGCGCGGTCGTCGGGCCGAGCCCGAAGCCCAGCGTCTCGTTGATGTAGTCGGCCGCGCTCTCGCCGACGGAGGTGCAGAGCACCTTGATGATCCAGAAGAAGACCGTGATCTCCGGGACCTTGTTGAGCATGGTGGGGCCCGCGACGGCGCGGGAGGTGGTGGAGGACATGCTGTCAGCGTGGGGGTCCTCGCCTGACGACATCCTGACTGCGTTCCGCCTGCTGCGCCGGACCTTCTCGGCTCAGCGGCGGGCGCGGCGGGCCTCGAGTGCGACGGGGATCAGCGAGACCGCGATGATGAGGCCGATGACGGGCAGCAGGTAGCGGTCGATGCTGGGGATGCGCGAGCCGAGCTCGTAGCCAGCCAGCGTCACCCCGCAGCTCCACAGCAGACCACCGACCGCCTGCCACAGCGTGAAGACGCCGACCGGGACGCGGACCGTGCCGGCGAGCGGGTTGAGGACCGTCCGCACGAGCGGGATGAACCTGGCCAGCACCACGGCCTTCGCCACGCCGTACCGGTCGAGCGTGGTACGCGCCCGGGCCACGGCGTGCTGCAGCCGCGGCCGGTCGGGGCGGTCGAGCAGGGCCTCCCCGGCCGTACGCCCGATGACGTAGCCGGTCTGCGCGCCGAGCAGGGCCCCGGCAGCAGCTGCGACGAGGACAGCCGGCAGCGAGAGGTGGACGCTCGAGGTCGAGGATGCCGTGCACAGCAGGCCCGCGGTGAACAGCAGCGAGTCGCCGGGCAGGAAGAACCCGATGAGCAACCCGGTCTCCGCGAACAGCACCACGAAGACGCCGATCGCGCCGAAGCTGGAGAGCAGGCTCTGCGCGTCGAGCGGGTTGAGCGCGGAGGTCATGCGTACTGCGGCAGGTCGTCGATGTCGCGGGGGTCGTCGGTGTCGTCTGCTCGGGTCTCGTGCTGCGCGTCGCCGCCGCGCACGGCGACGACGGCGACCAGCGCGACGATGAGCCCGAGCGCCAGCAGCGTCACCGTGCCGTCGCCCCAGCCGAGACCGCCGCCGATCGAGTGCTCCTTGCCCATCCAGTCGGCGAACGAGGCGCCGAGCGGGCGGGTGAGGACGTACGCCGTCCAGAACATCGCGACCGCGTTGGCCCCGAGGCGCCACGCCACGAGCGGCACGAGGATGGCGACGGCGAACAGGATCCCCGAGGCGAAGAAGCCGAGCCCCACGGTCATGCCGGTGAGGTCGCCGACCGCCGTGCCGAGCGCGAAGGTCGCGAGCACGGTGCACCAGTAGAAGCGCTCGCGGCGCGCGGTGGTGATGCTGTGGATGTCGAGCGTGCCCTCGCTGCGGTGCCAGACGACGAAGCACGCCGCGACGAGCAGGGCGTAGAACGCACTGGTGACCCAGTAGGACAAATCCGTCGCCACGTGCAGGACGTCGGCCACCATCGTGCCGAACACCGCGACCATGGCGACGGCGGACCAGTACGTGAACGTCGAGTAGGTCCGCGAGCGCAGCTGCAGCCACAGCGCGAGCACGAACCCGCCGAGCCCGACGATGCCGCCGAGGATGATGCTCGTCTTCCCGAGGTAGTCGGACGCGGCCTCGCCCATGCCGGTGGTGAGCACCTTGATGACCCAGAAGACGGCGGTCACCTCGGGGACCTTGGCGGTGAGCGGTTCGCGACGCAAGGAGGCGGGCAGCTGCACGCGGTGGTCCTTCCCGGGACGGGACGAGGACCTCCCCCGCTCCGTCCGGGGAGCGTAGGGGCGCGTACCTGACTGCTGCCTGACTGCTGGGGCTGGCTGGTCAGCCGCCGGTGATGTTGACCATCCAGGCGATGCCGTAGCGGTCGGTCAGCATCCCGAACTCGTCGCCCCAGACCTGCCGCTCCAGCGGCATCGTGACTGCGCCGCCGTCCGCCAGCCCGGCGAAGTAGCCGCGGAGGGCGTCCCCGTCGTCGCCGACGATGCTGACGGCGACCCGCGCCCCGTCGGCGAACGTCATGCCCGACGGAGTGTCCGCGCCCATGAGCACGAGGCCGAGGTCGGTCGTGAGCTGGGCGTGCATGACGAGCTCCGCGTCGGGGCCCTCGGCCGCGCCGAACTGGCCGAACGTGGAGATCTCGAGCGTGCCGCCGAGCACGCGCTGGTACAGCTCGAACGCCTGCCGCGCGTCGTCGCGGAAGCCGAGGTACGGAGTCAGCCGGGAGGTCATGCGCCGGAGGCTAGTGCACGGGCGGGGCGCGTGGTGGCGCGTGGCGCGGGCCGCGCAGGGTGGAAGTTGATCGGGTAGCCCGATCATGTTCGAGCCCGGCCGCACGAGGTGGTCGCCCAGGGGCCCGGATCTCGTCGTGCCGGCGGTCAGTTCGTGCGGTCGGTCACGTCGTGCGGTCCCGGACTCGGGCGGCCCCGAGTCAGCGGTCGCCACGAACGGCGCCCCAGCCCCGGGCGGCAGGTCCCGACCTGCTCGTACGCGCTCCAGCGCACGCACCTCCCCCGCGGCCTCGGCGCACCCAGGATCTGCATGATCACGGGAAGGAGGAGCCCCCGGCCAGCAGCTCTGCGCTGCCGGCGGGGGCCCCTGCTCGGATGCCCGTGCTCGCGCGTCCCGTGCTCGTGGGCACCGTGCCAGCCGGCCCGTGCCCCCGAGCCCGACCCCGAGTGCCTCAGCCCGCCGCGTGCGGCTGCACCGTGAGGTCGTCGAGGTTCACGTTGCCGCTGTCCGCCGGCCCGTACGCGTACGCCACCGTGTTCGCACCTGCGTGCAGGCGAACCGTCGTGGTGTGCAGCCCCCACGTGTCCCAGCCGGCGGTCGGCGCCAGGCGGACCTGCTGCCCCTGCGTCCCGTCCAGCGTCAGCGTGGCCGTCTGCTCGGCCCCGGTGCCGTTCGCGTAGCGCAGCGCGAGGTCGTACGTCCCGGCGGAGGGGACGTCGACCGTGAAGGCCACCGACGCTCCGACGCGGGTGAAGCAGGCCGCGAAGCCGCTGCCGCTGTGCCCGCTGTGGTCGTCGGCCGTGCAGGCCCCGCCTCCGAGGGTCGCGTCTTCGGCCTCGATGGTCTGCGCGAGCAGCGGGTCGATGAGCGCGAGGAGCGCCTGCCGCGCCAGAGCCGTGACCCTGCTCGGCTTCGCCCCCAGCACGTCGCCGCGCAGGCCGTCGAGCTGCGCCCGCTCCCGGACCGCGTCGCCCGCGGCCTCCGCGTCCTGCGCCGCCGTGACACGGTCCTGCAGGAGACGCGCCGTGCTGGGCACGATGTCGCCGCTGCGGGTGAGCGCCCCGATCTCGTGGAGCAGGGCGGCCAGCCCGGCGGGCTGGTGCAGCCACTGGGCGAGCTCGTCCTGCAGCAGGGCGCTGGCGGTGTCGTCGACCTTCGCCGGCGCCGCCGTGTCGAGGTACGCGCGGACCGCCTGCAGCCGCTGCAGGGTGCCCGCCACGTCCCCGGCCGCGTCAGCCGCGATGGCGGGAGCGAGCAACCGACGCAGCTCGCGCGCGGCGCTCGGCGTGACGTGGCCCGAGGCGACGAGCGCATCGAGGCCCGAATCCACGCGCTGCAAGGAGATCCTTGGCTGCACCGGCGCCGAGCGGGCCGACGGCACCCCGTCCCCCACGCTGGTGTGCGCCGCCACGGTGAACGTGTACGCCGTGCCGTTGGTCAGCCCCGTCACGACCGACGAGGTCGCGGCGTCCTTCGTCGTGACAGGCGTCTGCGCGACGCCGTCGACGTACGGCGTGATGACGTAGTGGTCGACGGGCTGCGCACCGTCGTAGGACGGCGCGGTCCAGGACAGCGTGACCTGCCCGTCGCCCGCGACGCCGGTGACGCCCGTGGGCGCGTCCGGCGGTGACGTGTCGGTGGCCTCGAGGCTCGCGACCTGCGGGGTGGTTCCGGCGGCGGCGGTGTAGCGGACGTACCGCGCCTGCGTCGGCGAGACCACCACGCTGCTGGTGGGGTCGGCGCCGGCGCCCACGCTGCCGAGGTCGCTCCACGTGCTGCCGTCGAGCGACACCGCGACGGTGTACGCCGTGGTGCCCCCGCTGCCCGAGACGACGCGCACCCGGCGGACCGTGGTCGCCGCGCCGAGGTCGACGGTCAGCGATGCGCCGTCCGTCGTCGGGCGCCACTGCGTCGCCGCGCTCCCGTCGACCGCGCCGACCGCGGGGAAGCTCGCGTCGGAGGAGCTCGCCGAGACCGCGGCGCAGCGGGCCTCGTCGGACGTCGGGGTGAGGTCCGGCCGCCGGGTCGGGATGTCGAGCGTCCCCCCGACCGCGACGGTCTGCGCCGCGCCGCCGGCCACCTGCACCGGCAGGGGGTCCCCGGAGCGCAGCGTCACCGTCGTCGTCCGCGGCCCGACGCTGAGGTCGAACCTGCGCCCCTGCCAGGCCAGACCGGTGAGGTCGAGACCGGGCAGCTGCGGCGGGAGCACCGGGTCCAGCTGCACTGCGGCGGTGTCCCAGCGCAGACCCGTGAATCCGTACAGGAACTCCTGCAGGAAGCCGCCCGCACCCGTGGTGAAGGTGAAGGCACCACCGCCGCGGGTCTCGCTGAACTGGTCGAACGGTGCGCGCATGAACGGGTTCACGCTGCGCTGGAGGAAGGTCCAGCTCGAGCACCCCGGCGTACCGAGCTCAGCGGTGTCGATCGCGTGGATCGCGTCCGTCATGGACGGGCCGCCGAGGTCGGTGCGCCCGACGTAGTAGTCGAGGTCCGCCTGCGCGACCGAGCTGGGCTGCGAGTAGCCCCAGGGGTACTGCAGCATCACCGCGTCGGCCTGCTTGATGGTCTGGCCGCTGTAGCCGGCGTACTCGGGGTGGATGCCGAGCGATCGGTCGTAGGGGACGACGATCCCCGCGGCGATGCTCGACCAGCGGGGGTCGGCCGTCGCGCCGATGATCTGGGCGGCCTGCGTCGCGATCCGCAGCGTCGTCGCTGCTGCGACGTTGGTGTAGACGTCGTCGTCGACGCCCACGGCGTACTCGTCCGGCGGGATGACGTCCTTGATGGAGTACCCGCCACCCGCGTTCGGGGTCACCCGGCTCGCCCAGAAGTCAGCGGCGCCCGCGAGGACCGGCCATGCCTTGCTCCGCAGCCACTCCTCGTCACCGGTCGCCTCGTAGTACTGCCACTGCGCCAGGGCGACGTCGGCGGTCACGTGGATCTCGTACTTGCCGGTGTCGGCCCAGGTCGGTGTCTGCTCGTCGCCGGCCAGTGCGCTCTCCCAGGGGAAACGGGCGCCCTTCCAGCCGGTCTGCTGGGCGTAGGCCTGTGCTCCTGGCAGGAGCCGCTGCCGGTACGCGTCGGCCCCCGCCGCGATATCGGGGTGCTGCGCGAGCAGCGAGGGGAACATCCACGTCTCCATGTCCCAGAAGACGTGGCCCGAGTAGCCGTCCGAGGACAGCCCGCCGGGCGAGGTGCTCCAGTCGACGCCGGCCCGCGTGCTCTCCAGGAGGTAGAACATGCTGGCCCGCGCCTGGAGCGTGAGGGCATCGTCGCCGGGGACGCTGATGTCCGACGACCAGAGCTGCGCCCAGGCGTCCTCGTGCGCCGCCAGCAGGTCGTCCCAGCCGGTCGCCGCAGCCCCGCTCGACGCCCGGGTCGCCGCCTCCAGCGGTGCCAGTCCGTCGGTGCGGTCGGTGTCGACGCTCGTCGCGAGGCCGACGTACTTCGTGAGCGTGTAGGTGGAGCCGTCCTCGACGGCGAGCGTCGTCCGCTGCGCGGAGGACTGCGCGGGCAGGTCGCCCACCGAGGCGGTCGCTGTCGTCGCGTCCTGCGCCTGCAGCGTCGAGACGAGCCCGGCCACCAGGCCGGTGCCGTCAGCGGTCACCGTCTCGGCGAGCCGGCCGGCAGGCGCGTCCACGCCGCTGCCCGACACGGTCACCGCGTTCGCCGCGCGGCCGTCGAGCGCGTCGGTGGCCGTCGCCGTGCCGCTCCAGTGCGGGTGGACGGTGAGCCGCACGGCGCCGACGTGCGCCTGCGCACGGTCGGCGAGCACGTCGTAGCGCAGGTCGGTCACGCGGCCTGCGGGCGACGTCCACGTGAGGGTCGTCGTGAGGACCCCCGTCCGCAGGTCGAGGGTCTGCCGGTAGTCGCTCGTCGTGCCGTTCCCCGGGGGCAGGGCCGGGCTGCCGCCCGCCGTGAGGGCGACGTAGTCCACGTTGACCATGCAGCCGTCGCCGGCCTCGCAGGACAGGGCGACGGCGTCCGTGCCCTTCGTCACCGGCACCTGCACGGTCGCGGTGGCCCAGGAGTCCCAGGAGTCCGTGGGCGGCAGGTCGACCGCGCCGGTCCGGGTGCCGTTGACGGCGACGCTGAGGCTGCGGGTGCGGACGCCGGCTCCGCCGTCGTTGTTCGCGTAGCGCACGGTCAACGTCGCCGTGCCGTCCGCCGGGACGTCGTTGACCTGGACCGCCGTCCGCGCTCCGACGACGGGGTGGCCCTGGTCGCCGAAGCCGGCGGCGAACGCACCGCCCGACGCGCCGGAGTGGTCGGACGCGCGGGTGGCGCCGCCGGACAGCTCGCCCGCCTCGGCCTCGCACACCTGGCCGTACGCGCACCCGGCGCCGGCGGGCAGGTTGCCGTAGGTCGCGCTGCCGTCGGAGAACCCGAGGCTGGTCCACATGGGCAGGCTGGCCCGGATCTGCACGCTGTCGGCGGGCTTCGCGTAGAAGCCGGCCACTTGAGCCTGGGTCGCCACCGGCGCGGTCGACCAGCCGGTGCCCTCGGCCGGCACGCGCGCCGCGAGGTAGCCGTTGCCCACGAACGTCGGCGAGTAGCCGGACCCGGTCGAGGTCGTGCTCAGCGTCCAGGCGGAGTCGGCGGGATCCGCAGGGGCGTCGCCGGCCCGGGCGCTCGCCGGCAGCGCTCCGAGCGCTGTCGCGGCGAGGGCAGCGGCGGCCAGGACGGGCACCGTGCGGAGGGGGTGGCGGCGGGATCGTCCCTGCTGCTGAGGCAGTGCTGGGCCGAGCAACGGCATGGAGGGGGCACCTCTCTGTGCGGAGTCGGCTCACGCTACTCGCGCGGTTCATGCCGCCCCGCCCGGGTCTGCCCCAGGTCGTGCATGATCACGGCGCGGGGCTACCCCGCGGCCACCTGCTCCGCGAGCGTGTCCAGCGCCTCCTCGAGCTCGGCCTCGACGGCCTGCGCCCGGCTCGCGCGGTACCGCTCGTCGAGCTCCTCGAAGAACGACAGGTGGATCACGACCTCGGACCGGTCGTCCTGCGCCTGGTGGTGGATCTGCAGCCAGCCGGCGTACTCGCCCGTGCGGTCGCTGCCCCACTCCAGCCGGAGCTGGTCGCGCTGCGCCCGGAACAGCCCGTCGCCCTCGTAGGGCTGTGACCCGCGCTCGCCCTCGACGTGCACGTGGTCGGCGCCGTCGGCCGCGGCGCGCTCCGTCGTCGGGAGCCACGAGGGCATGCGCTCGACGTCGGACACCACGTCGAAGACCCGCTCCGCAGGGGCGGCGACGACCTTGGACCTCTCGAACTCCACGGGGGCTCCTCCTCGGCTCCGGCGCGTACGTCCTGGCGCTTGCCCGCGTGCCTCCCCGGCGAACCCCCGCCGGCGCTACAGTCCCCCGCGTGGCGACAGAGCTCCCCCGGCTGCTGGTCCCCGACGCGGCGGCCTGGCGCGCCTGGCTCGCCGAGCACGGCACCGAGTCCCCCGGGGTCTGGCTCGTCCTCGGCAAGAAGGGCGGCACGGTCACCGAGCTGGTCTACGAGGCCGCCGTGCGCGAGGCGCTCTGCTACGGCTGGATCGACGGCCAGCTGAGCCCCGTCGACGAGGCCTGCTACACGATCCGCTTCACCCCGCGGAAGCCGCGGTCCCCGTGGTCGGCGAAGAACGTCCAGCGGGTGGCCGAGCTCGAGGCCGAGGGCCGGATGACCGGGGCGGGGCGCGCCGCCGTCGAAGCGGCGCAGGCGGACGGCCGCTGGGACAAGGCGTACGCCGGGTCGGCCTCCGCCGAGGTGCCCGCCGACCTCGCCGCGGCGATCGCGGCGGTCCCGGCGGCGCAGGCGATGTTCGACGTGCTCACCCGCACCAACCGGTTCGCCCTGATCTACCGCACGCAGGAGGCCAAGCGGCCGGACACGCGCGCCCGGCGGATCGCCCAGTTCGTCGAGATGCTCGCCCGGGGTGAGGCGCCCTACCCCCAGCGCCAGCGGCCGGCGGGGAGCTGACGGACGTCTGGTTCGGGTGCGTTCGCCGGATGCTGAGCAGGGGTTCATCTGGCGGGAACCTCCCGCTCACCGGGTCAGGCTGCACCGCGGCTCCGTCCGCGGCATCCTCGGGACGCCCTCCGCGCCGACCGGTGCAGGGTCACGACGGAGGTCCCGCGATGGCGACGCCAGCCCGGTTCCACTTCTTCACCCGCCGCGCCACCGCGACGGGCGTGGAATGGCGGCTCGTCATGGGCAACAACCGCGAGCTCGGCCGGGCCAGCGCGCCCTACACCGACCTCGCCGCGTGCACCGACGCCGTACGCCGGCTGCAGACCGGCCTCCCCCACCTCGCCGCGTCGCTGGTCGCCGGCACCCCAGGACGCTGGTCGTGGAACCTGCGCGACGAGGCCGACGGCGTCCTCGCCGTGTCGGGGCGCGACTACTGCCGGCGCGTCGAGGTCCAGTCGGCGCTGGAGAAGTTCCGGGCGGCGGCGGGCGCCGCGCACATCATCGACGAGGTACGCGCGGTGGGCTTCCTGCGCTGACGCGACTTCAGCGCAGCGCTTCCCGGACAGCGACCGCCACGCCGCTGCTGGTGAGCGCCTGGAGCGAGTCGAGGACCAGCGACCGGAACTCCGGGTCGACGCCCAGGTCGTCGCCGAAGACCGCGCGGATCCCCAGCAACCCGTCGACCACAACAGCGGGCGTCGTGGCCCCCGCCGTTGCCGCGGCCAGCTGGTCGGCGAGCGGGTCGTCGACGACGATGGGCCGTCCGTCCTCGGTCGTGCCCGCGGTGACCCAGCGCATCCAGCCGGCGATCCCCAGGCAGCTGAGCCGCGGCTGCGCGCCCGTGGCCAGCCGCTCCCGGGCCACCGCGACGAGCCGCTGCGGCAGCTTCTGCGAGCCGTCCATCGCGACCTGGAGGGTGCGGTGGCGCAAGGCGGGGTTCGCGAAGCGGCGCAGCAGGTCCTGCTCGTACGCCGGCAGGTCGAAGCCGTCCGGGACCGCAAGCGTCGGGGTCACCTCGTCGCGCATCATGCGGGACACGGCCTCGGCGAGGGCAGGATCCGCGACGGCATCCGAGATGTGCTCCCGCCCCGCGAGAGCGCCGAGGTAGGCCAGCGTGGAGTGGCTGCCGTTGAGGAGCCGGAGCTTCATGGCCTCGTACGGCGTGACGTCGTCGGTCAGCACCGCCCCGGCCAGCTCCCACGAGGGGCGCCCGGCGGCGAAGACGTCCTCGACGACCCACTGCCGGAACGGTTCGGTGGCGACGACGCCCTCGTCGCGCAGTCCCAGCATCCGCTCCGCGGTGCTGCGGTCGGCATCGGTCGTGGCCGGCACGATGCGGTCGACCATCGACGAGGGGAAGGCGACGTTCTCCTCCACCCAGGCGGCGAGGGCAGGATCGCCGAGCAGGCCGCAGAAGTCCGAGACGAGCCCCGCCAGGACCTTGCCGTTGGCAGGCAGGTTGTCGCACGGCAGCAGGGAGACCGAGCCGGCGTCAGCGGATCGGCGGGCGGCGAGGCCGCGGACCAGCTGCCCGACGACCGTCCGGGGTGGACGCCCCGCGGCGTCGGCGGCCACCTCGGCGTCGTCCGTCCGCAGCCGCCGGGTCGCCGGATCGTGCCGGTAGCCCTTCTCCGTCACGGTCAGGGTGACGACGCGGACCTTCGGGTCCGCCAGCCGCGCGACGAGCGCGTCCGGGGTGTCGAGGGCGAAGCGCAGCTCGCGGACGGCCGCATTGACCCGCAGCGACTCGTCGCTGCCCGAGCGCACGAGGACGGAGGACAGCCCGTCCTGCGGCTCGAGGTCGTCGAGGACCGAGCGGCTGCGCTGGGTGACCCCGCAGATCCCCCAGCTCGTGTCGCCGCTCGCCGCCATCGCGTCCTGGGTGAACTCCGCCTGGTGGGCGCGGTGGAAGGCGCCGATGCCGAGGTGCATGATGCCGACCTCGAGCGCAGACGGGTCCAGCGGCGGAGCGGAGGCGTCGGCGACGTCCGGCAGCGTACGGAGCGACAGGCGTGGGGCCACCCGCCTCACCCTAGGCGGCGCGGACGGTGGACCCTGGGCGGGTGACCCTCGCGCGACCGCTGACCCTGGACGACGACCGCATCCTGCCCACGGAGCCGCACGTCCGCTCGGTCGCGCGGGAGATCTACGCCGCCGTCCGGGACCTGCCGATCATCAGCATGCACGGCCATGTCGACGCGGGGATCCTCGCCCGTGACGAGGCGTTCCCCGACCCCGCCCAGCTGCTGGTCGTCCCCGACCACTACGTCACGCGGATGCTCGTGTCGCAGGGCGCACGGCTCGAGGACCTCGGCGTGCTCCGGACGGACGGCGGGCCAGTCGAAACCGACGGACGGGCCATCTGGCGGAGGTTCTGCGCGGGCTGGCACCTCCACCGCGGAACCCCCAGCAGGCTGTGGCTCGAGCAGGAGCTGCACGACGTCTTCGGCGTACGCGTCGAGCCCTCCGCCGGCACCGCCGACGAGATCTACGACGTCATCGCGGACTGCCTGGCACGACCGGAGTTCCGGCCGCGTGCGCTGTTCGACCGCTTCGGCATCGAGGTCCTCGCCACCACGGACTCGCCGCTCGACGACCTCGCGGACCACCGGGCGATCGCCGCGTCCGAGTGGCGGGGCCGGGTGGTGCCGACGTTCCGGCCCGACGCACTCGTGCACGTGGACCGCCCGTCATGGCGTACGGACGTGGAGCGCCTCGCGGAGGTCTCGGGGGTGGGGACCACGACGTACGAGGGGTTCCTCGGAGCCCTACGGCAGCGGCGCGACCACTTCGTCGCATGCGGTGCACTGTCCACCGACCACGGCCACGCAACCGCCGACTCCCGGCCGCTCGAGGCCGGTGAGGCCGAGGCGATCTACGCGTCCGCGCTCGCGGGCTCGGTGACTCCTCAGCAGGCCAGGGCCTTCGCCGCGCACATGCTCTTCGAGATGGCGCGGATGAGCACCGAGGACGGCCTGGTCATGCAGATCCACCCGGGGGTCGCCCGCGACTACGACCCCGGTGTGCACGAGCTCTTCGGTGCTGACAAGGGCTTCGACATCCCCACGCCGGTCGACTTCGTGCGTGGTCTGCGCCCCCTGCTCCAGGCGTTCGGTCGCCACCCGCGCTTCAGGTGCGTGCTGTTCACCATCGACGAGACGACCTACAGCCGCGAGCTCGCCCCGCTAGCCGGGGTCTTCCCGTCCGTGCGGCTGGGCGTGCCGTGGTGGTTCCTCGACAGCCCGTACGCGATGCGCCGGTTCCGCGAGGCGACCGTGGAGACGGCGGGTCTCTACAACGGCGCCGGCTTCGTCGACGACACCCGGGCCTTCGCCTCGATCCCGGCGCGCCACGACGTGGCGCGCCGGGTGGACAGCGGGTTCCTCGCGGACCTCGTCGGCCGCGGGCAGCTGCGGCTGGACGAGGCGCTGGAGACCGCGGTGGACCTCACCGTCACGCTGCCGCGGCTCGCCTACCAGCGCCAGGGGTAGCCCTTCAGGCCGCCGGGACGGGCTGCGGCGCCGGCGGGCCGACGTACTCCGCTGCGGGGCGGTAGATCTTCTGCTCGCGCGCCTGCTCCAGCACGTGCGCCGACCACCCGAGCACGCGCGACACCGCGAAGGTCGGGGTGAACATCTCCCGCGGGATGCCGCACTGCTCCATGACGACGCCGGCGTAGTACTCGACGTTGGTGGCCAGGCGCCGGCCTGGCTTGAGCTCGGCGAGCACCTCGAGCACCGTCGCCTCGACCGCCACTGCGCGCGCGACCAGCTCGCCGCCGAGCCCCTCGGCGACCTCCCGCAGCAGCACCGAGCGCGGGTCGGCCGTGCGGTAGACCGCGTGCCCGAACCCCATCAGCCGGTCGCCGGCGAGCACCCGCTCGCGCGCCCACTCGTCGGCCCGGTCCGGCGGGCCGATCTCCTCCAGGGCATCGAGGGCGCGGCTGGGGGCACCGCCGTGCAGCGGGCCCGACAGCGCCCCGAGCGCGGCCACGAGGCACGCCGCAAGGTCCGCGCCGGTCGAGGCCACCACGCGCGCGGTGAAGGTCGAGGCGTTGAGCCCGTGGTCGATCGTGCTGATGAGGTACGCCTCGACCGCCGCCACGTGCTCGGGGCGCGGGTCCTCCCCGAGCATCATGCGCAGGTAGTCCTGGACGTGGCCCAGCCCCGGGTCGGGCGCCACGGGGTCGAGGCCGCGCGAGAGGCGGTGGAGCGCGGCGAGCGCCGTGGGCACGAGCGCGCAGAGGCGCAGCGCGTCCTCGGCGCGAGCGGCCGCGTCGAGGTCCCAGGTCGGGCGCATCCCGAGCTCGGCACCCGCGGCCGAGAGCACGGTGCGCAGGGCCTGGACCGGCGGCTCCTGGGCGAGGGACGGCAGCAGCGCCGCCGTACGCGGTGGCAGCTCCCGCATCGCCCGCACCCGACGGGCGAACGCGACGCTCGCGGAGGAGTCCGGCAGCTCGCCCACGTGCAGCAGGTGCCACACGTCCTCGAAGGAACGGGTACGTGCCAGCTCGACCGCGGAGTACTGCCGGTAGTGGTAGAACCCCTCCTCGCCGCGGACGTCACCGATCGTCGTCCGCGCGACGACGACGCCCTGCAGCCCGGGAGGCGCGGCGAGGGTGGGGACGGGGGCGCTGCGGTCCGGTGTGGACGGGACGGCGGCGATGGTGGTCATGCTGCTTCCTCTCGACCTGTGCAGTGTTGACAGCATTCGCGAGTGCAGTCAACGTTGATCGGATCAACGTGGAGGAGCGCACATGAACCGCCGGATCAGCACCGAGGAGGCCGCTCGTCGCCTCGGCGTCAAGGTGGAGACGGTCTACGCGTATGTGAGCCGCGGCCTGCTCGAGAGCCGCCGCGAGCCCGCGGGCGGCAGCACCTTCGCCCTCGCGGACGTCGAGGAGCTGCTCGCCGGCGGGCGCCGCCGGGCCAGTCGCCGCGCCGCGACCTTCCCCTTCCGCAGCGTGGACTCCGCCCTCACCGAGATCCGCGACGGGCGGCTCCTGCTGCGCGGCCGTGACCTGGCCGAGCTCAGTCGGGACCGGTCGTTCGAGCAGGCGGCGGCGCTGGCCTGGGGGCAGGAGCCCACTGCCCAGCGGCTGGACGCGCCGCCCGCGCAGCTCGCGGCCGCGCGCAGGACCGTGGCGGCCCTGCCGCCCGCCGACCCCGCGGTGCGGCTCCGCGTCGCCGCTGCGGCGGCGGCCGCGGCGGACCCGCTGCGCTACGACCTCTCCCCCGCCTCCGTGGTCACCTCCGCCCGCGGGCTGCTCGGGTGCCTGCTGGATGCGCTCGGTACCGAGCCGCCCGGCCGTCGCTCCGCCGCCTCCCGGCTGTGGCGCTCGTTGTCACCGACGCGGCCGCCGGCCGGCCTGCTGCAGGTGCTGGACGCCGCGCTCGTGCTCCTCGTCGACCACGGGCTCGCCGCCTCGACGGTCGCCGCGCGGGTGGCGGCGTCGACCCGCGCCGACCCGTACGCCGTGGTGTCGGCGGGCATGGCCGTGCTCGAGGGGCCGCTGCACGGGGGAGCGAGCCGCGAGGCGCACGGGCTGCTGCTGCGCGTCGTCTCCGGCAGGAGCGCGGAGGCGGTGGTCGGCGAGCAGCTGCGGTCGGGCCGCGGCGTACCCGGGCTCGGGCACCCGCTCTACCCCGAGGGCGACCCGCGGGCGGCGGAGCTGCTCGACCGGCTCGAGCAGGCCCCGGCCGGTCGCCGGGCCGCGGCGGCGGCGCGCGCCGTGGCGGCAGCGGCAGGCCGCGGTGGTCCGGCCGAGCCCAACGTCGACCTCGGCCTCGCGGCCCTGACCGTGGCGGGAGGGCTGCCCGCCGGCGCCGGCGAGGTCGTCTTCGCCGTGTCCCGGACCGTGGGGTGGACCGCGCACGCGCTGGAGGAGTACGCCGAGGAGCCCCTGCGCTGGCGCGGCCGCGAGGTCCCCGTCTCCCGCCCGCTGCCGCCACCCAGTTGATCGGGGACCTCGATCAACTGGGGCCGAGCCCGAGCACATCTCCAGGGGATCGTCCCTGCTTGATCGAGGGCCCCGATCAACTGGGACCGGCCGCGGCCCACCGCCCTGCCACCATGACCCCCATGGACCCCGTGACCCGCGAGCTGCTCCTCACCGCCCCCGTCGAGCCGCTGACCGTCGACCGCATCGAGGTACGCCGCATCACGATGGCGCCCGGCACCGCCCCCGGCGCCCACACCCACAACGGCCCCGTCGTCGGGACGGTCCTCGAGGGCTCGGTCCTCGTCCAGGTCGGCGACGAGGAGCCCCGGATCCTGCGCGCAGGCGACCCGTTCTACGAGCCCGCCGACGTCCCCGTCCCGCACTTCGACGCGCTCGAGGACGGCGTCGTCTTCCTCGCCTGCTTCCCGCTCCCGCCCGGCCAGGACGCCGAGCTCACCATGCTGCCCTGACGCCCACCCAGCACCACGACGTCGTGTGCCTGGTGCGCGCCCTGACCCCCACCCAGCCCCACGACGTCGGGGGCGAGGCCGCCGCCCGGGTGACCCCGCTGCTGCGAAGGGGCCACGGCGCTGCAGACCGGCGCCTGGCGTCGCCGAGGCAGGGGGTGTGCTCCGCCGCCTGGTCACCCTCCTCGCCCTCGGCACGCTCGGCGTCCTGCCGGTCGTGCAGGCGACCTCGGCCCAGGCGGCGGGGCGGCAACGCGCGGTGACGACCTCCAGCGCCAGCGCTCCCGGCCGGGCGATGTGGCTCTGGACGCGCGACGACCCGGCGACCGTCGTCGCGTTCGCCCGCGCCCACGGCGTCACCGAGCTGTACGCCGCGGTGCCCCCCGCGCTCGCCACCAGCCCGGCCCTCCCCTGGGCCCGCCGGCTCAGCGCGAAGGCGCACGCCGCCGGCCTCCGCGTCGCCGCGCTCGGCGGCGACCCCGGCTGGCTCGCCGACCCGGCCGGCGCCCGCGCCTGGATGACGGCGGCGACCGCGACCGGGCTGTTCGACGGCGTGCACGTCGACGTCGAGCCGTACCTCCTGCCCGGGTGGGACAGCGACCGCGCGGGGACGGTCGCGGCGTACCTCGCCCTGCTCGGCTCCCTCCACGCGGCCTCCCCGCTGCCGCTGACGGCGGACGTGCCGTTCTGGCTGGACGGCGTCGACGCCGGGCGGGCGGGTCCCCGCCTCGACGTGGCCGTGCTGGCGCGCGTCGACGGCGTCGTCGTCATGAGCTACCGGACGACCGCGGCGGGCGTGCTCGCGGTCGGCGCGGCGACCCTCGCGGCCGCCGCCAGCGCCGGGAAGCCGGCGCGGCTCGCGCTCGAGACCAACGCGACCGGCGAGGGGGGCACGAGCCTCGCCGGCCGCAGCGCCGCCGAGCTCGCCGGGATCGCGGCGGCCGTGGACGCGGGGGCGGCGGGCTCCGCCGCGTACGCCGGGATCGCGGTCGAGGACTACCGCGGGTGGGCGGCGCTGCGGGCCTGAGGCTCAAGCCCGGCACCGGAACGGACGATCCGCACCTGACCCCACGAAGGCCCCGGAAGGACGCACCACCCGCATGCCGGTCATCCTGATCGCCGAGGACGACGACGACATCCGCGACCTCGTCGAGTTCAAGCTCGCGAACCTCGGCCTCGAGGTCGTCGGGGTCGGCGACGGGGCCACGGCCCTCGCCCGCGTCCGTGAGGTCCACCCCGACCTCGTCATCCTCGACGTCAACATGCCGGAGCTCTCGGGCATCGACGTCTGCCGCGCCCTGCGCAGCGATCCCGAGTTCAGCGCGCTGCCCGTCCTCATGCTGACGGCCAACGTGCAGGACGCCGACGTCCAGCGCGGCTTCGATGCCGGCGCCGACGACTACGTCGCCAAGCCCTTCAGCCCGCGCGAGCTCACCAGCCGGGTGCAGGCCCTGCTCGCGCGCCGCAGCGCGTGAGCGCGCAGCTGGACCGCGCGTGAGCGCCCGGCTCGACCGCGCGCAGCTGGACCGCGCGTGAGCGCCGGTCAGGCGCTGCGCCTCGCCCTGCTCGCGGTCGCCGTCCTCGCCGCCGGACCGGGGCTGGCCCTGGTGCTGCGCCGCCTCGTCCGGCACCGGCGCGAGGCCCGGCAGGCCCGGCTCCTCGGCCCCCTGCGCCCCCTCGTGCTGGAGGCGGCGTCCGGCGACGAGCCGGAGGCCGCCGCCTCGCTCTCCGACCTCGACGCCGAGCACTGGGCCGCAGTGCAGCCGATGGTGCTGAGCCTGCTGGCGAAGGTACGCGGCCCCGGCCGCCACGAGCTCGCCGTCCTGCTCGCCCGCCGCGGGGTGCTGGACGCCGCCGTGCGCGACGCGCAGCACGCCCGCAGCCCCGTCGTCCGTGCCCGGTCCGCGCAGCTGCTGGGCGCCGCGGGCGAGGACGCCCCCGAGGGCAGCCGCTCCGTCCTCGTCGCCCTGCTCGGTGACCGCGACCGCGACGTCCGCGCGGTCGCCGCCCGCTCTCTCGGTCACCTCGGCGACGCCTCCGTCGCCCCCGCCCTGCTCGATGCGGTCGGACGGGCCGAGCGTCGGCTGCCGGCGCGTACGGCGTCGCACGCCCTGCTCCGCCTCGGCCCCTCGGTCGCCCCCGTGCTCGCCGCTGCCACCACCGCCCCCTCGGCCGCCGTCCGCGCGACCGCCGCCGAGGTGCTCGGCCGGCTGGGTGCCGTCCGCTGCACCGCCGAGATCGCCGCGGCGCTCGCCGATCCCGAGCTCGACGTCCGGGTGCGCGCCGCCCGTGCCCTGGGCCGGCTCGGCTCGCGCGAGGCCCTCGAGCCGCTCGTGCGCGCCGCCGACGCCACCTCCCCCGCGGCACTGCGCGCGGCCGCGGCGCGCGCCCTCGGCGAGGTCGCCGCCCCCGACGGCATCGCGGTCCTCGCGACGCTCGTCGCCGACCCCTCGCACCTCGTCGCCGTCGAGGCGGCGGCCGCCCTGGCCGCCGTCGGCGGTCCCGGCGTCGGCGCGCTGCTGGACCTCGCCGGCGACGGGGCACCCCGGGACGGCGAGGGCGCGCTCACGGCGGGCAGCGCGGCGTACGCCGAGGAGGCGCTCGGCCGCTTCGCCCTGGCCGCGCAGGACTGCGACCTCATGGAGGAGCTCGACGCCCGGAGGGCTTCGTGAGCACCTCGCACGACCTCGTCGCGCACCTGCTCGCGCTGCTCTCCACCCCGGTCCTCTGCTACTTCGTCGCGATCAACACGAGCTACCTCCTGCTCATCGCGGTCGCGGCGACGGACGTGGCGCGGACGTCGCGCCGGGCGGCGTTCGCCGGCCACGAGGACGCGCTCGCCAGCCCGATGACGCTGCCCGTGAGCGTGCTGGTCCCGGCGTACGAGGAGGAGGCCGGCATCGTCGAGGCGGTCCGCGCGCTGACCGCCCTGCGCTACCCCGAGCACGAGGTCGTCGTCGTCGACGACGGATCGACCGACGGGACGTTCGAGGCGCTGCGCAGTGCCTTCGACCTCACCCCGCTGCCGCGCGCGCTGCCCGACGACGTGCCGACGCGCGGGCGGGTCCGCTCCGTCCACGTCCCCAGCGACGGGACGACGCCGCTCACCGTCGTGCGCACGACGAACGGCGGCCGCTCCTCCGCCCTCAACACCGCGCTCAACGCCGCCCGCCACCCGCTGGTCTGCATGGTGGACGCGGACTCCATCCTCGACCCGGACTCCCTGCTGCACGTGACGAAGCCGTTCGTCGACGACCCCGAGCGGGTGGTCGTGACCGGCGGGTCCGTACGGGCCGTCAACGGCTGCGGCGTACGCGCCGGCCGGGTCGTCGAGGTCGCGATGCCGCGCCGCTGGATCGAGCGGATCCAGGTGCTGGAGTACCTCCGTGCGTTCATGCTCGGCCGCGCCGGCTGGTCGCGGCTGGGCTCGTTGCTGCTGGTGTCAGGGGCTTTCGGCGTCTTCCGCCGCGATGTGCTCGTGGAGGTCGGCGGCCTGGACATCGACTGCATCGGCGAGGACCTCGAGGTCGTCACCCGCATCCACCGGTTCCAGCGCGACCGCGGCGGTGACTACCGCGTCGTCTTCGTGCCCGAGCCCGTTTCGTGGACAGAAGTGCCGTCCAGCACGAAGGTCCTGCGCAGCCAGCGCCGCCGCTGGCACCGGGGGCTGTGGGAGGTGCTGTCGAAGCACCGCCGCATGATGGGCAACCCGCGCTACGGGCGGATCGGCCTCGTCGCCGTGCCGTACTACGTGGTCTTCGAGCTCTGCGCGCCCGTCCTCGAGCTCGTCGGTGCCGTGCTGCTGCCGGTCGGACTGCTCGTCGGCGCAGTGAACGTGACCTATGCATGGCGGTTCCTGCTGCTGGCGTACGGCTACGCGGTCTTCGTCTCGCTCGCCGCACTCGCCATCGAGGAGTTCTCCTTCCACCGCTACCCGCGCTGGCGCGACCTGCTCGTCGCGGCGGGTGCAGCCGTCCTGGAGAACCTCGGCTACCGGCAGCTCACGGCGTGGTGGCGCCTCCAGGGACTCTGGGCCGCGCTGCGCGGCAAGCGCCAGGTGTGGGGGCAGATGACCCGCTCGGGCTTCACCCGCCCCACCCCGCTGCCGTGATCATGCGGATCCTGGCCCCCCGTGGCCCTGCACGTCCGGGTCCCCACGTCCTGCATGATCACGGGGAGGTGGGGGGCGCCCACCCAGGATCTGCATGATCACGGAGCAGGGGGCCACCTCTTTCTTCCCCCGTGATCATGCAGATCCTGGGCCAGCGGCCGGCAGCTCCACCGTGAACCGCGCGCCCCCCTCGGGCGCGCTCCCCGCCTCCTGCCGCCCGCCCATCCGCTCGACGAGACCGGCGATGAGCGCGAGCCCGATGCCCGTGCCCACCCGACGTACGCCGCGGTAGCGGTCGTGCAGCGCGGAGCGCTCGAACGCCACGGCGATGTCGTCGGGGGTGAGACCCGGGCCACCGTCGCGTACCTCGAGGACCCCGGCGCCCGGTGCGGCACGGACGGCGAGGACCAGCGGGGCACCAGGGGGGACGACCCGCAGCGCGTTCTCCGCGAGCCCGTCGAGGATCTGCCGTACCCGCCCTGCGTCGGCCACCACGACCACGGGCACCGGCGGCAGCTCGACCCGCAGCACGGCGCCGGTACGCGCGCACCGCTCCGCCCACACGTCCTGGGCCCCGAGCACGAGCGCGCCGAGGTCGACGGGGGCGAGCTCGACGCGGAAGTCGACGGCACCGAGGCGGGCCAGGTCGAGCAGGTCGTCGACGATGCGCTGCAGGTGCGCCGACTCCCCGAGCAGAGTGCCGCCGACGCGCGGGACCTCGTCCGCCGGCAGCACGCCGTCCGCGAGCGCCTCGGCGTAGCCGGAGACCGCCGTGAGCGGCGTCCGCAGCTCGTGGGACACCGAGAGCAGGAACTCGCGCTGCCGGCCCTCGCTCGTGGCGAGCGCGCCGGCCAGGGAGTTCAGCGCGGCAGCCACTCCTGCCACCTCACGCGGCCCCTCCTCCGGCAGGCGCACGTCCCGGGAGCCCGCCGCGAGCTCGGCGGCCGCCGCTGCGGCGCGGGTCAGCGGTCGTGCGAGCCGGCGGGAGAGCGCGAGCCCGGCCGACACCGCCACTGCCAGCCCGACAAGCAGCGCGAGCACCAGCCGGCCGCGCAGCGGCGACGCGATGGCCTGCGCGACCGACCGGGGTTGGGCGAGGACCAGCGACCCGCGACCGTCAGCGAGCGGACGCGCCGCGAGGAACCACCCCCGGCCGGCGAAGGTGGCCGTCGCGTCGACCGGCCTGCCCGCCGCCGCCTCACCGACGACCGTGCGCGGCAGCTGCCCGGCGTAGCGCCCGCCGACCGACCCGTCGGCCCGCACGACCATCGGCGTGATCTGCGCCGCGGCGTACAGCGGCTTCACCGGTGCCGCACCCCGTCGGAGCGGGTTCCGCTCGGCCACGGGGGCGATGGTCCCCGCGGCCAGGAGGTCCGCGTAGTGGCCGAGCGTCCTGCGCGCCTGCGTGTCGGCCGCCCCGCGGACGAGCTCGGCGGAGACGAGGAAGCTCACCAGCACGGCGAGCACCGTGACGCCGGTGGTGAGCAGGGCGATCCGGGCGGCGAGGCCGGTCGGTCGACGCTCAGCCATCGACCGAGTAGCCGACGCCGCGTACGGTGCGCAGCGGGCTCTCCTCCCCCAGCTTCGCGCGCAGCTGCGCCACGTGGACGTCGACGGTGCGCATGCCGGAGATCGTCGCGTGACCCCAGACGGCGTGCAGCAGCTGCTCGCGCGTGTGGACCCGCCCCGGCGACGCCGCTAGGTGGGCGAGCAGGTCGAACTCCGTCGCTGTCAGCTCGACGTCGCGCTCCCCGGCCCGTACGCGCCGGCGCTCGACGTCGATCTCCACCGCACCGGCGCGCAGCACTCGGCCGCCCTGCGAGGATCCGCGGCGCAGCACGGCCTTCACCCGCGCCACGAGCTCGCGCGGGCTGAAGGGCTTGGTGACGTAGTCGTCGGCCCCGAGCTCGAGGCCCAGCACCCGCTCGACCTCGTCGTCGCGCGCGGTCACGAAGAGCACCGGCGTCCAGTCGTCCTGCGCGCGCAGCCGGCGGCAGACCTCGGTGCCGTCGATGCCGGGCAGGCCGACGTCGAGGACGATGGCGACAGGAGCCAGCCGGCGTACGGCATCCAGGGCCGCGAGTCCGTCGGTCTCGACGTGGACGCGGAACCCCTCGCGCTCGAGGTAGAGCCGCTCCACGTCGGCGATGGCGGGCGCGTCCTCGACCACGAGGACGACTCCTCGTGCCTCGGCTCCCCGCGCGCCCGCCATGCCGGCCATGGTGCCGCAGACCCGTCCGCTCAGGCGGCAGGCGTGGCGCTCGGAGTCGGGGTCGCCTTGGGTGCCGGGGCGGTCGCCTCCGAGCTGCGGGGCCTGATGACGAACGGCACGGCCTTCGGGCGGGCGTCGTGCCGGCCGAGGAACACGTGCTGCGGGTCGAGCTCGTGCTTGCCGGACCGCACGCCGACCTTCAGGGTCGCCCCGCACGCGGTGGTGAGGTCGAGGCCGTCGAGCTGGCCGTAGTCGGTGAACCGGTAGATCGCGCTCTTGCGGTCCAACGAGAGCCAGACGCGGTCGCCCTTCTCGTCGGCGGCGCGGGTGACCGTCATCGGCTGCGAGGAGGTGATGCGGCCGGTGAAGACGACCTTCGCCTTGCCCGGGTGGGTGACCCGGAAGTGCCAGCCGCTGGCGTCGGCCCAGAGGTAGGCGCCCGAGGTCGCCCCGGCCTTGAGGGTGTCCGGCTGGCCCTGCACGTAGCCGGGGGTGCTGTCGCACGCGGGCGTCGTCGTGTCGGCGTGGGCGGTCGCCGGGACGAGCACGCCTGCCGCTGCTGCAGCGGTCGCCACGAGGGACCGGGTACGCGTCGAGGTGCGCATCGCGCTGCCTCCTCCTGTCGGCCGCTCCGGACGAGCGGCGGTGGAAGCAGTCTCGGCAGCGCAGGTGAAGCGACGGCCGGGCTCGTGTTCGGGTCCTGTCAGGACCGACTCCCCGTGATCATGCAGATCCTGGGCGCCCCGAGATCTGCATGATCACGGGCTGGAGGGGGGTCAGGAGCCCTCGAGGTCGCCCTCGAGCTCGAGGTAGGTCTCCTTCAGCCGGCGCAGCGTGTCCTCGTCCGGCTCGGCCCACAGCCCGCGGTCCGCGGCCTCGAGCAGCCGCTCGGAGATCCCGCGCAGCGCCCACGGGTTCGACTTCCGCATGAACTCGCGGTTGGTCTCGTCGAACACGTACGACGCGGCGAGCTTCTCGTACATCCAGTCCTCGACCACGCCGGACGTCGCGTCGTAGCCGAACAGGTAGTCCACGGTGGCGGCCATCTCGAACGCGCCCTTGTAGCCGTGGCGCTGCATGGCCGAGACCCACTTCGGGTTGACGACCCGGGCGCGGAAGACCCGGTGCGTCTCCTCCTGCAGGGAGCGGGTCCGGACGCTGTCCGGGACCGCGCTGTCGCCGACGTACGCCGCGGGCGAGGTTCCGGTGAGCGAGCGGACCATCGCCACCATGCCGCCGTGGTACTGGAAGTAGTCGTCGCTGTCGACGATGTCGTGCTCGCGGGTGTCCTGGTTCTTCGCCGCCACCGCGATGCGCCGGTACGCCGTCTCCATGTCCGCACGCGCCTCGCGCCCGTCGAGCCCGCGGCCGTAGGCGTAGCCGCCCCACACGGCGTAGACCTCCGCGAGGTCGGCGTCGGTGCGCCAGTTGCGCGCGTCGATGAGCGGCAGCAGCCCGGCACCGTACGCGCCGGGCTTCGACCCGAAGATCCGCGTGGTGGCACGGCGTTCGTCGCCGTGCTCGGCGACGTCGGCACGGGCGTGGGCGCGCACGTAGTTGTCGTCGTCGGCCTCGTCGAGGGCGGCGACCGCGCGGACGGCGTCGTCGATCAGCGCGACCACGTGCGGGAAGGCGTCGCGGAAGAAGCCGGAGATGCGCACGGTGACGTCGATGCGGGGGCGCCCGAGCTCGGCGAGCGGCAGGACGGCGAAGCCCGTGACGCGCCGCGAGACCTCGTCCCAGGTCGGGACGCAGCCCAGCAGTGCCAGCACCTCGGCGATGTCGTCGCCCTGGGTGCGCATCGCCGAGGTTCCCCAGACCGTGAGCCCGACCGACTGCGGCCACTCCCCCGTATCGCTCTTGTGCCGGGCCAGCAGCGACTCCGCGAGCGCGAGCCCGACGTCCCAGGCGTTGCGCGAGGGGATCGCCTTCGGGTCGACCGAGTAGAAGTTGCGCCCGGTCGGCAGCACGTTGACGAGCCCGCGGGTGGGGGAGCCCGACGGGCCCGGCGGGACGAAGCGCCCGTCGAGGGCACGCAGCACGTTGGTCAGCTCGTCGGTGGTCGCCGCCAGCCGGGGCAGCAGCTCGGCGAGCCCGAACTCCAGCACGGCCTCGACGTCGGCATCCCGGCGACCGAGCACGGACTCCACCGCAGGGGCTGCGCCGGAGGCACGAGCGGAGCGCACCAGCTGCAGCGCCAGCTCGTCGAGCCGGTCGACGACTGCCGACGCCCGCAGCTCCTGCCCTTCGAAGCGCACGACCTCCCCGGGCGCCGCGAGCAGGGCCTTCTCCTCCAGGCCGGAGGCCGCCGCGAGCGCCGCCCTGATCCCCGGCAGCGCACCACTCCGCCCGCCCCACACCTGCGAGGCGCGCAGCACGGACACGGCGAGGTGGTCGAGGGCCTCCTCCACCGGCGGCTGGCCGAGCACGTGCAGCCCGTCGCGGATGAGGACGTCCTTGACCTCGCAGAGGTAGCCGTCGATGTGGAGCACGAAGTCGTCGAACTCCTCCTCGTCCGGCGCCTCGGAGACGTGCAGGTCGTGGTGCAGCTGCGCGCTCTCGACGAGCTCCCAGATCTGCGTGCGCAGCACGGGGACCTTGGCCGGGTCGAGGGCAGCGACGGTGGCGTACTCGTCGAGCAGCTGCTCGAGCTTGGCCATCTCGCCGTACGAGTCGGCGCGCGCCATGGGCGGGACGAGGTGGTCGACGACGGCCGCGTGCGCCCGGCGCTTGGCCTGCGTACCTTCGCCGGGGTCGTTGACGATGAACGGGTAGACCAGCGGCAGGTCGCCCAGCACGGCGTCGGGTGCGGAGTCCGCGGAGAGGCCGAGACCCTTGCCCGGCAGCCACTCCAGCGTCCCGTGCTTGCCGAGGTGCACGACGGCGTCGGCGCCGTAGGACTCCTCCAGCCAGCGGTAGGCCGCGAGGTAGTGGTGCGAGGGCGCGAGCGCCGGGTCGTGGTAGATCGCGATCGGGTTCTCGCCAAACCCGCGCGGCGGCTGGATCATCAGCACGACGTTGCCGAACTGCAGCGAGGCCAGCACGATCTCGTCGCCGTCGACGTACAGCGATCCCGGAGGCGGGCCCCACGCCCCCTCGACGGACGCGCGCAACGACTCCGGCAGCGCGGCGTACCACCGCTGGTAGTCGGCGAGCGGCACCCGGGCGGGAGCCGCGGCCAGCTGCTCCTCGGTGAGCCACTCGACGTCGTGGCCCCCGGCGGCGATCAGCGCGTGGATGAGGGTGTCGCCGTCCTCGGGGAACTCCCCGACGGTCCAGCCCGCGTCGCGGAGCGACCGCAGCAGGTGGACGGCCGAGGCAGGAGTGTCGAGCCCCACGGCGTTCCCGACGCGCGCGTGCTTGGTCGGGTACGACGACAGGACGATGGCGAGCCTGCGCTCCGCAGCGGGTACGTGGCGGAGCCGCCCGTGCCGCACCGCCAGACCGGCGACCCGGGCCGCGCGCTCGGGGTCCGCGGCGTACACCGGCACGTCGCCGTCGCTCTCCTTGAAGGAGAACGGCACGGTGATGAGCCGGCCGTCGAACTCCGGGATCGCGACCTGCATCGCCGCGTCCATCGGCGAGAGCGCCGCGTCCGAGGCCTCCCACTCGGCGCGCGAGGTCGTGAGGCAGAGCCCCTGCAGGATGGGCACATCGAGCTCGGCGAGCGCGCCGACGTCCCACGCGTCCTCGTCGCCGCCCGCGCTCGCGTCCGCCGCGCGGGCGCCGCCCGCGGCGAGCACGGTCACGACGACGGCGTCACAGCGGCGCAGCTGCTCGAGCAGCTCAACCTCCGGCGCGCGCAGCGAGGAGCAGAACACCGGCAGGGCGTTGCCCCCGGCGGTCTCCACCGCGGCCGCCAGACTGTCGACGAAGGCGGTGTTCCCGGACAGCGCGTGCGCGCGGTAGAAGACGATCCCGACGGTGGGGCGGGCGGGCTCGAGGGCGTACGCCCCGTGCACCCCCCACGACGGCATCGTCGCCGGCGGCGCGAAGCCCTCACCGGTGAGCAGCACGGTGTCCGAGAGGAAGGCCGCGAGCTGGCGCAGGTTCTCGACGCCACCCTCGCGGAGGTACGCGAGCGCCTCGGTGACGGCGCCCGCCGGCACCGTGGACAGCGACTGCAGCTCGGCGTCGGGTGCGGCCTCACCGCCGAGCACGACGGCGGGGACCCCCGAGGACAGGACCGCGTCCAGCCCTTCGGGCCACGTACGCCGCCCGCCCAGCAGCCGCACCACCACGAGGTCCGCGCCCTCGAGGACGGCCGGCACGTCAGCAGGAGCCAGCCGCGACGGGTTGGCCGTCCGCCAGCCCGCGTCGCTCGCCCGCGCCGCCAGCAGTTCGGTGTCGGCGGTGGAGATCAGGACGGGGGTCACGGGCGTACCTTCTCACTGGCAGGGACTTCTGGCGCACCGGGCGGGACGAACGGCAGACCGGCGGGCGGTCCGCTCTCGATGAGCCGCCACAGCGCGGCCGTGTCGCAGTGCTGCTCGACGAGGTCGCCGAGCACGTCGAGCCGGGCCTCGCGCAGAGCCGGGAAGGAGACATCGCCTGCGGGCACGAAGCGACGCCCGGCGAGGTCGGCGACGGCGCGCAGGAAACCGCGGCGGTAGGCGTCGTTCTCCAGCGAGCCGTGCCACACCGTGCCCCAGACCGCACCGGAGCGGCAGCCCTCGGGGGTTCCGTCGGGCTCGGTGAACAGCGGCTCGCCACCCTCGGCCGCGAGCACCCCGTGGTGGATCTCGTAGCCGTGCACGGGTGACCCGTCGGCGGCGGCCCCGACCGGACGGCGCAGCGTCTTCTCCCGGCGGAACTCGGTCCGCACCGGTAGCAGACCCAGCCCCTGGACCACACCGGCAGCGCTCTCGACCGGGTCGTCGATGGTGCTGCCGAGCATCTGGTAGCCGCCGCAGATCCCCAGCACCGGCAGGCCCTTCTCGGCGCGGGTCCGCATCGCGTCGTCCAGGCCGCGCGACCGCAGCCAGGCGAGGTCCCGCACGGTCGACCGGGTGCCGGGCACCACGACCAGGTCCGCGTCGAGCACCTGCTGCGGGGTGTCGACGAGCGAGACGACGACGCCGGGCTCGCAGGCCAGCGCGTCGACGTCGGTGGCGTTGCTGATGCGCGGCAGCCGGACCACGGCGACGCGCAGCTCGTCCGGGCCGACCGGCGGTCCCGACGAAGCGCGAGGCGCGTCCAGCCCGAGCGAGTCCTCGAGGTCGAGCTGGAGCCCACCCGTCCACGGCACGACGCCCATGACCGGGCGGCCGGTGAGGCCCTGCAGCATGTCGAGGCCCGGTGCGAGCAGCGTCGGGTCGCCGCGGAACTTGTTGACGAGGAACCCCGCGACCAGCGCCTGGTCCTCCGGGGACAGCAGGGCGAGCGTGCCGAAGAGCCCCGCGAACACTCCCCCGCGGTCGATGTCCCCCACGACGACCACCGGCAGCGCCGCGGCGCGCGCCAGCCCCATGTTGGCGATGTCGTTCTCCCGCAGGTTGATCTCCGCCGGAGAGCCGGCGCCCTCGCAGACCACGACGTCGAAGCGCGCCCGCAGCCGCTCGAGCGCCTCCAGCGCCACCGTCAGCAGCCGCGGCTTGTGCGCCCGGTAGGACAGCGCGTCGACCTCGGCGACCGGCCGGCCCATCAGCACGACCTGCGAGTGGCGGTCGCTGCCGGGCTTGAGCAGCACGGGGTTCATCGCTGCTTCCGCGTCGACGCGCGCCGCCGCCGCCTGCACCGCCTGGGCACGCCCGATCTCGGCGCCGTCGGCGGTGACCCAGGAGTTCAACGACATGTTCTGCGCCTTGAACGGCGCGACGCGGACGCCCTGGCGGACCAGCCAGCGGCAGATGCCGGCCGTCAGCAGGCTCTTGCCGGCGTCGGAGGTGGTGCCGGCGACGAGCAGGCCGCCGCTCACGGGCGGGCCACCACGGCCGCGCAGCAGACGAGCAGGGCGAGCCGCTCGGTGACCGCCGACAGCCGGGCCGCCCCCTCCGCGTCGGCCCCTGCGCACGGCCGCCCCTCGGCCCCGAGCAGGGGCCGGTGCTCGACCCTGCCGGCGTAGACGTTGCGGCCGCCGAGGCGCACGCCCAGCGCACCGGCGAACGCCGCCTCGCAGCGCCCGGCGTTCGGGCTGGGGTGCGCGCCGCCGTCGCGGAGCAGCACCGACCAGGCCGTCCGCGCCGAGCCCCCCACCACGGGCGCGGCGGCGGACGCCAGCGCCCCGGTCAGCCGGGCGGGCACGAGGTTGAGCACGTCGTCGAGCCTCGCCGAGGCCCAGCCGAAGCGCGCGTAGCGCGGGGAGCGGGAGCCGACCATCGCGTCAAGGGTATTGGCCGCGCGGTACGCCACCAGTCCGGGGACGCCGAGCGCCGCCCCCCAGACGAGGGGCGCGACGGCCGCGTCCGAGGTGTTCTCCGCGACGGACTCCACGGTCGCGCGGGAGAGCTCCGTCGCGTCGAGCTGCGCGGGGTCGCGGCCGCAGAGCCAGGGCAGCCGGTCGCGCGCGGCCGCGACGTTGCCGTCGCCCAGCGAGCGGCCGATGCCGCGCCCGACGCGGCGCAGGCTCGTGCCGCCGAGCACGGACCAGGTCACGGCCGCCGTGAGGGCCACCTGCGCCGCTGGCGAGCGCCGCACCCTCCGCTCGACGACCGCGCCGGCGAGGGCGGGCACGCCCACCGCCACCAGCGCGTACGCGGTGCCGCGCGCCCGCGAGTCCGCCCACACGGCGCGCTCGAGCGCGCCGGCGGCCCGGCCGTACCCGGCGACGGGGTGGAAGCGCTGCGGGTCGGGCACGACGGCGTCCAGGAGCGCGCCCAGCAGCAGGCCGACGGCCCTCGCGACGCGCGGTTCCACTGTCCCCTCCCCTGCGGGCGACGGAAAGGTCCACAATGAGGACCTCTGGACGGCGCGCGGAGCGTGCGACACGCTCCTGACACCGGACGGCAACACATAGGGTCGCAGCATCGGGTTCGATCATCCCTGCTGCCCGCCCCGGCCCACCGGCCGGCGGGGGTGGCTCTCATGACACAGGAAGGGTTCTTCGTGCGCACACCGCTTCGCACCCTGCCGGTCGCGCTGGCCGCCACCGGGCTGCTCCTCACCGCCTGCGGAAGCAGCTCCAAGGGCGGCGACACCACCTCCGGTGCCGCTCCCGCGGGCTCGACCGCCGCCAGCGCCGGGACCGCGGCGAGCAGCGGCGCCGACGCCTCGATGGCGCCGTCGGCCGCCAGCTCCGACGCCGGCTCCTCGGCCGCCAGCTCCGGCGCCGCGGGCGGCGCGGACCCCGCCTCGCTGGTCCCGGCCGCGGTGAAGAGCAAGGGCACGCTGACGGTGGCGACGGACGCGAGCTACGCGCCGAACGAGTTCGTCAAGCCCGGCACGAAGACCATCGTCGGCATGGACGTCGACCTGGCCCAGGCGCTCGGCCAGAAGCTCGGCCTCAAGGTGAACGTGGTCAACCAGTCGTTCGACTCGATCGTGCCCGGCCTGGCGTCCAAGCGCTACGACCTCGGCATGAGCAGCATGACGGACAACAAGAAGCGCGAGGCGGTCGTCGACTTCGTCGACTACTTCTCCGCCGGCACCTCGTTCTTCGTCAAGAAGGGCGCCGCCCAGATCACCAGCCTCGATGCCCTCTGCGGCGTCTCGGTCGCGGTCGAGAAGGGCACCACGCAGGCCGACGACGCGACCGCGCAGTCGAAGAAGTGCACCGACGGCGGCAAGAAGGCCGTGAAGGTCGACCAGTACCCCGACCAGGGCGGCGCCAACGTGGCCCTGTCGAGCGGTCGCGACCAGGTGTCCATGGCCGACTCGCCGGTCGCGGCCTACGCCGTGAAGCAGTCCAACGGAGCCTTCGAGCTGGTCGGGCAGGCCTACGGCACCGCGCCGTACGGCATCGCGCTCCCCAAGGGCAACGGCATGGCGAAGGCCGTGCAGGCGGCCCTGCAGGCGCTGATGGCCGACGGCAGCTACACGAAGATCCTCACGACCTGGGGCGTCCAGGCCGGCGCCGTGCAGTCGGCGACGATCAACGGCGCGACGAGCTGACATGAGCGAGGTCCACGTCGACGAGGACGTGCCGGCCGCGACCACCCGACCCCCGGCCCGTGTCGTGCCCGTGCGGCACCCGGGCCGGTGGGTGGCGGCGGTGCTGCTGCTCGTCCTGCTGGCCCAGTTCGTCCAGGGAGCCGTGCGCAACAAGCGGTTCCGCTGGGACGTCATCGGCGACTACCTGTTCAACAGCCAGGTGCTCTCCGGGGTGCGCATGACGATCGAGCTCACCGTCGTCTCGATGGCCGTCGGGATCGTGCTGGGCGTCCTCGTCGCCGTGGGCCGCCGCTCGGCGAACCCCGTGGTGAGCCAGGTCTGCTGGCTCTACGTGTGGTTCTTCCGCGGAGTGCCCGTCCTGGTGCAGGTCTTCGTGTGGTTCAACCTGGCCGCGCTGCTGCCGCGCGTCGGCTTCGGCATCCCGTTCGGCGGCCCGCAGCTGTTCGCGGGCGACTCCAAGTCGATCATCACGCCGTTCGTCGCCGCGGTCCTGGGCCTCGGGCTCAGCGAGGCGGCGTACTACAGCGAGATCGTCCGCTCCGGCCTGCTCTCGGTCGACGAGGGCCAGACCGAGGCCGCGGCGGCGCTGGGCATGACGCGCGGCCTGGCGCTGCGGCGGATCATCCTGCCGCAGGCGGCGCGGGTCATCATCCCGCCGACCGGCAACGAGGTGAACAACATGCTGAAGACCACCTCGCTGGTCTCGGTCATCGCGGTCTCCGACCTGCTCTACAGCGTGCAGCTCATCTACGCGAGCACGTACCAGGTCATCCCGATGCTGGTGGTCGCGCTGATCTGGTACCTCGTCATGACCAGCGTCCTGCAGGTCGGGCAGTACTACCTCGAGCGCTACTTCGCGAAGGGCGCGCAGCGCGCGCTGCCGCCCACGCCGCTGCAGCGCGTCCGCCTGCTGTCCCTGCGCTCGCCGGCAGGGACGGCATGAGCGCCGGCGCCCTCGAGCCGCCGCTGGTCGAGGCCCGCGCGGTGACGAAGACCTTCGGCCGCAACGAGGTCCTCAAGGGCATCGACCTGGCCGTGCGCCGGGGCGAGGTCCTCTGCCTGCTCGGCCCCAGCGGCAGCGGCAAGTCGACGTTCCTGCGCTGCATCAACCATCTCGAGAAGATCTCCGGCGGCGAGCTGGAGGTGGCGGGCGAGCTCGTCGGTTACCGCCGCTCCGGCGACTCGCTGCACGAGCTGCGGGAGAAGGAGGTCGCCGCGAAGCGCGCCGAGATCGGCATGGTCTTCCAGCGCTTCAACCTCTTCCCGCACATGACGGCGCTCGAGAACGTCATGGAGGCGCCCGTGCGCGTCCGCGGGACCAAGCGCGCGCAGGCGCGCGAGGAGGCCGTGGCACTGCTCCAGCGCGTCGGGCTGGCGGACAAGGCCGACCACCACCCCTCGCAGCTCTCGGGCGGCCAGCAGCAGCGCGTGGCCATCGCGCGGGCGCTCGCGATGAAGCCGCGGCTCATGCTGTTCGACGAGCCGACCAGCGCGCTCGACCCCGAGCTCGTCGGCGAGGTTCTCGACGTCATGAAGGGCCTGGCCCGTGACGGGATGACGATGGTCGTCGTCACGCACGAGATCGGCTTCGCCCGGGAGGTCGCCGACACGGTGGCCTTCATGGACGGCGGCGTCATCGTGGAGTACGGCCCCCCCGCCCAGGTCCTCGGCGACCCGCGCGAGGCGCGCACGAGGGCGTTCCTGTCGAAGGTGCTCTGAGGGCTCCATGGCGGGTCCGGCAGGATGGGCGGCGTGGAGGAGCGCGAGCCCGATCATCAGCCGGAGGAGCGCGAGCCCGATCATCAGCCGGAGGAGCGCGAGCCCGACTACCGGATGAGCCTGGCCGCCGAGCGGACGTACCTCGCGTACGTCCGCACCGGCCTGGCCCTGCTCGCCGCCGGGATGGGGGTCGCCGCGGCACTCCCGGACGCCGGGGCCGAAGCGCTGCGCCGCGCCCTCGGGCTGTTCCTGCTCGCCCTCGGCGGGACCGTGCTCGCCGCCGCGCGGCCGCGGTGGAACGCCGTCGACCGGGCGATGCGCCAGGGCGACCCGCTGCCGCGGGCGCCGCTCGCGGCGTACGTCGGGTACGCCCTCGTCGCGGCCGCCGTCGCGGGCGCGGTCGTCGTCGTGGTGGGCTGACGCGCTAGCCGTCGCCGAGAGCGCTGAGCCGCGCCCGCGCCGAGTCCAGCCGCTTGCGGGTGAGCCGGACGTCCGCAGCCGCCCGGTCGCGCGCGTGCGCCGCCTCGCCCGCGTGCCGCCGCTCCTGGTCCAGCCGCTCCTCGGCCTCCTGCAGCAGCGAGCGCAGCTCCTCGACCTTGCCCTCGGCCTCCTCGACCGCCTCGTCGGCCTGAGCGGCCTGCGCGGTCGTCCGGGCCTGCCGCTCCTCGGCCTCGTGCAGCGACTCCTCGGCGTCGCGGACCGCCTCCTCCGCCTGCTCGCGCTCGCGCGCCTCCCGCTCCTCCTTCTCGCGCTTGCGCCGCGCGGTGGCCGACTCGCGCGGACGCTGCGGCTCCGCCGGCGGAGGTACGCTCCGCAGCGCTCGTGCGGGAGCCTCCGGCACCGCCGGCCCGCCGAAGCCGACGTGCTGCAGCGGGTTCACCAGCCTCCCGGCGAGCAGCGCCTCGGCCGCCGCTGGGTCCGCCAGCGCCGCGTCGAGGGTCTGCTCGACCGCCCGCTCCACGTCCTCGGTCATCCGCATGCCGGCGTCGCGGGCCAGGCCGCGTACCTGCTGGACGAGCGCCGCGATGAGCCGGTGGCGCTGGGCGGACAGGGCGCGCAGCTCCTCGCCCTGCAGTGCCGCCTGCGCCTCGCGCAGCCCCTCGCCGAGCCCGAGGAAGGGCTCGAGCTCCGCGCGCCGCTCCCGGGCCAGCGCGTTGAGCAGCCAGGCCGCCACCGTCGGCTTGCGCAGCTCGCGGACCTGCGCGGCGAGCTCCTTGTCCCCCGCGGCCTTCGCCTCCTTCTCCCGCTGCGTGCGCAGCGGGGTGAACTGCCCGAGGGGTACGGCGTACAGCTCGTCCGCGACGTCGTCGAGGGTCGTGCCGTCGGTGGTCACGGGGCAACCCTGTCACGGGCGCGTGCCAGGATGGGGCCGTCTGCCCTCGTAGCTCAGCGGATAGAGCTGCGGACTTCTAATCCGTAGGTCGCAGGTTCGAGTCCTGCCGGGGGCGCAGCACGTCGCCGCAGGTCACGGGCTCGCAGCGCTCGCCAGGCGGGCTGTCTCGCCTCTTCAGCGAGGCCGCTAGTCCGCAGATAGTCCGCAGGACGTCCGAGAAGCGTCCTCTGAGATGCCATCAGCGGGCCGCTGGGCGTCCCCATCGGGCTCGTGCCGGCCCGGCCCCTCCGGGCCGTCGGCGTGTCGCCACCTGGTGCGTCTCAAGCAGCCGGGTGAGGGTCTCGCCACCCACGCCGAGCTCCGCTCTGATGCGGAGCATGGACAGCCCTTCCACGTCGTACCGCTGACGCCAGTACGCCGGGAACGAGTCGAAGCCCAGCGCGGTCAGCGTTGCCTCCAGGCGACGGCTTGCAGAGCGAGCCGTGCTCCGGCGAGTGAGAGCCGTGGTCTCCAAGGTCTGCGCCCGGCGCTCCGCCCGAGCGGAGCCGGCAGGCTGCGCCTCGTGACTCAGCTGCAGGAGCTCGCCTGAGCGGGCGAGCGCCTGGCCACGGGCCAGGCCCTCACGCACGGCTGGCAGCCGGTAGCGGCGGTGGCCCTCATTAGCCCTCGCCGCCAGCAAGGCAGGCGAAGCAAGCGGCGTGGTCCTGTTAAGCCCCCAGCGCTCCCGGTAATCGTCCGCCGTCAGACCGTGCGCCTGGCGCACATGGGAGGACAGGAAGCGGTACGGCGAGCCGCACTCGTGGCACAGGACCGCCTCGCCACCGTCAGCGGTAGCGAGGCGTCCGTAGGCCGTCCCCGAGGCAGGCTCCATGCCTGCCCATCGGCAGGGTGCGATGCCAGCCACTGCCCCGGTCGGGCGGTCCTGCGCGCGGGCAGTCAGATGACGCGCGGACGCTGAGGCAGGCTGATTAGGCCCCGCCGGCGGTGCCGGTCAGGCGGACCACGTTCCTGGTCTGCTGCCGGTCCCTGTAGGCCGCGTCTAGCCGCGCTGCGACGTCGTCAAGGTCCTGGTCGAAGAGATCGGCGTAGACGTTGAGCGTCATGGCCGCGTCCTTGTGGCCGAGCATCGCCTGGACCACCTTCACGTTGGCACCGCTCTGCACCGCGAGGCTGGCGGCTGTGTGCCGCAGCCCGTGCGGTGTGAGCCCCTCGAGCCCTGCCGCGATCACGGCCTTGTCGAAGACGCGCTTGCGCCAGTTGGGCAGCCGCAGGGCGCTCCCTTGAGGCGACGTGAAGAGCAGGTCGTTCGGGCCCTTGTCCTGCATGAGCCGCTCGAAGTCGGCCAGCAGGAACGGCGGCACCGCCACCGTGCGCCGGCTTGTCCTGGTCTTGGTCGTGTCGTAGATCAGCTTGCCGCGGATGTCCGCTACAGCCTCCTCCACGAGGAGGCGCTTGCGTAGCAGGTCCACGTGCCGAACGCGCAGGGCCGAAGCCTCGCCCCAGCGGAGGCCGCAGTAGGCCAGCACGAGCATGAGGGGCCGGTACTCCCCCGCCGCGTCAGCGAGGGCTGCCACCTGCTCGTGGGTGAGGTACCGCTTGCGGGCGGGAGCCTCGACCTTTGGGAGGAAGTTGGCACGACGACCGCGCACGTCAGCGGGACGTGCCGGGTTCTTGGTCAGGCGCCCGTCAAGCACGGCAGCATCCAGCACGGATGCCAGGAGGTTGTAGGCCTGCCGCCGCCGGGACGCCGACAGCAGAAGTCCGCGAGCCCCGGTCATGCCGGCGACCCACGCTCGTACCGCCGAGTGCGTCACCCGGTCCACTCTCACGGTGCCCCAGGTAGGCAGCACGGCGGTTGTCAGCAGGTTCTCGTAGGACAGGCGGGTCTTGGGCTTCACGGACAGCGTAGCCAGCCAGTGCTCGCACAGCTCACCCACCGTGACCTTTGCCAGTGCGGGGTCAGCCCAGTCCTGGTTGCGGACCTTGCGCTCCTGCTCTTGCGCCCAACGCAGTGCGTCGCCCTTGCGGTCGAAGGTCTTGCTGCGCTCCTTGCCGTCGGGACCCCTGTAGCGCCCTAGGTAGCCGCTGCCCCGCTTCGTCGCGCTAGCCATCAGCCAGCCCCGCTTCCTGGTAGGAGTTGAGCAACGACCACGCGCGCGACGTAAGCGTTCCGCCGCGCTTGCCCCGCCCAACCGAGGTCAGTAGCCCCCGAGAGCGAGCCCTAGCGAGTCGTGAGTTCAGAGCTGCCGGCCGGATGCCAAACTCCTCCGCCGCCTTCTGTGCGGCACCGGCTCCCTCGGTGAGCAACTCGAGGTAGCGCTGAGCCGTGTAGGCCAACAGCACGTCTCCCTTGAGCTCGCTTATTGCCACGCCTTCGAGGTCGTCACGACTCGGTCGAGCGACCGCAGTGCTGTGCGCCTGAACATGCTCCTGAGCCAAAGCCAGTAGCGCACCCAAGGGCAGCTCGCGCAGCGCTCGCGCAGTCAACCCGGGAGACGGCAGCTGGCCTGAGGTGAGCCAGTGCTGCTCGAGGTCCAGGGACTCCAGCAACTCACCCAAGTGCGTCACAGGCGCGACCACAAGCTCCTGTACGGCGGCGTCGCCGTTCACGTCGGCCACCCGCAGCCGAACAGCCCAGTCGTCGTTCTGCAGTACCGCCAGCATCGGCAGCGGTCTGTCTCCGAACCGCACTGCGACGCTGACGAAGTCGCGTCCAGTCATGTTCTGCCTCCAACCCCTCCTTGCAACACCGCGTGTCACACGATACTCTGCAACATGTCGGAGCACAACCTACTGCATGAGGAGAATTCATGCGAGAGCCCTTCGTCTCGCCCGCGGCCGTTGGCGAGCACATCGGCAAGCCGGTGAGTTGGATCTACAACAACGCGGAGCGACTGGGGATCCCCCGCTACCGGCTCGGGAAGCAGCTTCGCTTCCGGCTGTCGGAGGTGGACGCCTGGCTCGCTCAGCAGTCGGAGGGCACCGCCGCCTGACCTGACCCGCAACAGCGCTACCTGTCGAACGAAACGTAGAAGGTCGAGACCAAGACAGATGTCGACACGTCACACCACCCGCCCTACAGGCGCACAGTGGGCCAAGCTCAAGGGCTCCGCATGCGTCCGTGCCGCCCAGCGGCAGGACTTCGAGGCTCCGCTGGACCTCTCTTTTCGGATCTTCCTCCTCGCGAGCGGGCTCGCCGGCCCGGGGGGCCATGCTCCGCTCGAGCTCGGCCGCCTGCAGCAGGAACTCCTGCGACTCAACCGCAGCACGGGTGAGCTCGGGCCCTACGGCGAGAGGCACCTCAGAGGTGCGATCAGCACCCTCGTGAAGGCGGAGCTGCTCGCTCCCACCTCCTCCCTGCGCTGCCTCGTGCTGCCCCTGACCGTGTGGGACATGGGTACCCGGTACAAGATCCAGGACTGCCCGCAGCACGGCCACGCTCTGGCGTGGTCAGGCGGCCCTAACGGCCAATGGTTCGACCCTCACCCTCATGCTGTTGCAGCGGCCCTCAGGGATGCTGGAAGCAATGCTTCCAAAAAGGGCTCCTAACGGCACTATCGCTTCCGCGATATGCCGTCTGACCTGCGGTTCCTTCCCGGATCTTCTATAAAGAGGGTGCCTGGACGAGGCTCAGTGGAGCCGAGGGTTCTGGAACAGCTCACGCCAACAAGCGTGAGCACACACCTACTCTCCATACCGACCCTCCGGGTCGAGGCCAGCAGGCAGCCGCTATGGCGGCTGACCTGCGCTAACCCCTCAGTCAGAGGTCTTCCCGTCGAGGCCCCTATGGGCCTCTCCTAGGTCCTCATGTTCAGGGGAGCCCACAGGGGCTCCCTGCCGCTACCCCCGGCCTCTTCCCTGCGGTCGAGGCCACCCCTTACCCGCCAGGCCGCTAGGCCTGGGTCACCCACTCCGTCAGGAGCTCGTCGTGTACGTCCCTCACGACTCGCTGTCCCACCGGGACAGCACCAGATCCTCAGCCCCCGCTACCCGCCGGCACCTCCACGAGGAGGTGCAGCCTTGAGTCCCGAGGCCTGCCGGCCCGTCCTCAAGGGACGGGTGCCGCTTCACCACCAGTGGGAGGCCTTCGACTTTGCCACCGTCCACCCCAAGGTGGTCGTCTCCCTGCCGCCTGGTGCTGGCAAGACGACCGTCGCGCAACTGGCGCTTGCCAGAGCCTTCCTGGAAAAGCCCACTGGCCACGCGCTGGTGTTGGGCCCCAGCGCGCAGTTGATGCGGCAGACTCACGGGGACACAGGCGGCGTCCTACCCGGCCTCAAGCTGGGCACGTTCGACAGCCCAGGGATCGGCAAGGCCCCTCGTCCAGGCGTCTGCCCGGTCCAGGTGGTCTTCGGTACCTATCGCAAGCTGGCTGGCACGGGTGCTCGAGGAGAGGCACGCAACGCAGCCGGCATCCCGGTCTGGGCGGCCACAGTGCCGTGGGACCTCATCATCCTGGACGAAGCGAGCCGGATCCCGCCCGCGTCCCTTGCGGCGGTGCGAGCCCTCGCTCGCAAGGCTCCTCGGGTGCTCGCCCTGGACGCCACCCCGTTCGGCAACGACGCCGGCTCGCTCTGGAAGACGGTCCATGCCGCAGGAGTCCAGCCGTGGCCCAGCGAGTACGAGTTCGAGTCGAGGTACTGCTGGCGTCCCGAGCAGGCGAACGCTTGGCAGTCAGCCATGAGGCTGACGGCCATGGGAAGGCGACAGGTCCGCAGTCTCGTGGAGCCGCATGTGCATGGGCGGACCTGGCCGGAGCTCATGGCCGACGCCGCTGCACGGGGGGACCAGGAGAGCCTCCGCCGCTTCCGCTTCCCGGAGCGACTGCCGGAGGTCACCCTGTGGGCCCCGCTGCACCCGGACCAGGTCGAGGTACTTGCGGCTGCCGACGCCGACGCCAGGAGGCGGCGAATGCGTGAGACCCCACGGGCGACGGTCGAGTCCATACTGGACGGCTGCAAGCTGCCCGAGGGCTCCCTTGGTCGGTACACGCGAGTCGACCGAGCTATCCAATGGATGGGCGATCGCCGGACCGAGTTCGGCAAAGCAGTCGTCTTCTCCGAGCACGTGGACCAGGCGCATGCCTTCGCTGAGCGATGGGAGGCCCGGGGGTTCGGACGGTGCCTGGTCGTGACCGGCACCGCGAAGAAGCAGGAGCGACTCGACGCGGTCGATGCCTTCACCAACGACCCGGAGGTGACGGCCCTCGCCGGCAGCTCGGTCCTTGAGACAGGGCTCAACCTGCAGGCCTCCAACCTGCAGGTGAACCTCGGCATCTCCTGGAACCCCGCACGGGAGGCACAGCGGGAAGGACGAGTGGCCCGCATGGGCTCCCGCCACGCCACGTACCAGGTGCTGCACGTACTCCTGGAGCACGACATTGAGCGGGCGAAGCTCCGCACTCACGAGCGCAAGATCGGGGAAGCGCTCTCGGTTCTCCCTTGGAGGGTCGGCGCATGAGCCGCTCTCCCTACCGAAAGGAGGCAGCGATGACATCGGAGGCAGCGGACCGGAGCGCCTGGGAGTCGCTCGCCCTGACGGGGCGCGTGCAGGCCTACGAGAGGCCCTCAAAGGGCGCGAGGGGCGTGCTGTACCTGCCTGAGGAGCACTGGGCTTGGCAGGGCCGCCTGTGGCTCCTGCACGACCGGCTACTAGCTCGATCCGACGCACACCCGTCGGTACCTCAGCGCGTGCTCGAGCGTCCACTTAGCGCGCTCAACCTGGTGGAGAGCGGCTCCACTGACCTGGCCGACGGGTACGTGTGGCGCTTCAGGGGCGGCCAAGCGCCACTGGTCCTCATTCCGGATGACGGGAGCGAGGATGCTTGCTCTCGTCTCGCCGCCGAATCCGCCCGGCTCGCGCGGCAGTGGGGCTCAGTAGAGCAAGTGCTGCACCTGCCCCGGACCGTCTCACATAATGAGACGCCCCTACTGCAGGTCGTCCGCTGATGGAGGCCTCGCTCGCCATGGACCTGTGGCAGCGGCTCCAGCAGCAGGGGCTTGTAGAGCCCGGCGAGGAGCTCCTTAACTACGGTTATGGCCAGGCGGCCAAACTCCGGATGTCACCGGGAGTGAACTTCGGCTCTCCCGTATACGCCGACTGGCGGGCACTACTGGATGCGTCCCCATGGGGGGACGAGCAAGGCTACCTGTACCTCACTCCCCGGAGAATCACCTTCCTCGTGCCCGGCGCTGCCTGGCACGGTAAGGCCGGGACCCTGCGGGGCTACAGCACCGACCTGGTTCCGGAGCCCGGCTACCTCAGCCTTCGCCATCGCTTCCCCGATGACCCCCACGAGACGCACCTATGGTTCCGGCCGACAGGTGAGCATGCTCAGCCTCAGGTCCGCCGGTTGGCCATGGTCCTGCAGGACCTCGCGGACATGTGGGGCTTCCCCCGTGCAGAGTTCCTAGGGTGAGCTAGTCCAGACACACGAAAGGCGCCCCGCCTCCCTGTTCGGGAGGACGGGGCGCTTCGTGTTGCTGTGACTCAGGGGCTGGCGATGGCTTGCTGGAGCCAGTTGTAGGCCGTCGTAGCGGCCTCGTGAGCGCCGTACTCCGGCAGGGACTTGGCGGTGTCCTGGGCTGCCCTCAGCACGTCGTTGGCCGTGAAGCCACCCTTGGTGTCCGTGCTCGAGGTGGTCGTAGACGACAGTCCGTCCTTGCCTGTGGTGGTCGTCCGCTTGGACGTGGTCACCGAGGGGTTCGCCTTGGATGCCTTGAGCATCCGGGTGGCGAACTGCTCCCGCTCGTTGTTGCTGGGGTCCCGCCCCAGCAGCTGGCGGAAGGCGTTGTCCAGGGCATCCCGAGCAGACCCCGGGTCAACCTCGTTCACCGACGAGGCCGTCTGGGTCTGCGTGGTGGGACCGCTGGGCTTGGTCCCAAGGAGGCCGGCGTTCATGTCCACGACCTGCTCGGGGGTGACGTTCTTACCCCCGAGGGTGTGGAACTTGGCAGCCTGGTCCACCGAGTTCTGCCAAGCGCTCACCAGGTCCGAGAAGTCGTACTGCCCGGGCTTGATGAGCCCGGCAGTCAGCAGGTGCTGCTCCCAGGACTTCAGCTTGTCAGGCGTCCACTTGTAGATGTCCGCCATCGCGGAGTCGTAGTCCGAGATGATGGGCTGCCGGTTGGGGCCGGCGGCACCTGGGACCTGCTCGGAGTAGGTGGAGCCAGAGGTGGCACCACCGTGACCGAGGAACACCTTGTAGGTGCCCTGCTCGGACTTGGAGACGCCCAGGCCAGGGATGGCCCCCTGCTGGCCAGCCCCTCCCTGCATGGCCTGAGAGATGGCTGCCGCGAGCGCGGACATTGACGCGTCAGTGGCGCCGGTGGGCGCGGGAGTCGTTGCCATGAGGTGTCCTAGTTCCGGTCGTCGGCTCAAGCCGGCAGTTGGTGGGTGAGGTCGTCCGCTTCGAGGACGCGGCTCCAGACGTCGCTGAAGGTGACGTACCGGTCCTGCAGCGAGGTGGCGAAGGCATCCCAGGCCTGCGCGAGGGCACGGTTGCTGGTGGCGGTGAGGGAGGCGGAGCCGCCGTTGGCGGCAACTCGGGACAGGACCTGCTGCATGAGCGCTCGCCCCTGCAGGTAGGTCCTCACTGCCTGCATATCGCCCCGCCCTTTCATCCTCGGGTCGTTGGCGACGGCATTGGCGAAGTCAAGGAAGCGCGCCACTCGACCCGTGTCGCGAGTCGTGTAGTCGCGCTGCCAGTCCGGGTTCTGCTGCTCCAAGCTGGCCACGAAGGCCTGCTTGGCCGCGTTGAGCTGCTCTGCACCGCTGGCAGAGAAGGACGGCAGCCCGAGCTTGGTCCTGGCTCCGTTGAGCATGTCCATGCCCTGCTGGTACTGCATCCACCCTCGCTGCGTATTCACGTCAGCGATGGCGTCCTTCGGGTCCTTCCGGGACCGGTAGGTCTCCGAGGAGCCCGGGGCGACACGGGTGACCTGCTGGGCTGTGTAAACGGCCGGCGAGAAGTTGCCACCGTCAGCGTCCTCGCCCACCACAAACCAGCCGTACTCCGGAGCCTTCGCGATCAGGTCCTTGTACTTGCGGCTGGCAGCCCATGCTCGATCCGTTGCATCGATTCCCGTGTTGTTTTTGTTCAACGAGATGCTGGCCTCAAAGTAGCTCGGGTAAGCCTCGTAGAACTTCGTCTGCCAGTCAGCCCCGTACAGGGCTCGGTACCGCTTCGCCTCATCGAAGTAGAAGCTGTACTTGCTGGCCGGGAGGGCTGACACGGGGAGCGCGCCCGACGCGACAGCTCGGGCGATGTACCAGTTGCGAGCCTTGCGCTCGATCTCGTCCATCGTGGGAGCCGTCTGTCGCTGGCCCTGGTGGTACCGGATGGTCTCCGCCTGGTAGAGCTGGGCGAAGGTGCTGGCGTAGTCGGCGTCAGACGGGTTGAACGCCTTGCGCAGTGCCACGAGCGTCCGACTGCCGGTCGCAAGCTCCAGGCTCGAGGCCTGTGGGCCGTACGGAAGCACCCAGCTGAGGTCCTTCGCGAGGTCCGGCTTGCGCTTGACGATCTCGTTGGCCGGGATCTGGGCCAGCGGCCCGAAGCCGGGGAGCCACCACGGGTCACCCTGCATCACCAGGTTAAGGCTCGACTTGGAGATCCTCCAGTTGTTGATGCCTGCCAGCTTGCCCATGCCCGGCAGGGCGGGCAGGACGATGTACTGGCCCTCCCCCAGCCCCTTGGGGTCCTTGACGGGCTGGCCGTTGGCGTCAACAACGGTGAGGCCCTTGTTCACCCCGTCCCAAAGTTGCATGCCGTGGACGGCCACGGACGGGTCCCGCGCGATGATCGAGGTCCACTTGGTCATCGCGTCCTCCCAAGCGGAGAAGAACGGCGACACGAAGCGGAAGAAGTGCGCTGCGTTAGTCCGCGAGGCCATGTCGAAGAGCGTGCTCGTCACCTGCTTGTGAGCGTGCTGACGAGCCTGGCGCTCGAGGGCGTGGATGACGTCGGCCGAGAGGGTGCCGTCGGCATCCTCCTGGGCGCGGGCGACGAGGTCTCCGATCTTGCGCCGGTACGCCGCCACGTAGAGCGGATGCCGGCCCAGCATGTCCTCGGGAAGGTCGTTTGCCCACCGGAACCAACGCTGCACGATCGTGTTCCAGAAGTCAGCCACCGTCCCCGTGCCGACGTGATGAGCCACAAGCTCCCCATGCACCCACGGCCGGTTCTCCGCCTGTGGGAAGGCCTGGCGCAGGTCCTCCACCGTCATGTCCCGCTGCGCAGCCGTCTGCCGCAGCGACTCGTCCGGCAGTAGATGCTCGACGTCCTGGCGGACGTTGGCCACCCACTCCCTCGGGGTGGCGTAGAGCGCCCTCATCCTCCGGACCGTCTCGCGACCCTCAGGCGTGCCCTTGAGCCAGCCCACCACTTCGCTGTCCCGCTGCCCCGCGAGCAGACGGCTGGCCACCTGAGACTGCCGCAACTGCTGGTTGACCGCCCGAAGCCATGCCGCCTCGTGCCCCTCGTCAGTCCCCCGCAGCACCGTGAAGCTCCCGGAGCCGCGGAGACGGTTGAGGATCTGCCCCTCGCTGTTGGCGAGGAGGCGCGAGAAGTCCTCGCCAGAGGAGAGGACCTTCATCGAGAGCTTGTAGTCCTCGAACGTCTGGCCGTGGGCGTCCTCGACCTGCACGCCCTTGACTGTGCGAGTGCCGACGCCGAGCCGCTGCTTCGCCTGCGGGCCCCGGTCCACCTTCGCGGTCTTCGCTGGCTCGGCGAGTCGGTCCAGCAGCCCGGAGCGCTCGGCCTCGAGCGCGTCGTCCACCTGGCCAGCCGGAAGGCTGTCGATATGGTCCAGCCGTATCCGGGCGGTAGCCCGCTCCGAGGCGTCCACCAGATCGGCCACTGTCGCCTTGGTTCGGTTGCGCAGCAGGTTCCGGCCGGCCTCGCCAGCAGTGGCGAGGTAGGTCATGGCCCCCACGGCCGACATGATGCGCAGCTGAGAGTCCGTCACCACCCGTGCCGGGTAGCCGAGACGCATGAGCGTCGTGGCCTTCCAGAAGCTCTGCAGCACGTCCAGCCCGTCCCGCGTGATGTCGCCTGCGGAGTTGGCCAAGGATCGCAGTCCCTGGTCACGAGCGCGCTTCAGCGCCGTGGACAAGGCGTCCACATCCAGCAGCGGCACGCTATTGGCGAGCTGCGTCTCGTGGATCGGCAGGGTTGTCCATGCGCCGTCGTCGCCCTGCACCGCCCCAACCGGCACGGGCTGTCCTGGTGCGGCACCACGGGCCACCTCCTCTGTGCTCGGCTGCCGCGTCGCGCCCGTGTAGGCCCGGCTGCGGGTCTGCTGGAGCAGCTGGCCCCTGCGGTACCGCGTCTCCCTCAGTACCCCCTCAGCCGTCGCCTGGTCCATGTCGAAGACCGAGGCGACGTGGCTGAACACGTGTGCCTCGATGGAGTCCAGGGCCCGACCACGAGAGGCGTCGTCAGGCGCTGCCAGGTACCGACCGAGCAGTGCATCCCTGTCCTCCGGCGACAACCGGGGCACCGACTGCAGCATGTTCTGCACCTGCTTGGCAGAGGCCTCGTCATGGAGGTTGACCCAGCCCGCCGCCCGACGCTCAGTCGCCTTGGCCATGACCCGGAGCGGAGTGGACAGGACACCGTCCTGGGCCACGTAGCCGCCTGTGTACCGCTCGAGGCGGGCACGGTCTAGCGGGCTGAGGCCGGGCATTGTGTCCCATGAGCCGAAGGTGTCGTGGAGGCGGTTGAGAGCGTCCAGCTGCCGGTTGCTGGCCTGCCACTCGGCCACTGCCGACGCCAGGTGCTGGTCGTCGTTCGGCTCGAACAGTGACAGCTGACCGTCCTCCTGGGCCGTGCGGGCCCCCAGGCTGTCCATCTGCTCGACCGGCTCTCGGAGCCGCTCGATCTGTGCAGCCAGGTCCGCTCGCTCCTGCGAGAGGCTGGTCAGCTCCTGCGTGTCCCCGAGGGCTACGCGAAGGATCCGCCGCTTGGTCTCCCAACGGCCAGTCTCGTCGGTGATGGTGTTCGCCTTCGCGAAGAGGTCCGCCATCGCAGCACCCTGAGGTGCTTCGCGGAAGGCCCGGTGCTGGTAGAGCTCGGCGGAGCTCAACCCGTCCGTGCCCTCGATGATGGCCTTGGCCTGCCCTTGCACCCGCTGTTGCCGCCGGGTCAGGTCCATGCCCTCGGCCTCCGGCCGGAGCGACTTCAGGTCGCCAGCCGTGACCGTGGTTCGAGCATCACGAACGCCCTTGAGGGCCTTACCGGCCAGCACCAGCGGGTCGGCGTACCAGGACACCACGGCGTCCGTCGCGCCTGTCCCGAGCATGGCGACGGGGCTGTAGTTGGCTCCCCCTCGCCGCGTATAGCTCTTGACCGTGTCGTAGTTGATGCCGTTGTGCAGACCGAAGTCGTTGGCGACCTGGGACCAGTAGCCCAGCCCGGCCTCTACCGGGCTGATGTTGTTGTCCCACGCCTGCTGCGGGCTGATGGGCCGCAGCATGGCCAGGCCACCGGTCACCTGCTCAGCGGTGCTGAGTGCCCTGCCTGTGGCCGTGTAGACCTTTCCGGCGGCATCGAGGCCGGTGCCCACCGCCTGTGGCGCGTGAGTCGCCTTGGCCAGGTCCCAAGCCACGCCGATGCCGTTGCCAACCCCGTCCACCGCGTCGTCCGCAATGTCGCCGACCGTCTTGAAAAAGCTGTCGAACATGGTGCTCCCATCTGCACGCACCCCTCAGGTACGCGTCTTGAAGGAGTCCCAGAAACACGAAAGAAGCGGCACCAGGGGATAGCCCCGGTGCCGCAGTAGCGCCGCTGAGTGCGACGAGCAGGTGTCTCTGGGACAGAGAGACCGGCGGAGCGGTAGCAGCCCGTCCCTTGACCGCTACCTACTCCACCGTCCTCGCGCACCAGAGGGCGCAAGGGAGAGCGCCTGACGAAGCACCCTCACCAGTTCAAAGGGGTTGGTGTCACCACTTGGCAACACACGTGGACGCCAATGCCTGGGGGAATCTGGCGACCCCCGACCAGGAGGAACTCTGTCCGGCGACAGCCGTGGAGCCAATCCGCTCAGTCGTCCTCGAAGCCCTCGACACTGGGCGTGAAGGCACCATCAGGAGAACTCAGACCCAGGATGGCGTAGTCCCGCCGCACAGCCCCGTCGGGCCGCTCAACCTGCGACACGCGCACCAAGAGATCGACCAAGTCCCCCACACGCCACTCAGCGACCGCGGCGGGTGTCAACTCGCTGGCGTCCATCCGCAGCGCACGATCGCCGACCTCAACCAACCACCGCTCCCGATCGCTGATCGTCCGCAGGTTACCTCTCACTCTGAGCTGCTCGGCATCCAACCCGCGACCAGCGATGAACTCGCGCATCCACTTTGCCCCACTAGGGGTCACCGTTGCTCGTACAGTTGCCCTCTCAGGCTCTCTCCAGGCAGCGTCGAGAGTGAGATTAGTCCTATCCAGCGCAAGTGCGAGCGAAGAGAGGGAGCTACCCACTCGAGGACCAAGCTCGGTCAGTTCTTCCGTGACTGGTTCTATGTCCGACGGCGCAACATCGACGATCCTTCGCAGGAGAGAGATCAAGACTTCGCTCGCCCGGTCAGCTAGAGGCCGAGGGCGCTCGTATAGTTGAAGCGCACCAGCGGGCTCAACCTCGTCAAGCGCGATCGCCTTCGGGGCGATGTGTAGTACCACGGATCCTGGTGCCGGCGCTGCCTGGAGCAACAGTGCTGTCCTCTGCACCACATCGGCAGGAAGTGTGCCACGCACCGATTTGACTTGCTCAAGTCCAGCACCGACAGCAGATACCGCACGCTGCCATCCAAGAGCAATTGCACCTACCGCCCCTAGCTCGGCAGAGTGACCTAGCATTGCCGGACCGTGAATCCTTAAATCTCCTTCGGAGAGCTGCTCTCGCACATTGAGGTCGGCACGCCGCAGAAGGGCCTCACGACTTAACCTCCCCCAATCGCCTGACTCTTGAGCGATCTGCCCCTGGTTGGCATATTCTCTCGAAAGTGCAAAAAGGCGATCGGAGGCTTCATCTGTAGCCATCAATGATCACCTCCAGATAGCCTCGGCGGGGTACCGAATCGAGACGCTTATCCTGATCCTTCACTCGAACCCACAGATTGTCCCAGTAGCCCCTATCCTCATGGTACTGCCTGGAGGTTCCCGGCGGAAGGGGCCCAGCATATGGGGACCACTCGAGAATGAAGGAGTCAACCCGCAGGGAAAACACCTGCTTGACAGCGTTTGCGGCAACAATGGAGATGAAGTTGGTTTCCCCCGGGTCTCCGCGCGTTGTTACCGCCTTGAGGCGCTCGACGTCCACTATGTAGAGGCAGTCTAGGTCCCCTGGGACCGCCTTGTCGGTGAAGAAGCTGCCAGATAGCCAGCAAGCCGGGATCGACCCGACCACGCTTTGCAGAACCAGGGTTAGTCTGCGCCACTCCTCCCAAATCTGTCGACGAACGTCAGCGGGGTTCGAAGGAACGTAGGTGGCTTCAACCGCCACAAGATCAGCCACCCACCGCCCTGGCGGTAGCTGCCCGGCTTGAAGTGCGGGTGTGGTCACGGCGACACCTTCGATCCAAGGAGCGGCGGCATGGAGGGGTGCGGCCGGACGACGGAGACCTTCGAAGCTAGTCACAGAGCAGGAACTCCAGTGTGCTTGAGGACGTGATGGTCCGTTTGCTGTAGTTCGAGGCCAGACCCTGTTGAGCCAACTGCTGCTGCACAACCCCTTGCACTTCCCACTCTAGGTAGTCCTCCGAAGGCACGCGCACCACGAACGAAGTGCCCGAGGGGCAGGCCCCGGCGGCAAGGACAAGCTGGTGCTGACGACCCCTCAGCTCCTGCAGGACAGATTCTGGAATCGCACCGGAGGGTCCTTGAGCTCCTGGCGGGCCGGACGGGCCTGGCGGCCCAGCGGGCCCTGCGACTCCGGGCCGCCCGATGGTGGCGTAGTGCTTGCCCGCCCACCACCCAGACCCAACGGCGAGCGCAGCAACTAGGACTACAAGAACGGCAGCCCGCGCCAACCGACCTCCATTCGAGTGTGTCACGACCGGTACGCCTCTCCCTCGACCAAGTATCTGGACCCACCGGAACTGAGCTACGCGGGCCCCACGAGCGCGTCGCGCTGACAGAGACACCAGCCCGGCAACCTACCCGTGAAGGAACAAGGGCGGAGCGCTTCTGAGGAACGCGCGAGCGCTCGGCCTAGTCGTGCTTGCTGGCCGACACTGCAATCGTCAGTGCGGAAGGTTGCACCTCAAGGGCGCTTAGGCGCTCAAGCAGCTGGTCCTCCACCCGCTCCTCCGCCTGTCGAGTCTGGGCGACGAACCAGGCGGCGACGGTGCCCGTGACGAGCCCAGCGAGGGCGATGCCCACGAGCATGAGCGCAGCGGCCACCACTCGCCCTGTGCCTGTCACGGGGTAGGTGTCGCCGTACCCCACCGTCGTCACGATTGTGGAGGCCCACCACACGGCGTCCGCGAGCGTCCTGATGTGTGAACCGGGTGCTCGCCGCTCGGCGTCGAGCATGGCCAGCGCAGCGATGACCACGAGGGTCAGCGGAGCGGCCACGATGGCTTGGGTGGACTTGAGCATTCCCCCACCTCTGGAGAACAGGCTGCCCGGCCATGAAGACCCGGAGCACACGCAGGGGGCGCGGGGCCGGCAACAGCACCATGAGCGCGTCCACCGGATGCGTCACCAGGTACCGCAGGCGCTTAGGCGCCAGCCAGACCCGCACTATGAGGTCCACCGCGAACGCCAGCCAGACGAGCCACGAGAGCGAGTCCAGGACGTGCCGGCAGATCGTCGGAGGGTGCAGCCAGAGGACGTCGGTCGCGTAGACGACCACGAAGACCAGGGCCAGCACCAGTAAGGGGTAGTCGCTCTGCGCCTCATATCTGGTCAGCCGGTCCTGGTGCCTCTCCTGTTCCTGCAGGTCAGGAGACTGGGCGAAGCACCTCCTTCTGTCGGTGGTCCGCCATATGCTCCGAGTGCTCGGAACGTAACCTGAGGAGCGCTGTGCGTAAGCCCCTGCCGTCGGCTCGCCTGACACTCGCCGCTGCCGCCCTGTCGGTAGCCGTCGTCCTCGCGGCTCCGTTGCTGGCGTCCGGGCCGGGAGCAAGCGCGGCGACAGCCAGCGCGAGCTCTACCCTCGCCGGCCTGTCGGTGAAGGGTCGAGCACCGCTCACCGATTACAGCCGGTCCCAGTTCGGCCCTGCTTGGGCCGACGTGGATCGCAACGGATGTGACACCCGGAACGACATCCTCAAGCGGGACCTCAAGACGGTTACCTTCCGGGCAGGGACGCGCAACTGCGTCGTCCTGACCGGCACGCTCACTGACCCCTACACAGGCAAGCAGCTCGCCTTCCTCAAGGCTCGAGCCAGCGCCGTGCAGATTGACCACGTCGTCGCTCTGGGCGACGCCTGGCAGACCGGTGGCCAGCAGTGGGACGCCTCCAGGCGGCTCACATTCGCGAACGACCCGTTGAACCTCCTGGCGGTGAGCGAGGCAGCCAACGAGGCCAAGGGCGACAAGGACGCGGCCTCATGGCTTCCCCCGAGCAAGCCCTTCCGCTGCTCCTACGTGGCCCGTCAGGTGGCCGTGAAGGCAAAGTACGGGCTCTGGATGACGGCTGCCGAGAAGGCAGCCTCAGCTCGTGTGCTGGCCAACTGCAGCGGTCAGACGCTGCCCCGAGGTGGCGTTGGCCTCCCTCGGCCGGTCGTCTCGACGCCGGCCGTCGTGCCCGGACCGGTGGTCAACCCGACACCCACCCTGCCGCCACAGCCAGTCCCTCCTGTGTACGTGCCGCCTCAGCCAGCACAGACCACCGAAGCTCCGGCTCCCGTGGTGGTCGTCGTTCCGCCTCCTGCGGACCCTGCTCCCGTCACGACGGCTCCCGCTGTCGCTGCCACGACGCCTCCGCCACCCGCTGCTGACGTCTACTACGCCAACTGCGATGCCGTGCGGGCTGCAGGAGCAGCACCGCTGTACCGAGGACAGCCTGGCTACCGGCCGGGTCTTGACCGTGATGGGGACGGAGTGGCTTGTGAGTGAGACGCGGCAGCCTTGAGCGACGACGGCAGCAGCAGGCGACGCCTCTACCGCAGCGCTGATGAGCTTCCGACCGTTGTCGAGTTGCGCCGCCAGATCGCCGCAGGAAGAGTCCTCGCCCTGTTTGTACCCAGCGCACGGAAGAGCCTCAAGGTTTCGGCTGACCTGCTAAAAAGGATTACTCTTAGCGTGGAAAGCTTCTACGCGCTCCTCGGTGAGCGTCACTGGGTTTTTCACGACACCTTGAGTCTTGAGGCGGTTGAGACCCGGGTGGTGTCAGCTGGGTCTGCCGATGCGGCTGAAGCTGCGCTAATCCAGTGGTACCGAGAGGAGGGCAATCTCTCGCTACTACTGCGTCAGACTCGCGCCGTTCCGGAAGTTCGGCCGCGGCTTCCCTTGTTAGAGAAGGCACTTGAGGACTACCAAGCCGGTCGCTTCTACGCCAGCACACTAGTTCTCCTAGCCATGATGGACGGCCTCGTCAACGACCTTGAGTCTCCACGCAGGGGTATGCACGCGCGCGAAGGAAGCGACTTCGACGTCTGGGACTCGTTCATTGGACACGCGCAAGGCCTAGCCGCTGGTCAGGCGAGTTTCACGAAGGGTTTCTTCAAAACGAGTACTGAGCCAGTGCACGACCTGTACAGAAACGGCATCATGCACGGCACCCTTCTAAACTTCGACAACGTCATCGTAGCCACGAAGGCTTGGAACAGACTCTTCGGCGTTGTCAACTGGGCTCAAGCTCGCGCCACTGAGGAAAAGCGTAGGCCAGAGCCAAGCAAACCATTGGGTGCACTCCTTCGAGAGATCGGCCAGCAGCAGAAGGAGCGCGCACTCGACCAGGAGGCCTTGAGCGACTGGGCGCCTGGATCTTGGACAGATCCGGCGAATACGAACCCAACGCACCCCCTGTATCAAGCGTGCAGGGACTTCTGCCTGGCTTGGCAAGCCAAGCGGTACGACCGTATGGCCGATCTGACTGCCCAACAGTTCAGGCCGAAGCGAGCCATTGAGGCCGTGAGCAGGGCGTACCGAGGCTATGCATTGCACTCGTTCGAGGTTCTTCGAGTGGAACATGAAGCCCTCGCCGCCGGCTGGGCCACGGTGCAGTTGCACTCCAACATCACCACCGAGGTCAGGCTGAGGTGGATTGCCGAGACGCCCGATGGCGAATCTTGGCTGCCAAGCCGTGGGGAGGGACAATGGCGACTCGTGGCCTGGGAGGCACCCGCGACTCAGCTTTGGCAGCAAGGCCTCACTTCGCGCGAGACTTGATCTGTTCCCGCGGTGCCGCGCTGTCCATGTAATAGCTGGCAATAGCCTGCTCGCTGGGCCACACGAGCCAGGCGTCGTGTGGGCCCGGTCCGTCTGCGATAGAGAGGTCCCCAAACAGGGACCACAGCGGCGTAGCGTGAGCGTCACAGAGGTCTCGCCTCTGCACGCGGTAGTCGAGGAATGCCACGAAGTACGGCTTTGGCGGCGTCTCCGGGTCGTCGCCGATCTGCTGGCAGATGGCGCAGTGCAGACGGTCGGTGGGCTTCACGGGCCGACGACTGTTCGAGCGAGGCATAGCCGTGACGGTAGCCGGGAGTCGCGCACCTGCAAAGAGGAGAACTGTTCAACTGGCGCGGTGGCGCATGCAAGCATCGCCCCTTGGGGCAGTCCCGATTTTCCCGGGAAGTTTGAGCGGACTCACTCACTCATGCCGGGACGCGATTAAGCAACCCGGGGTCAAGATGCCCACGCAGACGGCGGTGGCGACAGACGACACACGCTGGAGGCACGGACGCGGTTGCTCCGACACAGCATGCTCCGCCGGGCGGGCGGGCCAGGGTGTCCGCTAGAGCTTCCCTAGGCCGAGGTGAGAGGGTCGGCGACCCGCTTCGTACCGGCGTGCCAACGCCCCCGCCGAAGCGGGGGCTGGGGCAGCTCGACTAACGCAGCTTGACGGGCCACACGTACTGCACCGAGCGGCCGTCCCCGCCATAGCACGGGTCGCCCGGGGCGAAGACATGCGGAGCCAGCAGCTTCCAGCCCACCTGACCGTGCTCGAGGCAGAGCAAGTCCAGCGCCAGGGCGACGTAGCGGCGGTCGAACGCGCCCAGGAGGTAGTCAGACTCCACGTACCACTCGTCCTCCGCCAGGGTCACCTCGAAGCGGTCCGGGGGGGCAGGGGCCTCGTCCTGGTCGTCCAGCACGGTCGCGGTGTAGATCGGGTGCCGAAGTTCTCGCCCCCGGTCGTCGTCGTGCTCGACCTCGTAGTCCGTCACCTCCACACGAAGGGTCAGGTCTCCCAGCTCGCGCTGGAAGTCCCGCAACAGCCCTCGCCGCGTGCTGAGGCTCGTGCTCCAGAGCACGTAGCTGCTCTGCTGGGTCATCGCTGCTCCTCCTTGGCTCGTCCTACGTAGGCCTCCAGGGCCTTCCTGACCACGTCCGAGATGGTGCGGCCCTCTGCTCGGGCCTTGTCCATCGCCGCTCGCCAGAGCGACTCCTCCACGCGCACCTGCCGGTGCGGGGTCTTGGGCTGGTTGGGCACCTGCCTCACCTCCTGGTGTACGTACACCCTAGAGGTGGAGGTACACCTGGTCAAGAGGCTTGTGCCTCGAACTGGTGTACGAGTCGTGCCATGCTGTTGGGCATGGCGGGCGGGATGAGCTTCAGGCGCGGCCCGTCCCTCAGCGAGCGCTTCGGTCTGGAGCCGGCGGCTGAGCCTCCTGCAGCAGGGGCCCCAGAGCCCCCTCCACGCCACTGCTGGGTTGCTGACCCTCCCGGACACCCTGGCTCGTGGCCAGGCGTCCTGCTGGCCTGGGAGAGGGTCGAGGGCGGGTGGAGGGGAAGGGTCGTCTACGTCGCCCGAGACGGGGACGACGCGGTCCTCGTAGAGACCTGGCTGCCGGCTGCCGTGCTCCGACCGTCGCCCTAGCGACCGGTCCGCTAACAGTCCGCAGGAGGTCCGCAGGATGGGCAGTTGCGGACTGGACTAGGCGGGACTGCTGAGGGTCACTCTTGCCACTCCACCAGCGCTTACGCGGTCTCGGTCCTGGTCAGCGGAGCGGCCCGATAATCCTTCTAATCCGTAGGTCGCAGGTTCGAGTCCTGCCGGGGGCGCGGGCTCCAGGAGCACGAGGCAGGATGGCGTGGTGCCCCTGCTCCGCTCGCTCCCCCGCTTCCTGCCCACCGCCGTGCTGGCGGCCGCCGTCATCGCGGTCGTCCTCGCCGGGTCCTGGGACCTCGCGGACGTGGCGGGGGTGCCCGCCCGCTTCGCGCTGGTCCTCGCGGGGGTCGCGACCGTCGTGGTGATGGCGCTGGGCCTCTCCCGGGTCGCCGCGCGCACGGCGCCGACGCAGGAGACGGGGCCGGCCGAGCTGGGGCTGCTGTTCGGCGGGGCGGTGGGCGTCATGCTCGGCGCGGCCTTCGTCATCCTCGTGCTGGAGTAGCGCCAGTCACCCACGACCGGCCGGTGTCGTACACCGACCGGGAATGCGGCAACCAGACCGGTTCAGTACTTGGACGAAGCGGCATTCCCACGATTTCTGCCGCAACCCTTCTGCGACCCCGGTACGTCTGCTACACAGGGGATTGCCGCTGACGCCGAGGTCGCTCGGACCGTCAGCGGGGTGCCACACCCACGAGCGACCGGCCGGCGGCTACGGGGGTCCCGCCGGCCGGTCTCCTGGGAGCTACGACCGTCAGGTCGGCGTCCCGCTCGGGCTGGGCGTGGGCGTCGCCGGAGCCGACGGCGCCGTGGTGCCGCTCGGAGCCGGTGCCGTGCCCTTCTCGCCCCAGGGGCCGTGGCCGTGCGGGCCACCAGGACCGCCAGGACCGCCCGGACCCACGGGGCGGGTGCTCGTCACCTGCTTCGTCACCCGGTCGGTCAGGCCGGAGATGATCGTGTCGGCCTGCGCCTGGGTGAGCCGCCCGGCCTCCACGTCCGCGGCGATCCGCGTCTTCTCCGCCGCCACCAGCTTGTCGACCAGCGTGGACTGGCTGATGCCCCTCCCCTGCGCGATCTGCGCGAGCGTCTTGCCCGCCTGCAGGTCGGTCCGCAACTGCTCGGGCGTCACGCCGATGATGGTCGCCGCGGCGTCGAGCTCGGCGCCCCTGCCGGGACCGTGACCGCGCCCGGGTCCCCAGCCGCCGGGCCCGGGCGGCTGCGGCAGCGCCGTGCTCAGCGTCGAGGCCACCTTGTCGGCCTGCGACTGCGTGATCGTGCCGTCGCTGACGAGGCCCGCGAGCGCCTTCGTGATCGCGGTGACGCGGTCCCCCACGGCCGTGGTGCTGCTGGTCGCCGCGGACGCCGCGACCGGCCCGATCGTGGCGCCGACGCCGAGACCGGCGAGGCCCACGACGCCGGCCAGGACGAGGCCCGACCTTCGTGTCGATCTCACGCGTACTCCTCCGTTCCCGACGCCACCCTGGCGCCGATGACTCCATCTACGGCGCCGAACCTGCCGGGACCCTGTGCCGCCTCTAAGGGCGGTCTAAGAGACGCCCCGTCAGGCGCGGTACGCGGTGCTGGCGACCTGCTGCGACGTCTCCGCGCGCACGGCGGGCACCGTGGCGGCGAGCCCCGCCGTGCTGACGGCAGCGGCGAGGACGAGCGCGGCGGAGCGGCGGGCGAGGGTCTGGGTGACGGTCATGGCAGCGTCCTCTCCTGCTGGCGCCCGGCGCGGTGCGCGGCCGGGCTTCGATGGGGAGACTCTGCTGCCGGCCCTTGTGGCCCGGCCGTGCTGCCGCTGTGCTCCTCCTGTGGGGCATCAGCACGACGTCGAGTCCCCGCTCTGCGAGGATCGCCGTCCGGGCGAGGGAGGACACGGGTGCCATCCGAGGACGTCGTGCACGAGCCGGCCAAGGCGCAGGTCGAGGCGTTCCTCGACGAGCACCGCGCGGCGCTGGAGGAGTGCCTCGAGGGGCTCGACGAGGAGCAGGTGCGCCGGCGGCTCGTCCCGTCCCGGACCACGCTGCTCGGGCTGGTGAAGCACGCCAGCTTCGTCGAGCGGGTGTGGTTCGCCGAGGCCGTCACCGGCCGCTCGCGCGCCGAGCTCGGCATCCCCGTGGGCCCTGAGGAGTCGTTCGAGCTCGCCGACGACGACACCATCGCCAGCGTGCTCGCCGAGCACCGCGCGGTGTGCGCCGCCTCGCGCGCGGCGGTCGCGGAGCTCGACCTCGACAGCGTCCTGCCCGGCAACCGGCGCGGCCCGCTCCCCCTGCGCTGGGTCTACCTCCACGTCCTCCGCGAGCTCGCGCAGCACTGCGGCCACGCGGGCATCCTGCGCGAGCAGGTGCTGGCCGAGGTCGGAAGGACTAGCGGCCCCGCAGGGTGAACGGTGTCGACGCGGCGTAGGACGTCCCGAGGACGCTGGCCGGCTGCGCCACCCGGTAGGTCCACGTGCCGCGGGGCGGCGTCGCCGTCAGCCGGTACGCGCACCCGCGCGCCGTGCACGACGAGAGGTACGCGGTACCGACCGACCGCCAGCGCCCCGACACCCGCCGCTCGAGGACGACCTGCTGGGAGTTCGCCCGCCCGGTGACGCGCACGTCGGTCCCGGCGCGCACGCTCGTCGCTGCGGGACGCGCGGTGACCGAGCCCCGGATCGAGGTGAGGACCGGGGTGATGGTCTCGCCCGAGGGCACCGGGCCGTAGCCCGTCGCGCCCGCCAACGGCCGGCTCACCTCGAACTGGCCCCCGATCGCGCGGCCGGGCGCCGTCCACACCGCGCGCCCGTCGCGGCCGGTGCGCACCGCCGACGCGGGCTGGTTGAACAGGTCCAGGAGGTCACCGGAGGTCGAGCTCTGCACGAGGAGGCGCGCGCCCTCGACCGGGTGCCCCGACCGCGTCCGGGCGGAGACGACGAAGGCGACCGCCGTGGTGGGGGCGGCAGGAGCCCCCGGTGCTGCGGCTCGACCGCGAGGACCACGGGGTCGGACCCCGCGACCGTCACCGCAGGGACGGCCCCGCTCGGCGGCGTCCAGACGCTGCCGCCGGTGGCCTCGGGGTGCGCCACACGGGCGGGGAGGCCGACGAAGGCGAGCGACCACGTCCCCGCGCCCGACGCGGAGATCGGGATCCGGGCGCTCCAGGTGCCGTCCGTCGTGCTGCCCGACGTCAGCCGCAGCGGAGCCCGCAGGTACTGCGGAGCCCCGCCGAGCGGCTCCGGACTGCTCACCTGCACGCAGGGGCACTCGATGACCGGCTCGAAGTCGTTGCTCTCGAAGAAGCTCCTGCCCGTCGGCACTCCGCCCGGGTCGGTCAGGTGGGCGGTGACCGTGAGGTAGCCGACAGCCGGGCCGACCAGCGTGCCGCCCGGGCCCTGCAGGGTGGCACCCGACCCGGTGGTCGTGGAGGCTGCCGCGCTCGCCGGCAGGGCGGGCACGACGGCGGTGCCCGCGAGGAGGGCGACGGCAGCGAGGCGGAGCATCTTCACACTGGAGGGAGACGGGCGGACGACCGTCCGGTTCATCCCGCTCCCGACGGTCGGACTCGAACAGGCGTACGACCCTCTGCCATGCTGGGGCGGTGGCGGGCGGCATGGGGTGGCGGCGGGGGACGCCGCTGAGCGAGCGCACCGTGCCGCCGCCGAGCCGCACCGGCGACACCCCGCAGCACTGCTGGGTGCAGGACCCCGAGGGGCACCCGGGTCGCTGGCCGGCCGTGCTGCTCGCCTGGGGACGGGGGCCGGACGGCGGGTGGCGCGGGCGGGTCGCGTACGCCGCGCGGACGAGCGCGGGCGACGTCGTCCTGGTCGAGTGCTGGGCGACGGCCCTGGCCCTGGCGCCGCTCGCCCCGCCACGCCTGGGGTGAGGCGGTGGCGCCCGCGGGTTCCGCCCGCGATGATCAAGGGCACAAGCGGGAGGGGCTCGTCGCACGAGCCCGCCCGTCCCGAGCAGCCAAGGAGCAGCATGAGCATCGTCGTCGGCTACGTCCCCACCGAGCCGGGCCAGGCGGCCCTCGCGGTCGCGGCGAAGGAGGCCCGGCTGCGCTCGACCGACCTCGTCATCGTCAACACCGCGGTCGGGCACAACTACGCGAAGGACACCTTCGCCGACGAGAAGACGCTCGACCAGGTCTCCGCGGCGCTGACCGAGGAGGGCGTGCAGTTCTCGGTCCGCCAGTTCGACACCGACGACGCGGCCGACGCGCTGCTCAAGGTCGCCGAGGAGACCTCCGCCGAGCTCATCGTCATCGGCCTGCGCCGCCGGTCCCCCGTCGCGAAGCTCGTCATGGGCAGCAGCGCGCAGCGGATCCTGCTCGACGCGCCGTGCCCGGTGCTGGCGGTCAAGGCGAGCTGAGGCTCGCTGGTGGTGGGGAGCTGAGGCTCGCTGGTGGTGGCGGCGAGCTGACGCGCTGGGCGGTCGTGAGGTCGATGCGGGCGGGCGGCACGGTCGCGGGGCCGACGAGCCCCGCGGCCAGCCCGTCGATCTCGCGCCAGACCCGGGCGTCCTGCCAGTAGCCGGAGTGCCCGAGCGGCGGGGGCGGCGGCTGGCCGTACCTGTGCCAGCAGCTCTGCGGGTCGGGCAGCGCGACGTCGACGGACGGCACGTGCACGGGGCCGCCGATCATGTCGCTGGCGTAGCAGAAGTTGCGCCACCCGCTGAGCCCCTGGTCCAGCGTCGCGAGCACCGCCGGGGACACGTACGCCGGGAACGCCCATGCGTACAGCCGGACGAGCGGCGACCCGAACGTCGCCAGCGAGACGCGGTCGCGCGCGGGACGGCCGGAGTCCTGCAGCAGCGCCGCCGCGGCGAGGACCGTGCCCTGGGAGTGCGCGGCGAGCACGACGCGCCCGCCGGAGTCGGCGATCCAGCCCATGCGCTCCTGCAGCTCGGGGACGGCGCGCTCGGCGTACGACGGTGGTCCGAGCGGGTGGAACGCCCTCGGCCAGAACGTGCCGACGTCCCAGAGGATGCCGATGCGCCGGCGGGTCTCGAGGTTGCGGTAGCCCGCGCGCAGCAGGCCGAGCAGCACCAGCGGGATCGAGCCCGCGATGAGCGTGCCGAGGTCGACGACGCGCCCGGACCACGCCGAGTGCGGCGTCCCCGACGTGGCCAGCACGACGACGGGGATCCCGATGTCGAGGACCGCGAGCACGCTGAGCAGGTAGCTGAGGTCGTGCACGGCGCGCGCCCGGCGCCGGGCGAGGGCGTGCTGGCGCACGAAGCGCGGCCCCTCGGTGGTGGCGGGCACCCACCACTCCTCGGGTACGCAGTGGCCCGGCCGCTGCCCCGCGTCCGCGCCGAGCTCGACGGCGAGGGCGCGCACGGCGCTGGGGCGGGAGTGCCAGGCCCACGAGGCGACCTCGACGGCGGCGAAGAGGAGCACGGCCGCGAGGGGCACGACCGTCAGCCAGGGCAGGGCGAAGCGCACGAACGGCGAGAGCGCGACGACGGTGCCGGAGCCCCCGTCGCGGACCGGGTCGTTGGTCCAGCGCACCTCGCCGAGCAGGGCGGCGAAGCGGATCGCGATGCCGAGCAGCACGGCGTTGAGCAGGGCGAGCCCCGTGGCCAGCGCGACCAGCGGCGGCGCCCAGCGGAACAGCCGGTGCTCCGGGCGCCCCTCGGCGCGGTCGAGGACCACGACGGCGAGGACGAGCAGCCCCAGCAGCAGCATGGGCGCGAGGACGCCGGCGTACGTCGCCCCCAGGATGCGACGCAGCCCGGGCAGCGGACCCGGGAGGTGGTCGTACGCCGGGGCGACCCACGCCGCGACCAGCGCCCAGGCGGCGGCGGCGCAGCCGGCGAGGAGGACGGCGGCGGCGGGACGGTCGGCGCGGCGGTCGGGCAGGGCCGGGTCGAGCGCCAGCAGCCCCACGGCGGCCACGACCACGCCACCGGCCAGCACCCGCAGGAGCACGCCGCCGGGGCGGGCGGCCGTCGCCGTGAGCAGCAGGGCGACCGTCGCCGTCCCCGCGCCGAGGTGGAGGTGGGAAAGCCGGCGCACGGCCGGGGCGCCGTGCCAGAAGTGCTGGTCCTGCAGGCCCTTCGGCAGGGAAGCGGCGCTCGGATGGGGCTCGGCGGAGTGCTGGCGACGGGAGACCACGCCGTCGTACCTCGCCCGGTTGCGGACCGAGAGCACCGCGAGGACGCCCAGCAGCGCGAGGGGGACGACGGTCGCGAGGGCCAGGGCGCGCTCGGGGTGGCCCACCACGGAGGACCAGCGCAGCGGCGCGAGCTCCCAGTGCCGGCGGCTGCAGCTCTGCTGGCTGCTGCACTGGTAGCCGACCAGGTCCTCGGAGAGCAGCGCGACGAGCACGACGAGGTTCAGCGTCATGGCGAGGGCTGCCACGCGGGCGAACCAGCGGAAGAGGAACCCCGCCCAGGGGCGGCGGCGCACCCCCGGGGAGCAGGTCCACCCGGCGAGGTTGGCGAGCACGAAGGGCAGCAGCAGCAGCCAGAGCACGCGCGTGCTGCTGCGCGAGGTGATGCCGCCCCAGGAGTAGCCCTCCACGTGGCGGCCGTGCGAGTCCGCGGTGCGGTAGAACCCGGCGGTGGAGTCCCCGGCGACCTGCTGCGGGGCAAGATCGCCCAGCAGTGCAGCGGGTGTGGACCCGCCGACCCCGTGCACACGGATCTCCGTGACACCGCTCAGGTCGACGGCGGGCGGGACGAGGCCGCTGGGTCGCTCGGCGGCGGGATCGGCGAAGACGGGGACGGGCATGGCACGCTCCGGGGTGCGAGGACCCCAGCGTGGGCGCGTGTCAGCGCGCGGTCAACGCCCCTTTGCCCGTTCGTTCATCGCGGCGAGCCACGCGTTGTAGCTCGCGAGCTCGTCCTCCTCGCCGCGCTCGACGGCCCGGTCGGCGGCACGGTCACGCCGGCGCGCCTCGCGCTCGTCGGCACGTACCCAGGCGACGAAGACGGCGGCGATCACGAGCAGGATCGGCACCTCCCCCAGCGACCAGCCGAGCGCCGCGCCGGACTGCTGGTCGTGCAGGAGGTTGACGCCGTACGGGTTGCCGAGCCGGGTGTAGTAGCCCTTGGCCAGCACCTCGTTCTCCTCGAGCAGCGCCACGTTGAAGAACGCGTGGAACGCCATCACGGGGAACACGAGGATGAGCCGGGCCAGGTGCGGCAGCGGCTTCGGCGACGGGTCGACGCCGACGAGCACGTAGAAGAACAGCGTGCCCACGGCGAGGAAGTGCGCGTCCATCAGCGTGTGGCCGATGTGCCAGCTCATCAGCAGGTCGAGCAGCGGCGTGAAGTACAGCCCGAACAGGCTGCCGATGAACAGCAGCGAGGCCACGACCGGGTTGGTCATGACGCGGGCGAACCTGCTGTGCAGCACGGCGACCAGCGCCTGCCGAGGGCCTCGGTCGCCGGCACCGGAGCCGGCGGGCAGCGTCCGCAGCGCGAGCGTGGTCGGTGCCGCGAGGACGAGGAAGATCGGCGCCACCGAGACGAGCACCATGTGGGCGACCATGTGGGCGCTGAACAGGATGTGCGAGTACGCCGCCAGCCCTCCGCAGGTCGTGTAGAGCACGAGGGCCAGGCCGGCGTACCAGGAGACGGTGCGGCCGAGCGCCCACGAGTCGCCGCGCCGGCGCAGCGCGAGGACGCCCTGCGCGTAGAGGATCCCCGCGACGAGCACGAAGAGCAGGAAGAACCCGTCGACCTCGTAGGCCGTGACGTAGTGCCAGAGCGACGGGTGCGGCGGCGGGGCGAACCCGAGCTCGGCCTGGACCAGCGAGACGCCGTCGGTGCCGTCGCTCGCCTCGTCGTAGGGCGCGGGCGTCGGCGTGCGCCCCAGCGCGACCGCGAGCCCCACGGTCGCGACCATGACGAGGACCTCGCCCGCCGCGAGGCGGCTGAAGGCCCGCCGGTCCTCCTGCAGGCGCGGCAGGGTGTGCGACCGGTGGCGGGCACCGGCGGCAGCGACCGCGAGGAACCCCGCGGTCTTCAGCGAGACGAGCCCGCCGTACGCCGTGGTGGTGATCGCCGTCCAGCTGCCCAGCCGCAGCCACGCGCTGACGACGCCGGAGACGCCCACGGCGACGGCGCACCACAGGGCGAGGCCGCTGAACCTGCTCACTGCCAGCGGGAACGAGCGCGCCTCCGGAGACCGGCGACGCATCCAGACCAGGGCGCCCAGGCCACCGAGCCACAGCGCGAGCGCGAGCACGTGGACGGTGAGCGCGGAGATCGCGAGCATGTGGTCACCGGCGGCGGCCGAGTGACCGGTGAGCAGCGGCGGGACGAGCGTGCCGAGGGCCAGCACGAGCAGCGCGACCGCCCGGCCGGCGGTGACGACGAAGCGGCAGGCGACGGCCAGGACCGCGGCCAGCGCGGCCTGGACGAGCAGCGCGCGCACCTGCGGCACGGCGTCGACCGTCTGGCGCAGCAGCGTGGGCGCCAGCACCTTGCCGACCGAGGTCCCGACGATGTCGGCGCCGGTGAGGACGGCCTCGACGAGGGCGGCGACGGCCCAGGCGGCGGCGAGCTGCCCGGCCCGGCGTACGCCGTGGAACCCGCTCCCCCGCAGCGCACCCTCGGCGTTGGGCAGCAGCACCGCGGCAAGCAGGAGCAGCCCGGCGGCCGACAGCCCGGCGAGGTCGGTCACGAGCCGGGTGAGGAGCAGCCCCCAAGTCACCAGCACGCCGGCGTCCGGGACGCCCACCTCCTTCTCGTGCGTCACGGCCCCGCCGACGAGCGCGGCGAGCACGAGCACGACCACGGCGAGGACGACGGCAGGGGGTCCCCAGGGGCGGGTGGCGCGCTCGGTGGCGGTGCGCTCGAGGGTCGCGGTCACCGGCGCCGCGCCCGCAGGTCGTAGCCGAGGTAGCCGACGGCGAGCAGCACCACGACGGCGGCGACCGCGACGTGGGACACGTGGCTGCCCA